>NZ_CP013382.1:1942362-2266089 GCF_001513745.1 Burkholderia humptydooensis | reverse complement strand
CCGAAAGTGGACGGAACTCTTGTTTACCAAGATGGCCATTTTCTCTGGAGCGATACCGACCATTCTGTACAGGTTGCGATCCAGAAGCTGCGTTTTCACGGTACTGACCACGACACGCACGTCATCGATTTTTAAACACGCGCATGGACCGAGGTGAAGTTCCAAGTTTTGCATCATCGGGCCTTCGAGTCTGCACCGGCCGTCAGATATCGACTCGACGAGAAAGTCACCACGCAGCGGATGATTCGTGTGCTCTGCAAGTGCCATGCTTACGCGAGTGCCGACGCCTGCCTCGTGAGCCCTCCGTGCCGCAGCAGGATCGCAGACGATCCCGATAGCGGCACGTCTCACTCGATGCCGAAGTAGCGCCTCGAGCATTTCTGTCGTGTCGGAAGCCGCGCCAGCACCGGGATTGTCATGCGTATCCGCGATCACGATTGGGTGCAGCGCTGAGTCTGCGAGCTTCTTGGCTCGGAGGACTGCTTCATCAGGGCTGAAATACGTCGTTTTCCATTTTCCTTCGCTCTCCACAATCAGCAGTTTGAGTTCGTCAAGTGCACTCTCGACCCCACGCTTGCTAGAACCGCACGCCCATACGGCCGGCCCACACTCGCGGATGTCGGCAGCAGGAAACCCGAGCGCAACACCAAGGTCGACGTCATACCTTCGCTCTACGTCCGCAACGAGGGCATAAATCTCTGCAGCGGGGGACTGTGAGGTAGACATCGCCTCAATCGGAATCAAAAATGGAGCACGCCAAAACGCGCGATGCGAGCGTCTACCCGATTCGGCGATTCGAAACAAAGTCCGAGCCGCGCGAGCCCCAGTCTTCGCCATGTCGACATGCGGATAGGTACGAAACGGTACGAGTGCATCGGCATGCTCGAACATCTGCTCGGTGACGTTTGCGTGCAAATCGAGGGACGCAACGATTATCGGCCGCGGACCGATTTGCATGCGTAGTCGCCGCAACAATTCGCCTTCCCCATCCTCGTAGCGTTCGGACACCATTGCCCCGTGCAGGTCCAAGTAGATTGCATCTGGACGTACTTCAGTAGCGCGGCGCAGGATTTCGTTGACGATTCGTTCATACGCGTCGTCCATGACGAGGCCAGATGGCGTCGCATAAGTCCATATCCCAGGGACAACAACATTCGGCGTATCCGCGACCGATTGCAAAAAGCCAGAAATCGGAAGGTTCGCATCACGCATTGCAAAGATAGCGTCGCCAACCGCAATTGGACCGTTTGCGCCATTCGCGAAATCGGCATACTGCGTGTGTGTCTCAACAAACGTGTTGGTCTCGTGCAAGAATCCGCCAACATAGATTTTCATGATGCGGTCACCTTGACGTCCCGTGCGGGACGCGCAGCGAGCACGAAAGCGCTTGTGAGCAGAAGCATCGCAATCGCAAGAAAACCTGCCTCGCTGCTTCCCGTTGCGGTTTTCATCCAGCCGATCACGGTTGGGCTAAAAAATCCGCCGAACAGACCTAACGTATTGATAAATGCAATGCCAACAGCGGCGGTGTCTTCCGAAAAATAGTCGGCTGGTATGGCCCAGAAGACGGTGTAACCGGCATACGTTCCCGCCGTCGCAATAGAGATGGCTGCAAGCGCCACGACAAACTGGTCGGAGAAGTGGGCTGTAGCCATGAGGCCGACTGCACCCACTGCGGTTGCCAGCGCAGCATGAAGTTGTCGTTCACGGTTGCGGTCGGAGAGTCGACCAACCACATAGATCACGATGATAGTCAGCACGTACGGCACAGCCGAATACGCGCCGATTTCGATGTAACTGTGTAACCCGGCTGTTTTGAGAATGGTCGGTAGCCAGAACCCGACAGCATAGATTCCACTGATGAGGCCGAAATACGTCAGCGCCAATAAGAGAACGCGCAGGTCGGTGGCGACACGCATCAATGCTCCATGGGCCGGGCGTGCCGGAGGCGTCTGGCCCAGTTCCGTCAGGACGGCCCGTTTCTCGTGTGACGTGAGCCAGCTTGCCTCAGCCGGCGACTCGCAAAGCGTTCCGAACGTGACGAACCCCATAATCAGCGCGGGGATGCCTTCGAGAATGAACATCCACTGCCATCCCGATAAGCCCGCCAAACCATCGGAATACTCAATAATCGTGCCGGACGCCAAACCGCCAGCGATTGACCCGATCGGCAACGCCCACATCAAAATCGCCATCGTTCGACCCATCTGCTGCTTTGGATACCAACGAGTCAGAAAGTAGATGATTCCTGGGGCGAAACCTGCTTCAAAAACGCCAAGAAGGAAGCGAAGAATGTAAAACGTCGTAACATCAGACGCCATGCTTGTCGCCACCGTTGTGGTGCCCCATAGCACCATGATCCGGCTTAACGTTTTGCGCGCGCCAATACGTACGAGGAGCAGGTTGCTGGGCACTTCGAGCAGAACGTAACCGAGAAAGAAGATGCCGGCACCCAGGCCGTAGGCCGCATCACTGAGGCCGAGCTCCTGCTGCATTTGCAGCTTCGCGAACCCCACGTTTACGCGATCCACATATGCGATGCAGTAGCATACTGTCAGAAATGCCAGTATCCGCAGATTGATTTTTCTGAACGCACTGGCTCGTGGGGTTGACGCCTCTATAAATGAAGTGGACATTCTGGCCTCAGTGGCGATAAGTTATCGAGTTATTGTGCAGTCAAATTAATAACGACTATACAGAAGATTTATCCCGGCTGGTTGTCAATATACGAGACACCCTGTGCGGAAATTTGTCACCCACGAGTCGCGCTAGGATTCGGTCATGGAATTTAGCAAATCACGGCAAGTTCAATGTTTTGAAGCGGTCATGATCGAACGCTCGCTTAGAAAGGCTGCGGAACGCCTTGAGATGTCCGTCTCAGAAGTCAGTCGACAGATTCGTAAGCTAGAGGGAGAAATGAAGCTTCGACTATTTGATCGCGAGCCCTCCGGAGTAGTGCCGACACGTGAAGCAGAATTGTATTTGGAGTATCGCCGCGGCTGTGAATCTCAATTCGAGGTTTTCAGGGGACAGATTGATTTGCTCCACTCACTAAAGACGGGGATTGTTTCGATCTCTGCCAGCGAGAGCATGATGGTTCCGTTTGTAAACGAGGTCTTATGGGGATATTGTCGAGACTACCCGAATGTTCGAGTTTTATTGAATCAACGTGCGACTCGGGAGATTATCGAAGACGTCCTTACTGATGCTGCTCATATCGGCCTCGTTTATAATCCCCCTCCTACCGATGGAATCTCCGTCTATCGCAGTGTTCGGGACGGGCTGATCGCCGCGGTTCATCCGGATCATCCGTTGGCTAAGCATGTAGGACCTATTCCTTTTGCACGCGCAGTCTCATATCCGTTCGCAACAATGCCTTCGCTTTACGGCTTGGGCGGGCTGATGGAGAGCGTAGCACATACCGAAGCAGTCAAGTTCAAGCCGCTAGTTGTTGCGAATACGCTTGACGTGCTTCGGCGATTTGCATTGGAGGGCCTCGGGGTCGCTTTTGTCTCCACCTTTACGATCAAGCCAGAGGTCGAAGCAGGAACTTTAGTTGCGATGCCTATTGACCATCCGGCGTTGGGTAAGCAATCGACGTCCATCGTTGTAAAATCGCGCCGTGTACTCTCAGCCGCTGCGGATGAGTTGTTGAGGCGGATTGAGTCTAATATAAGCGTATTCTGCCAATAACTGTGGATTGGCATGCACGAAGCATTCGTAAGCGGCTCGCGTGGGCTAGTTGTGAAGCAGCGTCGAGCAGGAATCGGCATGTAGCCATGCTGCGCGAAGCACGGCCCACACAAGGAAATGCAGATGAGCGATTTTTCGCGCGAGACTCTGGTCACTCTGCTGTACAAGTCGTTGCCAGTGACCGAGAAGCAGGCTACCGTCGAGCTTCAGGACAAGGACCAGGTAGTGAGCGTAACGACTCCGTCGAGTTCAACTGCGTCGTAATCGGTAACTCCCCTGCGTTCTTGCGACCTCAGGCGATCCGATGCAAAGGCGAGCTCAGCGAGGGTCTCGTCGGTGGCATGGCCGTCATCATAAAAAAAGGTTCTTCACGGATTACCTGGATAGGCGGCCTTGATCTTGAGGAAGAAGTAGGCGCTGTCGCGGTAGCCGTAGGCCATACGCTTGATGACCTTGATGCGGTTGTTGATGCCTTCGAGCTGGCCGGTGTGCATCGGCCAGCGCACCCGCGAGAGGATGCCGCGCCAGTAAGCGGCCAGTTTGTTAGCAAAGCGCTGGAGCGGTTCGATCCCGCTCGCGCGAGCCTGCGCCAGCCAGTTCCGCCAGGCGCGACGCCATTGCCACGCGGTCATCGACTGCCAGAGTTCCTTGAGCACCGATTTAAGGACGTAGACGGTCATCAGGGCCTGATTGGCTTCCAGCAGTTCGTGCAGCTTGATCTGGCTTTCGGCCGACAGATTCTCGCGGTTGCGCAACAACAGCCAACGCGCCCGCTTGACCACGCGCCGCTGCGGGCGATCATGCTTGAGCCGATCGGCTTCGTCGACGCGCAGCCGGTCGATCACTTCCCGGCCGTATTTGGCGACCACGTGATACAGGTCGTACACGACCGTGCATTCGGGCAGCGCTCTTGCACCTCCAGATCGAACGCGGTGCTCATGGTAAGCACCTCGCGACAACCATCCTAGACGGCACCGATGCTCGACCTCAAAGTGATGTCCATCATTTTCGATTTGATGGACATCACTGTGACGGAATCGGAAGCCAAGCCGGGTAGCCGCAAGGGACGCCCGAACCATGATCCGGAGTTTCGGCGCCGACTGGCGGCCGCAGCCTGTGAGCCCGGCGTGTCGGTCGCGAAGCTGGCGCGGGAGAATGGCATCAACGCCAATATGCTGTTCACTTGGCGGAGCCGTTATCGCGCGCAATTGCAGGCCGAATCGACGTCGCTGATTCCCGTGTCGGTGGTTCATGAGAGGCCGCCGGCGCGTGTGGCCATGCCGCCAGAAGCGTCCGGCGTCAGCCATCCGACGCCGCGAACCGGGACGATCGAGATTCGGATCGGCGGCGTAGTCGTCAAGGTCGACGGCGTCGTTGACGCCGAGACGCTGCGGGCCGTACTGGGGAGCTTGCGATCGTGATTGCGCTGCCCACGGGTACACGCGTCTGGCTGGTGGTGGGCGTCACTGACATGCGCTGCGGGTTCCAGGGGCTGGCGGCGAAGGTGCAGACGGCGCTCGAGGAGAATCCGCTGGGCGGCAACGTGTTCATCTTCCGCGGTCGTCGCGGCGATCTTGTGAAGGTTCTGTGGGCGAGCGATGACGGGCTCTGGCTTCTCGCGAAGCGGCTTGAGCGTGGCCGTTTCGTCTGGCCCCAGGCTGATGGTGGCAAGGTTCATCTGACGGCGGCACAACTGTCGATGTTGCTCGAAGGCATCGATTGGGTGCGACGGGAGACCGTCAAGAGATAGAAGGTGAAAGTCCTTTGCGATGAAGAACTAGCGAATCACATCGACCCCGAGTCATGCGGGGGCACTCGCGAGAGTGTCACCGAAGCGTTGACAGGGGCGCACGTAGGCCAGCCATTGAGCGACGAAAGACTTCCCAATCGGAGTGCTGATGCTTTCCAGTCAGCAGAAGGCAATACGTCCCACCGCGATATCGCGAGCGGTGGGCGGCTCCGCGTCGTCGGTAGACCCTGGCATGCGTGTACGTCTCTTGAGCGGGAACCGCGAGGTCTCCAGACCGCCCTCGCCAGCCGGGCGATGGGCCGCATGGTGAAGGCTGGGAGCCGTAGACCATGATGCACGGTCCGGAGAAGTCAGACTCGCTCGTAGTACCAGGGAAACCGGCGAACAAAGCGGCGTCAGCCGCAGCGGAGCTGGGGGAGGGAAGGAGCGGGACCGAAGGGAATGCGATGATGCAAAGCATGGTCCGGACGCAGAGCTGGGAAGCCGTGTCACAGGCGCAGAGTCGCATACGGGAAGCTGTCAACAGAAACGGGAAGGAGAAACTGACAGCGCTCCTGCATCACATTGACGTTGACGTCCTGCGTGCGGGCTTCCTGTCGTTGAAGAAGAGCGCATCAGCGGGCGTTGACCAGATGACGTGGGGAATGTACGAGGCAGCACTGGAAGAGAATCTCCAGCGGCTGCATCAGCGGCTCCACGCAGGAGCGTATCGGGCGTTGCCTTCGCGGCGGGTGTACATCCCCAAGGCAGATGGCAAACAACGGCCACTCGGCATCGCCGCCATGGAGGATAAAATCGTTCAGGCGGCGACGGTCATGATCCTCACGCCGATATACGAGGCGGAGTTTCTGGGTTTCAGTTATGGGTTCCGGCCCGGGCGCAGCCAGCATGATGCGTTGGACGCGCTCGCGTACGGAATCAAGGGGCGCAACATCTGGTGGATTCTCGACGCCGATATCAGTCGCTTCTTCGACACGATCAACCACGAATGGCTGGTCAAGTTTATGGAGCACCGTATTGGCGACCGACGAATCATCCGCCTGATCCAGAAATGGCTGAAGGCGGGCGTGCTGGAGCAAGGCGCGCGGATCGATACATCTCAGGGAACGCCGCAGGGAGCCGTGATATCACCCCTGCTTGCGAATATTTACCTGCACTATGTGTACGATCTGTGGGTTCAGGCATGGCGGAAACGTCATGCAGACGCTGACATGATTGTTGTCCGCTACGCGGACGACACCATTGTTGGTTTCCAGTATGTATCAGATGCACACGCATTTCTGGGTGAGTTGCGAGACCGACTGGCGAAGTTTGGGCTGAGTCTGCATCCAGAGAAGACGCGATTGATCGCGTTTGGGCGCTTCGTTGCCGAACGGCGCGCGGCGCAAGGGCTCTCGAAGCCCGAGACCTTCGACTTCCTCGGCTTCACGCACATTTGCGGGAAGAAGCGAGGGGGCAAAGGCTTCCAGCTCTGGAGAAAGACGAAGCGCAAGCGTAAGACCGAGACGGTCAAGCGAATCGCGACAGAACTGCGGCACATGAGGTCAAGTCCTATCGACGAGCAAGGCCGGTGGCTGGCTCAGGTACTGCGGGGGCATTACGCCTACTTTGCGGTGCCGACCAACCTTCAGGCTGTTCGTGCTGTTCGCCACCTGGTCAAGATTCGCTGGTATCTCAGCCTTCTGAGGCGGAGCCAGCGCCGGCGGCTTACGTGGCGTCGCATGAACGTGATCGTTGAGAAGTACCTGCCCATGCCACGCGTCCTGCACCCATGGCTGGAACAACGCTTCCTCGTCAAACACCGACGGTAGGAGCCGGATGCCTTAATTGGGCACGTCCGGATCTGTGCGGGGGGCGTCCCGAAAGGGACGTCCCTACCGCGATCGGCAGCCGCGCCGTACCGCGGCACTGTCGATGTTGTAAACCGCGAGGAAGGCTCGTAAACTGCGCCGCATGTCGAACGGCGCCGAACTTCCTGACGATGTTGAAACGCTGCGGGCCTTGCTCCTGGAGGCCCGTGCTCAGCTTGCCGAACGCGATCTCGAGATCGAGCAGTTGAAGGCGCAGATCGACAAGCTCAAGCGCATGCAGTTCGGGCGCAAGTCCGAGCAACTGGATCGGGAGATAGCGCGGCTCGAAACCGCGCTCGAGGATCTGACGGGCGAGCGTGGTGTTGCCGATGTGCGGCGCGCCCGCCAATCGAGCGCGGGCACGCCTGTCGGCGATGCGTCGCCGAAAGAAGCGTTGCCGCCGCATCTGCCACGCGAAGCACGCGTGCTGGACGCTGACGCGATTTGCCCGAAGTGCGGCAGCGCCATGCAACCGCTCGGAGAAGATGTGTCCGAGCAGCTCGCTCGCGTCGCGGCGATGTTCAAGGTGATTCGCACGATTCGGCGCAAGACGGTCTGTTCGTGCGACAACCACTTCTCGCAGCCGCCCATGCCCGGCCTGCCGATCACGCGCAGCATCGCCCATCCGAGCCTGCTGGCCGACATCCTCGTCGCGAAGTACGCGGACCACACGCCGTTGTACCGGCAGTCGCAGATTGCCGCGCGCGACGGCGTGAAGCTCGACCCGGCCAGCATGGGCCGCTGGGTCGGCCAGTGCGAGGCGCTTTGCGAACCGCTGACCGAGGCGCTGCGCCGCTACACGATGGCAACGTCGAAGCTGCATGCGGACGACACGCCGATCCCGGTGCTCGCGCCGGGCAACAAGAGGACGAAGACTGGGCGACTCTGGGTGTACGTGCGCGATGACAGCCGTTCGGGCTCGACGGAACCGGCTGCGGTGTGGTTCGCCTACTCGCCTGACCGCAAAGGCATCCATCCCCAGACCCATCTCGCCGGATTCGAGGGCATCCTGCAGGCCGACGCCTATGGCGGCTTCAACGAGTTGTACGAGAGCGGCAAGATCCGTGAGGCGGCATGCTGGGACCATGCGAGACGGTACATCTACGAGGTTCACGACCGCACGCCGACCGACGCGACCCGACAGGTACTCGAATTGATCGGCGAACTCTACGGCATCGAGGCAGACATCCGTGGCCAACCTGCCGCTGAACGGCTGCGCGTGCGGCGGGAGAAAAGCGCGCCGCTGCTCGTGATCATCAAGACGTGGATGACGGACAAGCTTGCCACGCTGTCGAAGAAATCCGAGCTGGCCAAAGCGATCCGCTACTCGCTCAACCAATGGGATGCGCTCGTGCTGTACTGCGAAGAAGGCCGCGCCGAGATCAGCAACGCCCTGGCCGAAAACGCGCTGCGCTGCGTGAGTCTGGGTCGCAAGAACTTCCTGTTCGCCGGCTCCGATAGCGGCGGCGAGCGGGCTGCGGCGATGTATGGTCTGATCGGGACGTGCAAGCTCAACGGGATCAACCCGCGTGCCTACCTCGAATAGAGCTAATGTCGAATTTGGTGTACGGCGGGTGGTCGGCGGGAAATGAGAAGGCGGTGGCGGTTAGCTGAAAATGTTGCTTTCCACGGTAACACCCAGCAACCGAACTCCACCACCATGGCGAAACGTACGCAGGAAACAAACGGCAGTCAAGCAGCAACGGAAGTGAAGGGCCTGCCCGGTCTGGACGACCTGATCCAGCAGGGCGCGCGGCAGATTATCCAGCAGGCGATCGAGGCGGAATTGGCGGCATTGCTCGAGCAGTATTCGAACGTGAAAACGCTGGACGGACGGCGCGCGATCGTGCGCAACGGCTATCTGCCCGAACGCGAGGTCGTCACGGCAGTCGGGCCCGTGCCGGTTCAGGTGCCCAAGGTGCGTGACCGTTCGGGCTCGGGCGTGAAGTTCAACTCGAACATCGTGCCGCCCTACGTGCGCAAGTCGCCCCGGGTGAGCGCGGCGCTGCCGTGGCTTTACCTGCGCGGTGTTTCCACCGGCGACATGAGCGAAGCGTTCAGCGTGCTGCTCGGCGAACAAGCCAAAGGCCTCTCGCCCAATGTCGTGGTGCGCCTGAAGGCGCAATGGGCCGACGAGTTCGAGCGATGGAACAAACGCGACCTGTCGGGCTCGCGCTGGGTCTACTGGTGGGCTGATGGCATTCACACCGGCGCGCGCAGCGAAGACTCCGATGGCCAGTGCCTGCTGGTGATCATCGGCGTGAAGCCGGACGGGAGCAAGGAGCGCGTGGCGCTCGCCGACGGCTATCGCGAATCGAAGGATTCGTGGCGTGACCTGTTGCTGGACCTGAAGGCACGCGGGCTGCAGGCCGGCCCGCTGCTGGCTACTGGCGACGGCGCGATGGGCCTGTGGGCGGCGCTTGAAGAAGTGTTCCCGCAGACCAGGCAACAACGCTGCTGGTTCCACAAGATCGGCAACGTGCTCAACGCTCTGCCGAAATCGCAGCACGGCCGCGCCAAGGCTGCCCTGTCTGAAATCTGGAATGCGGCAACGCGAGCCGAGGCCATCGTCGCGTTCAACCAGTTCGTTGCGACGTATTCGGCCAAATATCCCAAGGCCGCTGAGAAGGTCACGAAGGACCGCGACGAGTTGCTCGCGTTCTACGACTTTCCAGCTGAACACTGGCAGCATCTGCGAACGACCAACCCGATCGAATCGACGTTTGCGACGGTACGTCATCGCACAACGCGTACGCGCAACTGTCTGTCGCGCGCGACCTTCCTTGGTCTGGCATTCAAGCTGATCGAATCGGCTGAACAGTCGTGGCGCCGTATCCGCGGCGTGGACAAGATCGAACAGCTCATGAAGGGCATTCCCTTCAAGGATGGTACCCCGGTGATCGAAAGCACACCGGCTCAGCAACCGCTCGCCGCCTGATCATGCCGCCGACTGCTGATACACCAGATTTGACAACTGCTCCCTCGAATATGTCCTGACCCATATCGCTGACCATCCGATTAACCGCATCGATGCACTGCTGCCCTGGAACGTGGCCGGGAAACTGCCTCGGCAGGCCGACTCATTGACTGCCTGTCAGTGAGACCTCGGTAGCCCGATTCCCGATCATCCCTCACGCAGGCATCGCGTTGCGAACGGCCGTCGCGAGGCGCTTACTATTCATGTCCATCGCGACAGCTTCAATACGTTTGCACCGCTCGGCACCGAGCCAGTCGAAGAACGGGCGAATCGCTTCCCGGCTGCGGCCTTCGCCGACCCACAACACCCGGCGCGTGTCGGCATCCATCACCACCGTGGCATAGCGATGGCCCTTGTAGAGCGCAAACTCATCCATCACAAGCCGACGCGGCTGCGCTTCGGGCAACGCCTCAAGCCGCGCCTGCAAGCGCCGCGTATCGATGCGCCGAACGGTTTCCCAGTGCAGCCCGACAACTGGCAGACATGGGCAACCGGCAGCTTCTCGCACCAGTGCCCGACGAATTCCGCCAGGTGCCGGGTGATCCGGGCGTGGCGATCCAGTCAACTCACCCGCTTGGTACGGGGTCCGCAGCCGTCGCACCGCACGCGGCGCAGACGCACGCGCAGCCAGACTGCATTGCCCAGCATCGGCAAGTCGCGAATCGTGCGCCAGCCGTGTTCGTGCACGCGCTCGCTGTGCTGGCCGCAACTCGAGCATTGCGCGGGATGGCCGACCTGCGGCAGCAAGGTGATGCGCGTCACGCCAGGCGTGCGCTCAAGCTCGGTAACGGTAAAACCTTCCCAGAACAGGAGGTCGAGTTTATGATCGGCCATGAAAGAGGTGGTCGTTGGAATCGTCTGATTGGTCGCACAACCAGTCTATTCCTTCGGGCACCGCTTTCCTTTTGGGCGAGCCTTCATGCTAATCCGTGAAGAACCGAATCCGTTCAACGAGCGCCAGTTCGTGGTCAAGCAGCAGGCACCGCTCGCCTTGGTCGACACGCTTGACGCATGCATTGAGCGCCGCTTCGGCGCGCCGGTACAGGTCAAAATCCGCGCCGGATAAAGTCGCTTCCCGCAGATAGAAGGCGAGGTACACCACGCGCAACAGGCAACTGACCTGATCGAGGTCGCCGCGGCCGCCGCGCACGGTAGCCAGTGCGAGATGGTTCTCGAGCGACAGCGCCCGGACCTTTTCTGTTGGTAGCGGCAACAGCATTTCTCTCGTCAGGCCCTATCGGCCGGTGCGGCGCAACGCACGTTTCCTGCTTTCCATCGTGTCCACTCGTGAATGAATCTCGACCGCGCCATCATGCCAGACTGAGGCGATCGGCCCGCACGAGGGTGGGCCCGATAAAGACCAGTTTGCGCAGCGACCGTCGTGGCCCGTGCGGCTGCATCTTGAAGTGCGGCCGGCGCCAGTGGCCTCGGACCTCCCGATGCGCGCCTTCAGCGGGTAACGAGGGGAGGGACGACGCATCAAGCACGGCCGGCCCGATCACGTGACGGTCGTACAGCATTTCGATTTGCGCGAGTCGCTCGGTGCGCTTTCGTTTGCCCAATCCGCCGAAATCACGCGGCGCGTTCGTGTAAGCGCGATCCTGGACGACCTGGGCCTCGCCGGTCGCCAGGTAGAGCAGCATCTTGATCGCGTAGTCGAGCACGCGTCGCCAATGTTGCACCGTGGCAGCGATCGTGTCGGTGTCGACTTCCTGCTTCTGCGTCAGATCGGCACCGATGCCATCGAGGAACTGGCGGATGGTTCGTTGGGGATCATCCAGCGGGATCGCAAGGTTTCCCGTTTCGAGCCAGGATTCCGCCCGGACCTCGGTCCAGAACAACACATTGATCACGTCGCTCGTCGCGTACCCGGAGTGTGACGCCGGCCCGCGGCGAAACAGCATGATGGCGTCCAGTCCGCCGCGATGCCCCCACCACGACGGATCGGGAATAATGCACATCGTCTCGGCCGGCAACTCGATCGTGCCAACCGGCACGTCGTCGGCAATGAACGCATCGTCGAGCAGGTGGTGCAGCGGCGGAGTCGGCTCGAACAAGACGCCCTGGCATGCGTCGAACATCTGCCAGCACAGCGTGCCGTGGCTGCGGGCGCGATCGTCAGTGCTTCTAAACAGGGTTGGGCTGCCGTTGCTCCACCATTCCAGATAGGTGCCGAAATCCGATCGCATCAGCGAAATCGGATCGGCCCGCAGTCGCTGCGTGAACTCGGCACCGGATTGGCCGGCGGCCGCCCTGACGCGGGACCAGGCGCCGAGTGCGCCACTGGCGCGGTAACGTACCGGCATCGGCAGGCGCGCGAATCGGTCATCCGCGGCCTGCTCGGTTTTGAGCAGCGCCTCGCGAATCAGCTCCGCGATCGGCGGCGTATTGGGCGCGAGTCGGGTTGAGCGCGGGTGTTTCACGCTCGCGAAGGGAGCCGTGGTGCGATGCGACTGCTGGATCAGCGGCAGCTCGTGCCGCGCGACGAGAAACCGGGCGAGGATGACAGGACTATATTCGACCCGGAGGCGCATCGCGTGTGGCGGCAGGACGGTTTGTCCGCTTGTGCGCGCCAGTGTCACTTGCACGCCCGCCGGGGCCGTCAGTGTCACGCATTCATCCCTCTCCAGACGACCGTGCCGCTGGATCAGGACCTCGGCCACGGAATGCCACGCCTGGCCGATGTACTGCGTCCGCTCGGCCGGGTCGCTGCCGGCGGGCAGCGGGTGCGCCTCGATCCGCATTGACAGTTCTGGCAGGAGGTCCTGGCAGACAACAGGCTTGCCGTGCAGGTCAAGCGACGCCGACATCGCGAGGCTGAAAATGTCCTGCGTGTCGAGCGAATCGCCAAACACGTCCAGCTCGCGTCCCTCGGCGAAAAGCTGTCCGTCGGACAAGGTAAATCCGCCGGGTTCCAGGAGATGGGGAGTCGTCATTGCGATGCTCGGATCAGGGGTATTGGCTAGAATTCGATTCAGACATCGATAGTTGGTTGCCCTTCACGCTGTCGTAGCGTCGCATCCTCGCCCACGCAGTGCTCTGTTACAAGACTCCGTTCAAAATCCCACGGGGCTCGCATGTCCCCCGGCTTGTTTTGGTAACCAGCTTGAATTCCTTGTCGACCATACACGCGTCGAACATGCGATCGTCAGCACGTGGGATGAACGGATCGCGATGTTGCGCGTTGGGCTCGTAGGCGCAACTCCCGCACGCGTCTTCCCAAGGCAATTTGACGGACCTCCATATTCCGGCAGCGTCGGCGCGTTCCTGAAATCGTTCGCACGTCATGCCGGGCTCTTGAATAAACGGATCGACACGTGCGCAAGCGTGATCAGCATCCGCTTTGCTCATGTTCCTGAAACGCTCGTCCGAGCGATTCCGGCACAGTTCAACATACTTGGCGACACATTGCTCTATCAGCTCATCCCTGCACTGATCCCGTGCCTGCTCTACCCCCAAATGATAGGCTGACAAAGTATCAGCCTGCCAGTCAATGTACGTTCCAGTGCCTTCCTCGTAACTATCGAATGGTCCGCAGATGTGCAATGCCGCACATCCGGAAAGAAATGCAAAGGATGTGAGCAGGACCAGGAACACAATACGGTGCAAGTGCATAGGATCCCTGTTCAGACCTCGATATATGACACGGATTGCGACGCCACCAGTTTCGGCGGCGTCGGACACGCGCATAGGCAGAGATCATCGCTCAGCGCCGCCTCTCGCCCATCCGGTCCGGTAGTGGAGATCCGCGGGCCGGTGCAGCCGATCGTACCCACTGTCTTGCAGACGGGGCACCACACCGGATCGTGCTCGTAGGCTTGCTCTCGGCCGCCGATCAGATCGGCGCCATCGCCTCCTTGCACGATGCCGCCGACGGTCGTTGTGTCACCCTTCACGATGTCGTAGCGTCGCATGTCAACTCCGCTCAGACGGCACCCGGTCGCAGCCGGAGGCTGTTCAGCAGCGTGTCCCACGTTTGCAGAGCGCCGGCCTCGTCGACCGGAGAAGTCGCTTCTTCAGGCTTCAAATCGGGACTGCTCGCACCGAGCAGCAACTGGATGGCCGTATGCGGCTTCGCCAACGTGCTCGGATCACCCGGCGCGAGCAGGTAGAAGCGGTACGACGTGATCTCGCCCTCCTTCAGCGCGAACAGCACTTCCTCGGCGTCCATCCCGGCCACCGTGCGTTTGCCTTGCCGCAGAATGCGGTAGCTGCCGCTCGACACGCGGTCCATCTGCGCGCGCAGGGCGGGCAGTGTCTTGGTCAGCGGCTCTTTCTGGTCGACGTCAACTGCATCCCGCATCTGGATCACCAGCAGCGCCGGCCGTCCCGGCATCAGCGCGAACGACTGGCTCACTTCTTCGGGATAAGTCGACGAGCCTGTGGCAATGCCGCCGTCGAAGCAGAATCCCGACTCCGTCGGCACGGACCAGTTATCGCGTGCCTTGATGCGACGATAGAGATCGGTGTAAACAGGCTCAAACTTATCCAGACCCCCTGAGCCAAATGACCCAGTCATATGGAACAAGGTTTTGTTTTCGTAAATGTAACCTTCCGTCTGAAACGGTAAAGCGACCCCTTCAGTATAAAATTTCTTATAAGCAAAAACTCTGGAGTCAGTCTTTGGTGACAATACTTTTTCTAACCACGGATTATACGTTTTATTATCTCTACTACCCGGATCAGTGCGTTTCTTTGTTTTCAATTCCCTTTCGAGGCCGTCAACCTTGGCCTGATACGTTGCAGACGATACGTTGTGCTGTGTCTCCAGCTTCTCCCCCCAATACGCGTATCGCTGGTTCGTGATCTCGCTCGCCGTGGGTCGCTCGAATACAAAGCGGCCGATGCACCACGGGCGCGGCTTGGTCAACAAGGGATTCGTCATCGTCGGTTCCACAGAAAACGTTATCGAACAGGCGCACACGCCCGCTACTAGAAACAGAAGTCGGCCAAGACGTGTCAGCATTTCGGCTCCGGCGCATCCTGTGCGATTTGCACGATGCTGTAGAGCAACGCCCAGCGCGCCCACGGATGGTTGTAGCTTTCCTGATGCACATAGCCTCCTTGGTCAAACACCATTTGAACGCCTGGGGCCGCTCCACCATTCGCGCCGCGCGCGGGGGCTTCCGCGGACCAGACCGGCACCGTTCCGTCTCCCGCCACGATGCCATTCTTCTCGGGATCGGGCACGTCGCTGTCCGATGGCAACTTCGTCACCTTCTGCACCTCGAATTCGATGGTGACGTTGCGCGAGTCCAGGTGCACGCGCACCGTGCCTCTATGCGAATCGTGCATGAACCGCGCCGCACGCAGTTCTTCCTCCGTCACGTCCGGCGGCACGATGCCTTTCCAGATTACCGTGCCCCATGCCAACAGGTCGTCGAGATTCTTGCCTTGTTCGATCGTGCGTTTGCCGTGGCTTTCGCTCGATGTGGTCGAGCTCTTAGGTTTTAAAGCGCCGTCCCCATAGGTAACATATGTTTTATCGTGGTAGGTATTTATTATTTTCTTCTGGTTATCCACCACATCACCCATAACATTGCTGAAATTCTCAGATACACTCGTCTTTATTGGTAGGGCGTCGAGACGCTTCTTGACGATTCCCGCCGGATCGAGCAGCGAAGACGATTGTTCTGGGACCAAACCGTACCATTTCGAATTGGCATAAATCTCTTTGTAAACGTTGCCTTCTTTCGGCAACTTCATCACCGGTTCACCGTTGAGCCGCGCAAAGATCCACCACGGTTCACCGTTGTGATAATCCGGCATCGGCAACAGTTCGAGCGCGCCCGGCGCGTTCGCGGCCACCGCCACGAACTCGTCCGCGTTGCTCCCGAGCAGCGCGCCATTGATGAAGCCGTTCAGCCCGCCTTCGCTGCCGCCACCGGTGCGGAATCGCTTCGCCGCGATCGGCGCGCCGGTTGCCGGCAGCACGTTGTGGAACACGCCGTGCATCAGGTCCGCTCCACCGTGCATCGCGATCGCCATGCGTGCGACCAAGCCGCCCATCGAGTGGGTCAGGATGATCGCCTTGCCGCTGTCGTTCTCCGCGATGATCTCCTTGATCCCCATCAGCCGCATCGACTTGCCGGATTTCTTGTCCTTGAAATCCATGCCCTCGATCACGTCCCGGGCCGACTTCTCGTTCGATTGCAGCCAGTTGTAGCCGATCGCATACACCCGGTACCGGTATTTCAGGAAGTGTTGGAAAGCCTCGGATTTTTCCGTGAGCTTCTGCCCCCGGCCTTGCGCGCCGGCATCGGTCGCCCCATAGTCGGCCGGCTCGGTATCCAGCAGGGGCTTGAGCGTCCACTTCTTGCCGTCGGGGTCGGGCTTGACCCATTGCCCCTGCACCTCGTTCAGGTGCTTCACATCGTTCAACTGCTCTTCCAGCCACGCCAGCACCGGCTGATAGCTCGAGCGGTACACCGAGCCCCAGCCGCGTCGACGCGCCTCTGCCTCGTCGACATACTGGTTTTCCGTGTCATCCTTTTGAAGCTTGCCGGCACGGATCGGGCCGAACGGGGTCACTGCGGCCACGGTCGGATCAAACTGCGTTTCCCGCGTGGACGCGCCTTTGAACCACATGCCGAGCAACGTCGGCAATGCGCCCGCGTCCCCCAGCCAGCCGTCCGTGTTCGGCGCAAAGAACATCTCGTCGCCTGTTTCCGTGTTCACCAGCGGCGAGCCCATCACCCCCGGCAGGAAGATCACCGGAATGATCGGCCGAACGTCGCACAGCAGTTCCTTGCGTCGCGTGTCGCTCGCCGGCGTCAACGTGAAGTGGCCGACCGACGCGCCGTCCTTGTCCGTGCGCCCGATCTGCTGCACGACCTCTTGCTCGGCGCCATCGTCGAACGGCGAACCGCCGCCGGTTTGATTCGTGTTATCGGTCATCGTCGTTTTTCAAATTCGCACATCGGTTATCGAATTCATGCCGCGGGACCGCTCGGCGTCGGCCGCAACGCGCGCACCGCCAGCTTCTCGATATCCTCGCTCTTCTGTTCGGTGATATGCCCCAGCTCGTTCGTCATCCCGGTCAGGCGCGTGCCGTCCCCGCGGATCAGTTCGTACGGGTGGTTTTTCAGGACCTCGCCCGTGACGCGATCGCGCAGTATGTACGGATCGTTGAACTGCGCCTGCGGCAAACTGTTCATGTGCTCGGCCACCGAACTGGGCCCCTGCCGGCTGAACGACGCCGACTTGATCGTTCGGGCGCCGCGCGTGCCGTCCTCGATGCCGGCTTTCGTCAGGCGCAAGTACGAGCCGCCGCACTTCAAAATCAGCTCTTCGGTCGCCTCGATCACGATCCGCTTCTTGCTGAACAGCGATGTATCCTTGGCCGAGTTCAGCTTGATTTCATCGGTGTGCGCCGACACCTCAATTGGCCCCTTGGCGGCGAACAGCTTCATGCCGGCCTTGTGCACGAACAGGCTGATCTTCTCCGCGGCCGCCGCGATCAGCGACTTGCCGCTCGCCAGGTGCGTGTTCCCGCCGCTGATCACGTTGGCTTCCGCTTCGGCTACCACGTGCGCCGAGCGGTCCGCCACGGCGGCAAAATCCGCGGGCGTCGCGATCACGATCACCGGCTTCGCAAACCCGTTGGCGCTGCCCGTGCCGCCGCCGGCGGTCACCCCGCCCGAGGTTTGCCCCGACACCGCATGCTGCGCGGCCGCCGTCAGCGCCTTGAGCGCGTCCTGACCCGCCTGCAGCGATTCGGCCTGCGCGGTCGCGCTGGCGCTCGACAGCGATTCCACCAGCATCCCGGTCTTCTGCAACTGCGCGCGGACCTCGTCGACACTGAGCTGCTCGTCGTCGTATGCCTTCGGGTGCGTGCTGATCGACAGGCCCTTGCTCGCCCGCACGGCACCATATTCGTCGGCATGCAGCATGAACCCCTGGCCGAGATACCGACCGCGCGTGTTGCCGTCCTGCTGGATCAGATAGCCCTGGGTGAGCGCCGCGTAGCTCTTGCCCGTGTAGCTGATGAGCCGCGTGCCGCCCTGGTTCGTCGCGTCGTCATGCACGAACGCGTTGTACGCGCCGGTGTTGCCGAAGCCCAGCGACTGGAAGCCCGACAGCAGCACGTTCGTATGCCACGGCGCCGGCGTCGTGCCGCCGCTGGCACGCCCCAGAATAAAGGGCTTGTCACAGTCATTGCCCCAGTAGCCGATGAGCACCCATTCGCCCGCGCGCGGTACGTGCACCGCGCCGTAACCGTTGCCCGTGTCCGCCTGCATCGACGACAGCAGCGGCGACGCATTGAACGCGCCGTCCGGGTTTTTCCGGTCCCATGCGAAATGGACGCGAACCTGATTCCGCTCGTTCGACCAGGCCTCGATTCCCTGCTGCGTGACGACGAGCGCGTGCTCGATCGACATCGCCGGCTTCGGATGCTCGAATGGGCTACGAAACTCGACCCGCGCATCCTGCGCCTCGACCTCGAGCACAAAGAAGCCGGCCGTGCCGTCCTCGGCGTGCCCCGGCGTCGCGAAGCGTGCGCCGTGTGCCGCCTGCTGCTCGGCCAGCGTCGCGCGCAGGCTGAGCGGGAATTCGGTCATCGGCTGGCCGATCGGCACGTTGTTCTCGATGAACCAGCGCGCCTCGACCGCCAGGAACGTCCGGTCGGCGGCATCGCGCTCCGGATGACGCGGATGGTCGTTCAGCACGAAGCGCGACCCCGCATCGAGCCAGCGCAGACTGCCGACCCCGAAGTAGCGCCGGGCACGTGCATCCCAGCCCTGCACGCGCCGGCGCGCGCGGGCCGCGCCGCTATCGGAATCGGGGTAGCCGTACGCGGTCGGCTCGTAGACCGTCATCGGCACGCTCGGAATCCGGTGCTGCTGCGCCTGGTGTCGCCCGTCGTCCGTCACGTAGCTGATCGACGCGAGCGTACTCGCCGCTTCAAAGCGGGACGCGGGGCGTTTGTAATCGAACGCGCTCGACTCGTACCGCAGACTTTGCATCGTCTGCATCGCCGCCCAGTGCGTGAACCCGTTCACCGCCTCGTCAGCGCCAGCGCCACGCGCGAAGTCGGCCGGTTTGGCGTCGGGGAGCGCCGCGATCTGGTCGACGATCACCAGCATGGACTTCGGCGTCTCGCCGTCCTTCACAGGCGCGTGAACCCAGTAGCAATACCAGCCTTCGTCTTCGAGCAGCCGGTGGAAAAAATGCAGATCCGTTTCGCTCTGCCGGCACCACGAGCGCACCGCCGGCTCGCGGTTCAGATTGAAACGGAATTGGCCTTGCAGTTGCGGATAGCGATTCAGGAGGTCGGACACGATCTCCTGCGCCGTCCGTTCGAGCCAGCCTTCGTCGTTATGTGTGCCGCCCAGGAACACCAGCGCCGACGAAAATTCGAGCTGGTACGTCGACAGCCCA
Organism: Burkholderia humptydooensis; assembly: GCF_001513745.1. NCBI lineage: Bacteria > Pseudomonadati > Pseudomonadota > Betaproteobacteria > Burkholderiales > Burkholderiaceae > Burkholderia > Burkholderia humptydooensis. Next base: position 2,246,438 of record NZ_CP013382.1, on the reverse strand, counting down.
CCATCCCCGCCCAGGTAGCCGACCTTGTGCACGAAGCCGTGGATCGGGCGATACACCGGATCGTCATACGGGGCGCTCGGCTGTTGCAGCCACAACGTCACCGGCTGATGCATCAGCGACAACAACGCGGTGTCATCGCGCAGCGACGCGACATCGAGTGTCCAGTGATAATCGCGGCCGATCCGTGCCGATCCGCGTGCGCGCAGCGGAATCAGCGCGTTCTGGCCGAGCGGCGTGTCCAGCCGCAACAGGCGGTTTCGCTGCAATAGGCCCCGGTGGATCGCGTTATACAGATCGCGATATGTCAGCTCCCCGAGCGCAGGTGGTCTGAGTACCATTTATCTCTCAATATTTTTCTAGAATTTTCTGCCGAACAGGCGGCAAGCTCATTTTAGGCAGAGCAAATGACATCAAACTACAGCGATTGTCAAATAATCGTGCCCCAATTAAAAAGGAGGGCGCTGCCAGTCAACGATCATTGCCTTGATATGGCTTCCATCAACATCAGCGCTCCGCAATGACTGGACTATTCTAACCGGTTGCCTGGATCGTCCGGATATCGATGGTCAAACCGGCACCCTCCGGGATTGGCGCTGTGCGGACGAAAAAAAGGCCGACCGGGCAATGTCGACCTGAATGTTCCGGCAATCCGGGGATGGCTTCGCCAGAACCTGAGAGGGCTCGATTATCGCATAACGGTCGGCCGCGCATTGTTCGGGATTGAGGGGTTTGACACAGCTCATCGTCCAGTCCAGGACATGCCTCGAAGGTGACACAGCCGCGCGCTACAATGATCAATTCCGTTGACGACGCCGATCAACCTAGCCGGCATTGTCACGCTCATTAGTCCGCCGGAGGGAATCGCCCCATGAAAACCACCGAGCCACGAAAGCCCGTTTGGCGGCCGATCAGCTACCTGCCGATCGTCTTCGACCTGTTTGGCGGACAGTTGGAAGAGGCGCAGGCGCTTCACGACAAGCTGACGTCGTGAAGCGCACAGCCCAACGTACTGGACGACGCCACGCTCGTGCGAATCAGGCAGGTATACGGTGAGCAACGTGAATTCCTCCCAGTTCAATGTGAACAGTTCGAGCGGTAGCGGTCCGAGCTCTCGACGCCCGGACAGCGCGAAATGCTCGCGCATCTGACGGCACGCGCGGATCAACTGTCGGCGCTGCAGGACCAGATCCTCCGGCTGGTTGACGAACTGTCATCGGGCACCATCGACCGGATCATGGGGATGAGCGACGCCGACCTCGCCGCAGCGGTACTGTCGGGACGGCTCAAACTGCCGAAGCGCTGAACGACGGGGACCGCCAGGACGGAGGCTGCGATGACCCAAATTCACGAACCCGCGTACCCGGTACTCCCGGCTGAGCTGGACGAAGCGGAATTACGGACGATCTACACGTCCAGCGCGGCCGAGATCCGGTTCGTTTTTGGTCAGTTCCGCCAGGCGCCGACGCGCGTGCTGATCCTCGCGCAACTAAAGCTGCTGCAGCGTCCCGGATACATGCCGGTGATCTCCGATGTGCCGCCCGCCATCATCGAGCACCTATGTACGGTGCTCGGCGTCCGCCCGCTGCCGCGCACAACGCTCGCACGCTACGACCGCTCGGGCAGCAAATCCCGGCATCAGAAGATCCTTCGCGAGTTCGTTCGGATTCTCCCCGTCGATAGCGCAGTCCACGCATGGCTGGCCGAATTAGCCGCTCTCACGGCCCGGACCAAGGCGGAACTACCGGACATCGTCAACGTGATGCTAGAAGAGCTGGTTCGGCGCCGCTACGAGCTGCCGCCGCTTGCGACGCTCACCCGGATTGCCCGCCACGCTCGCAGCCAGCTCCATGAATCGATTTATCGCGCCTTCGTCGACTCGCTCGACGACGCATTGAAGGATCGGATCGACACGCTCTTTCAGGTTCGACGCGGCCGAACGCCGTGGGATGAGCTCAAGCGCGAGCCGAAGCGACCCGGGCCGCGCGAAATCGCAAGTTTCCTCGAGCACATTCAGGCGATGAACGCGTTGGCGGATGGTTTGCCGCCCGTGCCGAACATGCTCTTGGTCCCGAAGCGCATGCAGTTCGTCACCGAAGCGCGTGCGCTGGACGTCCACGAAATGCGGGCGCCCAAGCCCGCCAAGCGCTACACGCTCGCGGTGCTGTTCATGCTCGCGCAACGCCAGAAGGCGCTCAACGACGTCGTCGAGATTTTCATCAAGATCGTGCGCAATCTTGAGCACACCGCCAAGCTGCGACTTCAGCAGTACCAGCTCGCGCATGCCGACCAGTTGCAGTCGCTTGTCAGCCAGTTTCGCGACGTCCTGAATGTGCTGCAGGACGACGAAACGCCTGCGGCCGTGCGCATCACGCAGATGCGGGCCGCACTGAACAACGATCCGGACGCCGTCCTGATCCGCTGTAACGAGCATATCGCGCAGGCCGGCAATCACATCTTTCCGTTCCTGCTCGCGCCGTACAAAAACCTCTGGTCGTTGTTGCTCCAGTGCGTTGAGGCGCACCACCGACTTGTGACAGGGAGGATAGCAAATTCGCGGAGATAGTCCGGCATTCGACGGGCGGCTATGAGAGAGAAAAGGCGGCAGCCAAATTAACGAAGGTTCACGATCATGTTGGCGGTGGACGGTTCGACAACGTCGAGACGACCTGTCAAGATTGACCGGCCAATACCGTCTTTGGGTGCGCTCAGCATGGGCCGCGGCATCCCAAGCCACGAAATGGACCTTCCAAGCGGAACCATCTTGGCCTACTGGCTCGTTCCATGAGCGCGAGAGCGAGAGCTCGATTGTCGATCAAGCAAGCCGATCGATCAGGAAAGCTTCGCGCGGCGAGCCAGACATCCATTTCGGTGCTCGCCCTCGGCCGCACCATGTTTCGCCAGTCATCGGGTTCCGATACTTTGGAGGCAGTGGACCACGCCGCTTGTCCGGTGAGCGAAGGCGCCTCCATTGCGAAAAGATCTGGTCGGGCCGAATTTCGTACATCAGGATGGCCTCCCGAATCCGAGAAAGCGCCGTCGAGATTTCGCGCGCTCTGGCTGCTTCGGCTTCCTTATTGAGTGCATCGAGTTGAGCTTTCAGTTCCTCGTAAGTTGCCACAATGCCTCTCCAATCGAATTACGTTAAACGTGCACATCCGAGCACCGTGCATCATCAGGGGCGCGTATCGTGTGCCATGCATTCGACGACACGACGAGAGTAAAAAGGCGATCGTCGATATCGACGATCGCAAAAGCTGCCTGCTCCGAGGCAGATCGAAGGGCAGCAGGAGGTGGCCTAAACGGTTTTAGCCATCAGGTGTCGCTCACGTATCGGATTGAATTACAGCGAGCGGTGTTCGGAGAAATGATCGAATTGTCGATCGAAGGTCGGCCACTGTGAAGCGTTAAACGGCGCCCGAACATCCGACTGCCTGAGGTCTTTTGGTTTTCCGATGGAGGCCTAATGTTCGTGCGCGACGAGCACGGGCGCGGGCGATTCATGGTGTGCGGCCGTGCTTGCGTCGTCACAAAAGGAAACGTTGAGATATCGAAACGACAAGTGTCCCGATGTTCCCGTAGAATAGAGTCAGCCATGGTGGTCTCTCAATGTGTACACCTAGGTCAGGCCGTGGGTAATGTTCGCAGCATTACCCACGGCCGCATCATTTCGGTACGCCAGGATCGACGGCCTTTTCCAGAACAACCAGGCATGCCGTCTTAAGCTTGTATTTTTCTTTCCTTCGACTATTCGCCGGTTTGGAACTCGTTGGGCCTATGGTGTGTCAGCGATTTCCCTTCAACTTTAGCCAGACTTTGTTTCGTAACTGAATCGCCGCCGGCGAACATATCTTGTAAGGACGGAGCCTTACTTTGTATTGCTCCGGGGTTTTAATCGCAGGGTTCTTCAATAGTGCAGCATCGATATGCCGCTCGGAGCCGATGGGATCCCAGGCTGAGTGACATGGTCAACGAATGTGAACTACCGCAGGCATCGTTAGGCACGATAAGCCAAAGATGCTGACAGGCTTGAACCAAACGGTACGTGGTCGGCTGCTCCTCCCTTTGCTACGGAGCACACGGACAGGAAGACCACCGGTGTACAGGCAGGACCTAACCCACTCGTTGTGATGTTTGTGGAACACGGTAAGCCCGACATGCTGCCAGCGATGGCAGGCCAACCGCAAGGAAGGCTGATGGCATAGCGGGTAAAAGAACGCGGAAAAAGCGAAGGCCGTCCTGTAATCGGGTGGATACACCCCGGTTCAACAGGGTACTGGCGCGCTGCAAGGCCAAAACGTGGTGAAAATCGGTTGGGCGACGGATGGTTCAGGTCTGCGTGTGACGGTCGATACAACCGACGTCGGCGTGGTCGCGTTCGCGAGTCAACTTGCTGCATATGCATCGCAGCAGTGGGTGCTGAACAACGCCGTTCCCAAGGGCGGAGGGGCAATGACTGGTACGTTGGCGGTGCCACAGGTTCAGTTGAGCCAGGGGTATGCGGACAACGACGGCACGAAGCCGATGATCTACAACGACCCGTCCGTCAGAAACGTTGTTTTCCGAACTGGTCCATCGAACGCGTACAAGTACACGGTGATCGATGAGAACGGCGTAATGAACCTTCCGGCTCGACCGAGTTTCGCAGGATCGACGCCTTGGGACACTGGTAACTTCGACCCAAACTCGAAGCTGAACACGTCCGGCGAAATCGTTGGCGGCCGCTTAGCGCTCATTAAACAAGGCTGGCAGGCGGACTTCCAGCTTAGAAACTGGCGAGATGGCCAAGACGTTAGCACGTACCTTCGAGCGCGCGATGGCGGCGGTTTCGAAATCATCAACAACGCGTACACCCGGCGACATCGCAGGGTTCGACGACGAGCATGCGGACAAACTCGTCGACGCTGATATTGCCGCGGCTCACGAGGCGGATGTGAAGGGCGCGAAAGCGTCGGCGAAGGGCGAAAGCGCCAAGCTCACCGTAGCGAGGGGGTACGGGTCGAGCCAACAACTGGCGCGACTTCACGTCGCACGCGTCCGTAAGAATCCGTTTCCTGAGGGTACCGCGATATATACTCCCCCCGATCTCAAAAACCGCCCGACGTCCCCATGAGCCTCTCCGTCAAAAGCGTGCGTTATTTCATCGCGGTGGCGGAAGCCGAGTCCGTGACGGGCGCAACCCAGACGCTCAACATTTCGCAATCTGTCATCACCGAGGCCATCAAAGGTCTCGAAAGCGAACTGGGCGCGCAACTCTTCGTGCGTCACGCGCGCGGCATGGTGCTCACGCACGCGGGCCATCAATTCCTGCGTCACGCGCATCAGATCCTCGCAGCCGTGCGCAACGCCCAGCAAGCGCTCTCCGCGCGCCCGGACACCAAAACCGGCCGCCTGAACGTCGGCGTCACGAGCCTGATGACCGGCTACTTCCTGCCCTACCTGCTCGACCAATACAAACGCGTGTTCCCCAAGGTGGAAGTGCAGGTGGTCGAGGATCAGCGCGACTACATCGAACATCTGCTCGTCAACGGCGAACTGGACGTGGCCGTGCTGATCGTCTCGAACGTGCAGAACAGCCAGGCCATCGAAACCGAATCGCTGATCAAGGCCGCGTGGCGTCTGTGGCTGCCGGCCAATCACGCGCTGCGCGGCCTGGGCAGCATCTCGCTTCAGGAGATCGCCAACGAAGGCATGATCATGCTGAAAGTGGACGAGTTGGAAGACAACACCACCGCGTTCTGGCGCGCGGCGGGGCTGCGGCCCAACACGGTGATGCGCACGGCGTCGGTGGAAGCGGTGCGGAGTCTGGTGGCCACCGGCGCGGGCCTGTCGATTCTCCCCGACGTGCTGTACCGCCCCTGGTCGCTCGACGGCGACCGGCTGGAGGTGCGCAAGATTCTGGGCGAGATGCCGACCGTCGACATCGGCATCGCCTGGCGGCGCAGCCTCACTTTGCCGGAGATGGTGCAGCATTTCCTCAGCGTCGCACGCGAGTATTCGCGCACGCACAGCAAATCGTCGATCTGAATTTCCGATATTACACGTAGATCATTCCATTCCGCCGAAACATTCAGGTTCTTATACGCATCACCGCTCGGGTTTTCACGGACACCGCTTGCGGCGCCGAGGGTTTCGCAAAAGCGCGCCGGACGGCGCATCCGCCGCTTTGCGTCGTGCCTGAAAGCTCCGCGTCATGCGGGACAGCCGCGATTCCTCCCACGCCGCGCGGCCACGCTCGAGCGCGTTTTCGTCGACTTCTGCGGCTCGAGCGTTCGGAATTTAAGATAGCTCGTATCTGGGTTTCGGCCTATCGGTCAAAAAAGACCCCCTCCTAGAATAGCTCCGACCATCATCGCATCGCCTCAAACCCTTTGCCCACGGGGCTTTCAGGTACGCCGCCCGGGCCACAATCACGAGGAATCGGAGCATGTCGCACACCCCTTACATGGCTGCCGCCATCGCCCTTGCCGCGCTCGTCAACACGGGGCTCGCCAGCGCGGCCGGGCCGCTTGCGCAACTGGGCAGGCCGGAAGGCCAGGTCAACATCATCGCGTGGCCGGGCTACATCGAACGCGGCGACACTGACAAGAAATACGACTGGGTCACCGGCTTCGAGAAGCAGTCGGGCTGCAAGGTGAACGTGAAGACGGCCGCGACCTCCGACGAAATGGTCTCGCTGATGAACCAGGGCGGCTACGACCTCGTCACGGCCTCGGGCGATGCGAGTCTGCGGCTCGTATACGGCAAGAAGGTGCAACCGATCAACACCGCGCTGATTCCCGCCTGGAACACGATCGAGCCGCGCCTCCAGAACGCGCCGTGGCATACGGTCAATGGCGTGCATTACGGCGTGCCGTATCAGTGGGGCGCGAATTTCCTCGCCTATAACACGAAGATTTTCCCGAAGGCGCCCACCTCGTGGTCGGTCGTCTTCGAGCAGCAGACGCTGCCCGACGGCAAGAGCAACAAGGGCCGCGTGCAGGCCTATAACGGCGCGATCTATGTGGCCGACGCCGCCGTCTATCTGATGCGCAAGAATCCCGCGCTCGGCATCAAGGACCCATACGAGCTGAACGAAGCGCAATACGCCGAAGTGCTCAAGGTGCTGCGCGCGCAAAAGCCGCTCGTGCATCGCTATTGGCACGACGTCACGGTGCAGATGAACGACTTCAAGAACGAAGGCGTGGCCGTGTCGAGCGCTTGGGGCTACACGGTGAATTCGCTGCAAGCCGAAAAATTCCCGATCGCCGCGACGATTCCTCAGGAAGGCGCCACGGGTTGGGCCGACACCACGATGATGCACGCGGACGCACCGCATCCCGTCTGCGCCTACAAGTGGATGAACTGGTCGCTCAACCGCAAATTGCAGGCCGATCTGGCCGAATGGTTCGGCTCGAATCCGGTGATTCAGGGCGGTTGCCAGCAGGCGGCGGCGGGCGGCTCGAACTTCTGCGCGGCGAACGGCTATGACCGCTTCGACCAGATTCACTTCTGGAAGACGCCGGTGGCGAATTGCGGTTCGCAGGGCAAGTGCGTGCCGTACGGCCGCTGGACCCAGGATTTCATTTCGATCATGGGTGGTCGATAGCGCTACGGGAAAACCACGGGACGCCACGCCGACGTGCGTGGCGCGGGGGGCAGCCCTTCCGCGGCACGATGCGGCAAGTCGCAACAACAGGCAGGAAACATCATGAATAGCGCAGTCGAATTCTCCCGGGTCTCGCGTCACTACGGCGGCGTGCGCGCCGTGGACGACGTTTCGCTCGTCGTCAACGACGGCGAATTCTTCTCGATGCTCGGGCCGTCGGGTTCCGGCAAGACCACATGCCTGCGTCTGATCGCGGGCTTCGAACAGCCCGGCGCGGGCCGCGTGGTCCTGCATGGCCGCGACGCGACCGGCCTGCCGCCGTATCAGCGCGACGTGAACACCGTGTTCCAGGATTACGCGCTGTTCCCGCACATGAACATTCGCGACAACGTGGCCTACGGGCTGCTGGTGAGCGGCGCCGACAAACGCACGCGTCATCGTCAGGCGGAGGAGGCGCTGGAACTCGTCGCGCTCGGCGGTTATGGCGCGCGGCGTCCCGGCCAACTGTCGGGCGGACAGCGGCAGCGCGTGGCGCTGGCGCGCGCACTCGTGCGGCGTCCGCGCATTCTGCTGCTCGACGAACCGCTGGGCGCGCTCGACCTCAAGCTGCGCGAGCAGATGCAGATCGAACTCAAGACCTTGCAGCGCAAGCTCGGCGTGACCTTCATCTACGTCACGCACGATCAGGGCGAGGCGCTGTCGATGTCGGACCGCGTGGCCGTGTTCAACAAAGGCCGCATCGAGCAGGTCGACACGCCGCGCAATCTCTACACGCGTCCGGCAACGCCGTTCGTCGCCGATTTCGTCGGCACATCGAACGTGATCGTCGACGCTGCCTTGCTGCAACGCGTGGGCGCGACCCAACCGTTTGCGATCCGTCCCGAGCACATCCGCTTCATCGGTGCTGCGCCCGCGAGCACCGATGACGTGCAGTTGCCCGGCACGCTGATCGACATCCAGTACTACGGCGCGACGAGCCGCTTCGAGGTGCGTTCGGATGCAGGGCAGCGCCTCGCGGTGACGGTTGCGAATCAGGACGATGCGGCCACGGCGCTGCCCGCGGTCGGCGACGCCGTCACGCTCGCGTGGGCGCGCCGTGCGATGGTGGCGCTGGAGCCGCGGGGGTGAGCATGACCACGACATCGAATGCGGCCGTGACGCGCGCCGCGCCGCCGCGCGACGGCCTGATGCGCCGCGCAAGCGGCTTCCTGCACCGGCACGCGAACCTGTATTTGTCGCTGCTGCTTCTGCCGCCGCTGTTGTGGTTCGGCGTGGTGTATCTGGGTTCGTTGTTCACGCTGCTGCTTCAAAGCGTCTGGCGCTTCGACGACTTCACGATGGCCGTGAGTCCCGATTTCACGCTTGCGAACTATCTGGCGCTGGTGCACGATCCCGCCAATCTGGACGTGGTGCTGCGCACGACCGGCATGGCCTGCTGCGTGACGCTCGCGAGCGCGCTGCTCGCGTTTCCGGTGGCGTACTACATGGCGCGCTACGCGAAGGGCTGGAAAAAAGGGTTCATCGCGGATTACCGGGGAACGCGGCGCGGATCTTGAGAAAGAAGTATTCCTCGTCGCGGTACCCGTAAGCCCGACGCTTGATGACCTTGATGGTGTTGTTGATGCCTTCGACGATGCTGGTATTAAGCGGATGTCGGCAGCGGGCCACGATTCCGTGCCAGTAACCCTGCAGGCGCTGCGCAAACAGTTGCAGCGCGGCAATTCCGCTTTGCCGGGCTTGCTCGATCCATTGTTCCCAGGCCTTTTCCGCCCAGGCAGGCTTGCGGTAGAACCAGAGCCGCTTGAGTTCGTCACGTAGCACGTAGACGCACAACAATGGCTGATTGGCGGCCAGCAGTTCCTTCAGATGCACGGACTGCTCGGGCTTCAGGTTGTGGCGGTTGCGCAGCAGCAACCAGCGGCTGGACTTCAGGACCTTCCGGGCCGGCCGGTCATGGCGCAACTGATTAGCCTGATCGACCCGCACCCGATCAATCACCTCACGCCCGTACTTGGCCACGACGTGGAACAGGTCGTAGACGACCTCAGCCTGCGGACACTGCGCTTTGATCTCCAACTCGTAGGCCGTGGTCATGTCGATGGCCACTGCTTCGATGCGCTCGGCAACACCCGGTGGAAGCTGTTCGAAGAAGGCTCTGGCCGTCTCGCGCGAGCGTCCCGCTCCAATCCAGAGCACTTGCCGACCAATCGGATCGACCACCACCGTGGCGTAGCGATGACCTTTATGGAGCGCGAACTCGTCCATCGCCAGATAGCGGATCGTCGACCAGTCAGGATCAGCCACACGCGCTCGCAAGCGCATCTTGTCGATCGATTTGACCGTGTGCCAGCCCAAATCGTAGAAGGCGGCGACCGCCTGCACGCTGGCCGCCTGCAGCAGTTTCTCGCAGGCCTTGGCAAATCGCTCCGTCACTCGCTGGTAACGGCCCAGCCACGCCAGTTTCTCCAGTCGCGGACCGCCGCAGCGTTCGCACCAGACTCGGCGGCGGGGGACGTGCAGTACCACCCGGTACTCGAACAGTGGCAGATCGCGCACCCGGCGAACCGTCGTCTCATGAATCTGCTGGCAGCGTGCACCGCACTGTTCGCAGTACATGACCTTGCTGACCGGCTTCAAATACAGCGACAGCGTACGGCCTTCTCCTTCCGGCCATTCCACCCCCTCTAACCGATAGCCGGTCCAGCAACCCAGTGCTTGAAGTGCCTTGCGATCGAGCAATTCTGCCTCCTGACCTCCTTAAAGTCAGGCGTCAGGTTACGCAATCGCCATCAAACCCTCCACGGTTTCCTGCGATGAACCGAAAAAAGGCCTGTTCTACGTGGCCGTGATGCTGCCGATGTGGGCCAGCTACATCGTCAAGGTCTATGCGTGGACCGTGATTCTCGCCCAGGGCGGCGTGCTCTACTGGATCATCGACACGCTGCATCTGCGCGCGGCGCTCGATGCGCTGCTGCGCGTGCCGGTGATCGGCGGCGACTCGCTGTCCACCTCGAACATCGGCCGCTTTCTGGTCTTCACGTATATCTGGCTGCCGTTCATGATCCTGCCGATCCAGGCCGCCATCGAGCGCATTCCGGCCAATCTGCTGCAGGCGTCCGCCGACCTCGGCGCGCATCCGCGCCAGACTTTCCGCACCGTGATCCTGCCGCTGGCGTTTCCCGGCATCGCGGCGGGCTCGATCTTCACGTTCTCGCTCACGCTGGGCGACTACATCATTCCGCAACTCGTGGGGCCGAGCGGCCTCTTTATCGGCACCATGGTCTACACGATGCAAGGCTCGATCGGCAACGTGCCGATGGCCGCCGCCTTCACGGTTGTCCCGATGCTGCTGATCGGCGTGTATCTCGTCATCGCCAAACGCCTGGGAGCTTTCGATGCATTCTGACGCCCAGCCTTCGCGCCTGCTGCGCTGCGCCGCCTGGGGCGGCCTCGCGTTCCTGCATCTGCCGGTTCTCGTGGTCGCGCTCTACGCGTTCAACACCGAAACCAGCGCGTTCAGTTTCCCGCTCAAGGGCTTCACGCTGCACTGGTTCACCGACGCCTTCGCGCGCGACGACATGCTCGCGGCCGCGTGGCTCTCGGTGAAGGTGGCGGCGCTCGCCACGTTGCTGGCGGTGCTGCTCGGCACGGCCGCCGCGGGTGCGCTGTACCGGCGCAACTTCTTCGGCAAGGAAGCCATGACGTTTGCGCTGATCCTGCCGATCGCGCTGCCAGGCATCATCACCGGCATCGCGCTTCTGTCCGCGTTCAAGACCGCGAATCTCGACCTGGGCTTCTGGACCATCGCGGTCGGGCACGGCACGTTCTGCGTGGTAATGGTCTACAACAACGTGGTCGCGCGGCTGCGGCGCATGCCCGCGAGCCTCGTGGAAGCGTCGATGGATCTCGGCGCGGATGGTTGGCAGACCTTCCGTCACGTCGTGCTGCCGCAGATCGCCACGGCGTTGCTGGCGGGCGCGATTCTCGCGTTCGCGCTGAGCTTCGACGAGATCATCGTCACCACGTTTACGGCGGGACAGGAACGCACGCTGCCGATCTGGCTGCTGAACCAGCTATCGCGGCCGCGCGACGTGCCCGTGACTAACGTGGTCGCGCTGATGGTGATGGCCATCACCATGATTCCGATTCTGGGCGCGTGGTATCTCACGCGCGACACCGAAAGTACCGCGGGCAGCAGCCGCTGAACGGCGCGCGGCCATCGCGGACAGGACCGACACCCAAGAGCGTAGGCTCAACGAAGAGAGAGCAAATGGAAAAATCGATGCAAACGAACCTGATGATCGGCGGCGAATTCATGCCGGGCCACGGCAGCAAGGAAAACATCTTGAATCCGTCGACGGGCGAAGCGATCGCGCGCGTGGCCGAAGCGTCGCTCGAACAGGTGCAGGCGGCAACGGCCGCCGCGAGCCGCGCGTGGCCCGCGTGGGCGCGCAGCACGCCCAAGGATCGCGCGACGCTGCTGCTCAAGCTCGCCGACGCCATCGAGTCGCGCGCCACCGAATTCGCGCGGCTCGAATCGCTCAATTGCGGCAAGCCGTATCTGGGCGCGCTCAACGACGAAATCCCCGCGGTCGCCGACGTGTTCCGCTTCTTCGCGGGCGCGTGCCGCACGCAGCACGGTCCGCTCGCGGGCGAATATCTGCCGGGCCATACGAGCATGATTCGCCGCGACCCGCTGGGCGTGATCGCGTCGATCGCGCCGTGGAATTACCCGCTGATGATGGCGGCGTGGAAGCTCGCGCCCGCCGTTGCGGCCGGCAATACCGTGGTGCTCAAGCCGTCCGAGCAGACGCCGCTCACCACGCTCAAGCTCGCCGAACTGATCGCCGCCATTTTCCCGGCGGGCGTGATCAACGTGGTGACGGGGCGCGGCGATACCGTAGGCGCGCCGCTCATCACGCAGCCGCAGGTGCGCATGATTTCGATCACCGGCGACGTCTCGACGGGCCAGCGCATTCTCGAAGCCGCCTCGCACACCGTGAAGCGCACGCACCTGGAACTGGGCGGCAAGGCGCCCGTAATCGTGTTCGACGACGCCGACCTCGACGAAGTGGTCGCCGGCCTGCGCACCTTCGGCTACTACAACGCCGGGCAGGACTGTACGGCTGCGTGTCGCGTCTATGCGGAAGACAAGATCTACGATCGCCTGGTCGCGGACCTTTCCAGCGCGGTGAGTTCGATCCGCTACGGCGAGCAGCACATGGAAGGCGTGGAGATGGGGCCGCTGATCTCGGAGCGCCAGCGTGGACGCGTGGCGAGTTTCGTCGAGCGCGCGGCGAGCCAGAAGCACATCGAGATCACGACGGGCGGCAAGCTCGCCGAGGGCCGCGGCTTCTTCTACGAGCCGACCGTGGTGGCGGGCGCACGTCAGGACGACGAGATCGTGCGCCGCGAAGTGTTCGGGCCGGTGGTGTCGGTCACGCGTTTCAACGGCGCGGCGCAGGCCATCGACTGGGCCAACGATTCGGACTTCGGTCTTGCGAGTTCGGTCTGGACCCGCGACGTCAACAAGGCCTTCAAGGTGGCGGCCGAACTGCAATATGGCTGCACGTGGATCAACACGCACTTCACGCTCGTGAGCGAAATGCCGCACGGCGGCATGAAGCGTTCGGGCTACGGCAAGGACATGTCGGTGTTCGCGCTCGAGGAGTACACCTGCGCGCGCCACATCATGGCGAAGTTTCCCTGATGCGAACGGCCCGCTGCGGCGGGCCGCCTTTTATATGAGCCGTTGCATGACTCGTCGAGCGACCCGTTGTGGAACTCGCTGCACGCGCAGTTCGCAACACCCGGCGATACTCCGGCCGTCGCCAGGCCAAGAAGAGCAGGCGCAACGACACGCACGGCAACGCAGGCATATCGGCGCGCGCGCCTGACGCACGCGGGCCGACCCAACCGGGAGATCAGGATGGAACCCACCCCGAAGGCGGATGCGGCGAATCACGACGCCAGCATTCTCGGCAGCATGGGCTATACGCAGGAACTCATGCGGCGCATGAGCGGCTTTTCGAATTTCGCCATCTCGTTCGCGATCATCTGCATTCTCGCGGGCGGCATCACGGCTTTTCCGCAGGGGCTGAGCGCAGGCGGCGGTGCGTCCATCGGCATCGGCTGGCCGGTGGGCGCGCTGTTCGCGCTGGTGGTGGCGCTCTCGATGGCGCAGATCGCGTCCGCCTATCCCACGGCGGGCGGGCTTTATCACTGGAGCTCGATTCTCGGCAACAAGGGCTGGGGCTGGGCCACGGCCTGGTTCAATCTGCTCGGGCTGATCTTCGTGGTCGCCTCGGTGAACTTCGGCGTCTACGATCCGTTCTTCAAGACTTTCATCGCGCCGCTGTTCCATATCGATCCCGACAAGCTCACGTTTGCGCATCAAACCGCGTTCATCGTGATCGTGACGATGTCGCAGGCGCTGCTCAATCACTATCGCGTGCATCTGACCACGCGTCTCACCGACCTCTCGGGTTATCTGATCTTCGCGATCGCCGTGGTGCTCACGCTCGGTCTGCTGGTTTCGGCGCATGGGCCGCTGGACTTCACGCGACTCGTCACGTTCCGCAACTTCACCGGCTTCGAGGGGGGCGCGTGGCCGCATCAGGGCGCGGTGGCCGCGTTCCTCTCGGGCTTGCTGCTGACGATCTATACGATCGTGGGTTTCGACGCGTCCGCGCATACCTCGGAGGAAACCCACGATGCGCCGCGCAACGTGCCGCGCGGCATGCTGCGCGCGGTGCTGTGGTCGAGCCTGTTCGGCTACGCGATGGTCTGCACCTTCCTGCTCGTGCTGCCCGACCTCGAAGGCAGCGTGAAGGCGGGCAGCGGTTTCTTTACGATCCTGCTGGGCACCTTGCCGGGCTGGCTGAGCGTGCCGCTCGGCGTGGGCATCTTCCTCGCAAACTACCTGTGCGGACTGGCCTGCCTGACGTCGTGCTCGCGCATGACCTATGCGTTCGCGCGCGACGGCGGCCTGCCCGCATCGGCGTGGCTCAAGAAAGTGAACGCTTACGGCACGCCGGGCGCGGCCATCTGGGTGTGCTCGATTCTCGCCATCGCGGCGACGCTGTACGGCGACGCCTTCGCGGTGCTCTCGACGGGCAGTGCGGTGTTCCTCTACGTCTCCTATGTCATGCCGATCGCGGCGGCCCTGAACGCGGAAGACCGCACGTGGACGCGCAAAGGCCCGTTCGATCTGCGCAAGTGGTCGAAGCCGGTGGCGATGCTGGCCGTGCTGGGCGGCTCCGTGCTGGTGTACGTGGGCTGCCAGCCGCCGAACGAAAAGGTGCTCTACGTGAGCCTCGGTTTGATCGGCGTGATGGCGCTGCTGTGGTTCGTTCTGGGTGTGCGCCACCGCTTTGCCGGTCCGCCCGACGTGCGCGGCGCGAGCACGGCCCCGGAAGCGGTGGCCCCTCTCTGACGATGCGATGCGGCGCGGCGCGCAGGTCTGATCCGCGCCGCGCAGAAAAGCACGCATCGCACTTCGCTTGGAAATAAATAGCCATCCTGATGGATGGAGGCTGGACTTCGTCCAGCGCTTTTGCCGGATTCTCCACAACGACAAGCCACCACTCCATGAAAAAACACGACATCGCAAGCGCGTGCGCCACCCTGGCCATCACACTGATCGCCGCCACGGCGGCCCATGCCCAGAGCAGCGTGACGCTGTACGGCGCCATCGACGAAGGCATCAACTTCACCACCAACGCGGCGGGCCATCATGCCTTCGCGATGGTCAGCGGCGACAGCCAGGAGTCGATGTGGGGCCTCAGGGGCGTCGAGGATCTGGGCGGTGGACTGAGCGCGGTCTTCACGCTCGAGAACGGCTTCAACGCCTCCACGGGTGCGGCGAATCAGGGCGGCCGCCTGTTCGGACGTCAGGCCTTCGTGGGGCTCGCGTCGCAGCAGGCGGGCACGCTCACGCTCGGCCGCCAGTACGACGCCACCGTTGACCTGTGGAGCCCGTTCACGGCGGCGGGCAGCACCATCGGCGATCTGGCCGCGCATCCGTTCGACAACGACAACGCCGACTACGACACGCGCGTGAACAACGCGGTCAAGTATCTGTCGCCGGTCTTCGGCGGCGCGCAGGTCGAAGCGGCCTATGGCTTCAGCAACACGACGGGCTTCGCCGACAACCGCAACTACAGTGCTGGCGTGACGTGGTCGGCCGGTTCGCTGAGCGCGGCGGCGGCCTACATGCGCACGAACAACGGCGGCACGACGGCGGGCGGCGCCGTGGGCAGCGACGCGGTGTTCGCCGCTTCGGTGCAGCAGAACATCGACGCGGGCGTCAAATGGACCTTCTCCAACGGCTCGAACGTGGGCTTCGCATATTCGCACGTCGATGTCTACGATCCGGCCGCGAACGCCTATGTGAGCGACATCGGCGGCAATGGGTGGAAGTCGTGGAAATTCGATAACTTCGAATTGAACGGCCAGTATTTCATCCAGCCCGATCTGTCGCTGGCGGGCGCAGTCGCCTATACGCACGGCTCGTTCAAGGACGCGCAGGGCAGCACCAGTCCGTACTGGCTGCAATGCGCGCTCGCGCTCAGCTACAACCTGAGCAAGCGCACGTCGGTCTATACGCAGGGCGCGTGGCAGCACACCAACGGGAGTACCGGGACGGCGCTGGATGCAGCGCATATCGTGGGTTCCGCGGATCTGTCGTCGAGCGGCAACCAGATGGTCTATCGCGTGGGTCTGCTGCACAAGTTCTGAGGCCGCGCGGGCGCGGGCGCACAGAGGTCGAACTGTACTGCGACCCTTGCTTCGTTCGCCCGCGCCGACGCCCGTCCGCGGCACGAATCGGCGGCCCCTCGATTTCGAGGCAGATTTGCCGGCGTACGTCGATATAGCGGCGACAAGGGTTGGGGAAAGCTGATTTATCTGGCTCGGTGGTCATCTCCGATGCCGCCGAGGACGTTGTGGAAGATAGTTCACGGAACGATCCCACGACGACGATGAAACGGCAAATGAGCTTTGCGGAAGCGGAAAGCGCGGGCAAGAAGCGCGCGCGTTCGTCGCCGAGCTGCATCGGCAGGCCGTCGCATTCGACGGTTGCGCGACAAGCATGAACGCATCGATTACGAACAGGGCCGGCTGAAGCTCGCCGACATGCTCGGCGGCGGCGTCGACCTGCGCGAGCTGCCGCTCGACCAGCCGTTGCCGGAATCGCTGCTGCTGGCGATCGACAGCGTGCATCGCCGGCGCGGACGCGTGGCGATCTTCGTCGGCTACGCACGCCAGCGGCTGACGCTGCGCGAGCTGATCATCCGTGGCTGCCGGCGTTGCAGCACGAAACAGTGGAGGCGTGAGCGGGCGAACGGTCGCACGATGCACCGTGCTCCGCGTTCGACGGTGCGCTGTTCCGCCATATCGCGCGATCAGATATCCATCGAACAAATAACCATTTGGTACATGCTTCGGCGCGCATTACAGTCTCGCCTCCTGCCGGCTGCGACGCCGGTCGTTCCGACGTTATTTCAGAAATTCGCCACATGAATCGTTTGATGCGTTCCAGGGGCCGCCGTGCCGCAGCCGCGCTGTTCGTGCTCGGCCTCGTACCGGCTTCCCATGCGGCCCAGCCGACGTTGCGCGTCGGCATCGACGCCGAGTCGTATCCGCCGTTCTTTTCGAAGGGCGCAGCCGGCAAGTGGAAGGGTTGGGAAATCGACGTGCTCGATGCCGCGTGCGGCAAACTGAACGTGCGGTGCGAACTCACCGACATTGCTTGGGACGGCCTGATTCCGGCGCTGCAGAATCGCAAGATCGACGTGATCTGGTCGTCGATGACGATCACCGGCGAACGGCAGAAGGCGATCGATTTCAGCCGTGCGTATTACGAATCGCCGACGGTGTTCGTCGGCGCGAAAAGCGACCGGCGCCGCGTCGACTGCGCGGTGCCCGCGAGCTTCAAGGGCCGCGTGATCGGCGTCGAGGCCGGCACGAACTTCTCGGCGTTCCTCGATTCCCGCTTCAAGCAGGATGCGCAGATCAAGGCGTTCGACAAGTTCGACAATGCGCTCGCGGATCTGGCGTCCGGCCGCGTCGACTACGTGCAGGAAGGCAAGGGGCTGTTCACGGCGTTCCTCGCGTCGCGCGACGGCAAGGACTTCGAGGTCAAGGCCACGTGCGCGGACAATCCGGTGCTGGGCCTCGGCATCGGCGCGGGCGTCCGTCACGGCGATGCATTGCGCGGCAAGCTGTCGACCGCGATCGCCCAACTGCAGCAGGACGGCACGTGGGATGCAATCACCGCCCGCTATCCGAACCTGAAGGGCACGATCGAGAAAGGCCGCTGACCCGATGGCCGCGGACGATTCGCTGCTCGCGTTGCTCGCATTCGGCGACGGCGGCTATGGCCGCGTGTTTGCGGGCGCGTTCGCACTGACGTTCGGCGTCGCGGCAGCGTCGTTCTGCGCCGGCGTGCTGCTCGGCATCGCCGGCGCGCTCGGCAAGCTGTCGCGGCACGCGCCGCTCGCATGGCTCGCGCGGCTCTACACGACGCTCGTGCGCGCGCTGCCCGAGCTGTTGTGCCTGCTGCTCGCATTCTATGCGGTGGCACCGGCCGTCGAGCATGCGCTTCGCGACAGCGGGATCGTGTCCGACGGCTTCGCATTCGATCCGTTCGTCGTCGCCGCACTGTCGCTCGGGTTCATCCAGGGCGCGTATCTGACCGACATCTTCCGCGCGGCGCTCGTCAACGTGCCGGCCGGCCAGGTCGAAGCCGCGCACGCGTACGGGATGACGCCGTGGCAGACACTGACGCGCATCCGGCTTCCGGCCGCCGCGCGGCTTGCGTTGCCGGGCGTCGGCAACGTGTGGCTGAACGCGACCAAGGACGCGTCGTTCATCAGCGTGCTCGGCTCGTTCACGGATCTGCTGAAGGCGAGCCAGCTCGCAGCCGGCGCGACGCGGCACTACGTATTCTTCTATCTCGTCACGGCCGCGCTGTTCCTGCTGCTGAGCATCGCGTCGACGGGCATCTTCGCGGCGCTCGAGCGGCATGCGAGCCGTGGCACGAGGCGCGCCGCATGATCTTCTCGCTGCCGTTCCTGCTCGATACGGTGATGCCGAAGCTGCTCGCCGCGGTGCCGACGACGCTCGCGCTGACGCTCGTTTCTGGCGCGGCGAGCGTGCTGCTGGGCGTGCCGCTCGCGCTCGCCGCCGGTGCGCGCCATGCGCCGCTGCGCTGGTCCGCGCGCGGTTGGCTCATGCTGATTCGCGGCACGCCGCTGCTCGTTCAGCTCTATCTGCTGTACTACGGATTCGGGCAGATCGTCCCGCGCGAATGGATGCGCGACAGTTGGGCATCGCCGCTGCTGCGCGACGCGTTCTGGTACGCGATCGTCGCGTTGAGCGTGAACGAGAGCGCGTATGTCGCGACGATCCTGCGCGGCGCGATCGCCGGCGTGCCGGCCGAAGAGATCGAAGCCGGGCACGCATACGGGATGACGCGCGTGCAGGTGCTGCGCCGGATCGTCGGCCCGCGCGCGTGGCGGCTCGCGCTGCCCGCGCTCACCGGCGAGGCGATCCTGCTGCTGAAATCGACCGTCCTCGCGTCGACCGTTACCGTGTTCGACGTGATGGGGACGGCCAATACGCTGCGTTTCGAGACGTTGCGCGTGTACGAACCGCTGGCCGGCGCGGCTGTCGTCTATGTCGTGCTGGTCGCGCTGCTGACCATTCCGGCCGCCCGTCTCGAGAAGCGCGTCAATCGCTATCTGACGCGCGCGCCCGACGCTCGCATGCGTGCCCGACGCCGCCGCGCATCGTCGGGCGCGTGGGCGACACCCAACTGATTCCTGCCCTGGTAACGAATTCCACGATGTCCGATCCTCGTCCCTTGCTGTTTTCCCTGTATGAACAAGCCAGCGTCGGCTGCGGCGGCGCGCCGAGCCTGTGGACCCATCCGGCCGACGAACGGCTGCGCGCGAATACGCTCGCGTTCTGGTCGGACCTCGCGCGCACGGCCGAGCAGGCCGATCTCGACATGCTGTTTTTCGCGGACGTGCTCGGCCTGTACGACGTATATGGCGGGTCGGCCGACGCGGCACTGCGATGGGCGGTCGAGTCGCCCGCGAACGATCCGATGATGCTGATTCCGGCGCTCGTCGCGCAGACCGAGCGGCTCGCGTTCGGCGTGACCGCGAGCACGACCTACGAGCATCCGTTCGCGCTCGCGCGCCGCTTCAGCACGCTCGATCATCTGAGCAACGGCCGGATCGGCTGGAACATCGTGACGTCCTACCTGACGAGTGCGGCGCGCAACTTCGGGCTCGACCGGATGATCGGCCACGACGAACGCTACGCGCGCGCGGAGGAGTTTCTCGACGTCGTGTACAAACTGTGGGAAGGGAGCTGGGCGGACGATGCGGTCGTCGCAGACAAGCACGCGCCGCGCTATGCGCGCGGCGACCGCGTGCGGCCGATCGCGCACGAGGGCACGCATTATCGCGTGCAGGGGCCGCACGTCTGTGCGCCGTCGCCGCAGCGCTCGCCCGTGCTGATCCAGGCCGGCTGGTCCGGGCGCGGACGTGAGTTCGCGGCGAAGCACGCGGAGGTGGTGTTCGTCGCGAAGTCGAATCCGCACGAAATTCGTGCGGGGCTCGACGAGCTTCGCCGGCTGGCGACCGAGCGCGGCCGTGCGGCGGACGACGTGAAGTCATTGACCGTGCTGCGGATCGTGACCGCGCGCTCGCCGAGCGACGCGAAGGAGAAATACCACACGCTGCAGCAGCACTATCACCAGCACGCGCAACTCGTCAGCTATGCGGGCGACACCGGCATCGACATCGACCGCTATGCGGACGACGAACCGCTAACGACGCAGACGGAAGGGCTCACGTCGTACGTCGTGCGGCCCGACGGCAGCGGCAAGCCGCTCACTGCCGGCGACGTGCGGCGCAAGTTCGCGAGCGTCACGCGCGGCACCGACCTGATCCTCGTCGGCTCGCCCGACGAAGTCGCCGATCGGATCGCCGAGCATGCACGGCAGTCGACGACGAGCGGCTACATGCTCAACCCGCTGATCAGCCCGGGCACGCTCGACGATTTTGCCGAACTGATCGTGCCGGAACTGAAAAAGCGCGGACTGTACCGGACGACGGCGCCGGCCGGTACCTTCCGCTCGCGGCTGAGCGGCCGCGACCGCCTGCCGGACACCGCGCATGGCGCGTCGTTCCGGCAAGCCGCCTCTGACGGACGCTGATGCGCCGGTCGATACGGAACGATTATCGGGGGAGTTGCGTGACATGAACCATGACGCGCTGTTCCGGTTGCTACCGCGCCGTGCCCGCCAGCAGGAGCTTCCGGCATGAATATGACGGCAAATGAGACCGCCGGTGCGACGCGTGAAGATCGATCGCATCGATCGGCGTCGCCGCCCGTCCTGAGCGCCGCCGGCATCGCGAAGCGCTTCGACGCGACCGTCGCGCTGTCGGCGCTGAACCTGTCGATCGACGCGGGCGAAGTCGTCGCGTTGATGGGCGCGAACGGCGCCGGCAAGTCGACGTTCGTCAAGATCCTGAGCGGCGTGCTGCGGCCGGACGGAGGTACGCTGATGCTGCGCGGCGAACCGTATCGACCGGCGTCGCCGCACGCGGCCAAGCGGCTCGGCGTCGCGACCGTGCACCAGTCGGTCGCCGACGCCGTCGTGCCGACGCTGTCGATCGCCGACAACCTGTTGCTCGACCGGCTGTGCGATCGGGCGTCGCCGTGGCGCGCGACGCCTGCCGCGCGGCGGGCCGCGGCGCGGCCGCTCGCTGAGCGGGTCGGGCTCGACGTCGACCTGGCCGCGCCGCTGGCGTCGCTGTCGCTGGCGGACCAGCAGCGCGTGACGCTGGCGCGTGCGCTTGGCGGGCAGCCGTCGCTGCTGATACTCGACGAGCCGACCGCCAGCTTGTCCGCGCCGGAGGCGGAACGGCTCTTCGTGCTGCTGGACGCGTTGCGCGGCGATGGCGTGGCAATCCTGCTGGTGTCGCATCGGCTCGGCGATTTGCGCCGCATCGCCGATCGCGTGGCGATCGTCCGCGACGGCCGGATCGTCGCGGATCTGCCCGCGCCCGTCGATTTCGATGCGGCGGTGGAGACGATGATCGGGCGGCCGTTGCCGAAAACGCGCGAGCCGGTGCCGGCTCGCACCGCGTCGCGCGAGTCGGACGCCGCGTTCAGCATGCGGCGTATCCGGCTGACGCCGGCCAGTGCGCCGTTCGACCTCGATGTCCGGCGCGGCGAGATCGTCGCGATCGCGGGCCCGGTCGGCGGCGGCAAGTCGCGCCTCGCGAATACGATCTTCGGCGCCGCGCGCGCGGCGGCCGGCGACATGACGCTCGACGGGCGGCCGTGGCGCCCGCGTTCGCCGGCCGACGCGATTCGCGCCGGCGTCTTTCTGGCCGGCGAGGACCGCTGGCGCACGTCGCTGTTTCCCGACAGTGTGCCGTTCGCTTCGATCGCGGGCACGATCGGCTTTCCGTTCCTGTCGCGCTGGTTCGCGCGCGGCCCGGTGGGCAGGGCGCGCGAACGCGCGGCCGCCGCGGCGGCGATCGAGCGGTTCGGCATCCGCTGCACGGGTCCGGACGATCGCGTGGTCCGCCTGTCCGGCGGCAATCAGCAGAAGGTCGTGCTCGCACGCTGGCATGCCGAACCCGCGCGGCTGTTGCTGCTCGACGAGCCGTTTCAGGGCATCGATGCCGGCGCGCGGGCCGATATCGTCGATACGCTGCGGCGTCATGCACATGCGCGCGCGACGATCGTGTTCGTCAGCGATCTCGAAGAAGCGGCCGAGATCGCGGATCGTATCGTGCGGTTCGATCGCGCGACGATCGATGACTTGCCGCCAACGTCCTCCGCCTTGCGTGCCTGCTCATGAAAATCGTGACTTCTTCCGTCGACCACCATGCCGCGCCGGTCGAACGGCCGCGTGCCGCAGCAGCCCGCATTCGCGATGCCCTCGAGCGCACGGGCATCCTGCTGGTGCTGATCTTCCTGGTGATCGGATTTGCGCTCAGGGAACCGGCGTTCCTGAACGTCGACAATCTGTTCAGCATCCTGCAGTCGGTGTCGATCGTCGCGTTGCTCGGCATCGGCGTGACGATCACGCTCGCGGCCGGCGGTTTCGACCTGTCGGTCGGCAGCGTGGCCGCGACCGCACAGATGGCCGCCAGCTATGTGCTGGTCGTGTGGCACGGCAGCACGCTGGCGGCGGTGATCGCCTGCGTGACGCTTGGCGTGGCCGCCGGGTTGTTCAACGGCGTGCTGATTACGCGCCTGCGCGTGCCGGACCAGCTCGCGACGCTCGGCACGCTGTTCCTGATGGCCGGCCTGCAATTGATTCCGACCGGCGGCCGTTCACTCGCGACCGGCTCGGTGCTGCCCGACGGCACGGATGCGACCGGCGTGTTCCCCGACGCTTTTCTTGCGCTTGGCCGGCTGCGCGTGTTCGACGTGGTGCCGTTGCCGGTGCTGCTGCTCGCAGCGGTCACGGCAGCGACCTGCGTCGCGATGGAGGCGACCCGGTGGGGCCGCGTGATCTATGCGATCGGCGGCAACGAGACGGCCGCGCGGCTTGCCGGTGCGCCCGCCGCGCGCTACCGGGGCGCCGCGTATGTCGTATCGGGTGCGATCGCGTCGCTCGGCGGCGTATTGATCGCCGCGCGGGTCGGTCGCGGCGACGTGAGCGCCGGCCATTCGCTGCTGCTCGATGCGGTGGCCGCCGCGCTGATCGGTTATGCAGTATGGGGCGCGAAGCGGCCCAACGTGTTCGGTACGGTCGTCGGCGCGGTATTCGTCGGCGTGCTGCTCAACGGGCTGACGATGCTGAACGCGCCGTACTACATGCAGGATTTCATCAAGGGGGCGCTGCTCGTGCTCGCGCTGGCGTTCACGTTCGGCATTGGCCGCCGTACGGATGCGCGCGCGTGATGCGCATGCCGTGATGCGCCGCGTGGGCCGGAGTCTGTCCGCCGGATCGTTATGCGTAACGGTTTGCCATCCGAAGTAATATCCATTTCCGAATCGCTCGGTTTGCGTTCGCGTGCCGCGCTGATAGATTGGCGCCCATATCGTCCCATGTGGAGACAGGCCCGCCATGCGCTCGTTGCTTTGCCGGAAATCGCGCGTCGATCTGAAGATCGGTGCGCTCATGCTGTGTTTCGCGACTGTGCTGGGCGCGCCCGCCGCGCAGGCCGGTCCGCTCAAGGGCGCGCCCGCGCCGTTCGACAAGGGCGGCGTGAAGATCGCGCTGGTCAACTATCTGTCGACCGGCGACTTCTTCCAGGCTTACGAGGCCGGCGCGCAGAAGCAGGCGCGTGCGCTCGGCGTCGATCTGCGCATCTACGAGGGCCGGCAGGATGCGGCCGAGCAGCGCGAGCAGATCCAGCAGGCGATCAGCATCGGCGTGTCCGCGATCATCGTCAATCACGGCCTGCCGGAATCGCTGAAGGACGTCGTGCAGCGTGCGCTGGACAAAGGCATCAAGGTCGTCGCGTTCGACGTCGACCTCGGCAATCCGAAGGTGCCGCAGATCGAGCAGAACGATCGCGACCTGGCCAACCTGCTGCTCGGGCAGGCCGTCAAGGACAACGGCGACGCGTTCTCGGCCGGTTACGTCTACGTGGCCGGTTTTGCGCCGCTCGACCGGCGCGATGCCGCGTGGCGCGACTTCAAGCGCGCGCATCCGAAGGTGCGGGAGAAGGCGCGCTGGGGCACCGTCGACAATCCGATCGCGCAATCGGTCGCGAATCAGGCGGCCGCGGCGTATCGCGCGAATCCGGATATCCGTGTCGTCTTTGCGCCTTACGACGAGTTTGCGCGCGGCGCGAAGCTCGCCGCGGACGAAGCGAGGCTGTCGTCGAAGATCCGCATCTACAGTGCCGACATCTCGACGGCCGACATCGAGGCGATCCGCGCGCCGAACAGCGCGTGGGTCGCGACGGCCGCGACCAATCCCGCGGTCGTCGGCGCCGTGTCGGTGCGCGCGGCGGCACTGCTGGTCGCCGGCCAGGACCCGGGCGCGCGCATCGCGGTCAAGCCGACACTGATCACGCGCGACGATCTCGTGAAAAACGACATTCGCACCGTGGCCGAACTCGGCGCGAAGTTTCCTGCGTTCCGCGCGAGCGACGCGGCGACTGCCGCATGGATTCCGGCGGCCGACTGAGCGCCCATGAATGCAGCGACCGCGCGCACCAGGGCGTGCCGGACGATTCGGGCGAACCGCCGGGCGCGACCCGACCGGCAAGCGGTGGCCGAACGCGCAAGACGCGCACGACGATGCGGGCGATCGGCCGTGGCCGCTGTCGTCGCTCGATGTCGAGCCGGCATCGTCGCAAGCCGGTGATGTGAGCGGACGGATCGACGGCGCGTCGGGCGGCCGGCGGCTCGTTTTACAGGCCCGCCGCCCGAGCAGCGATCTTTATCGCTGCAGCAGATAAACGTATCCGAATCGCTTCGTTGACGCAGTCCGGCACGCGCTCGTAGATTCGCATCTTTACCGAATCAAGGGCTGTATCGTGACGACTCCCGCCATCCGCACCGCAGCATCGACGTTCGCCGGCCATCGCCCCGCGTTGCCGCCCGAGGCCGGCGCGCAGCGCTTCGACATCGTCCCGTTCGATGCGCCGCTCGGCGCCGAAGTCGTCGGCATCGACCTGTCGCAACCGCTCGACGCCGCGGATTTCGCGCGCATCCACCGCGCGCATCTCGACCATCACGTGCTGGTGTTTCGCGACCAGCGCATCACGCCGGACAAACACATCGCATTCAGCCGCCGCTTCGGCCCGCTGCAGATCCACGTGCTGCACCAGTTCGCGCTGGCCGCGCATCCGGAAGTGCTGATCGTGTCGAACATCGTCGAGGACGGCAAGCCGATCGGGCTCGGCGACGCCGGCCATTTCTGGCACTCCGACCTGTCGTACAAGGAAAAGCCGAGCCTCGGTTCGCTGCTGCATGCGCAGGAGCTGCCGGCCGAGGGCGGCGACACGCTGTTCGCAAACATGCATCTCGCCTGGGACACGCTGCCCGCGCATCTGCGTCGCGCGGTCGAAGGACGGCGCGCCGAGCACACGTATCTGGCGCGCTATGCGGAGTTGCAGGCGCGCAGCCCGTGGCGGCCGAACCTGTCGGCCGAGCAGATCGCGCAAGTCGAAGCGGTGGTGCACCCGGTCGTGCGCACGCATCCGGAAACGGGACGCCGGGCGCTGTTCGTCAGCGAGCATTTCACGACGCGCATCGTCGACGTGCCCGAGGACGAAAGCCGCGCGCTGCTCGACGAACTGTTCGCGCACAGCGTGCGCGCCGAGCATCTGCACCGGCACCACTGGCGCGACCACGACCTCGTGTTCTGGGACAACCGCTCGCTGATGCATCTCGCGGCCGGCACCCCCGACCATCTGCGCCGCAAGCTGTACCGCACGACGATCGAAGGCGACGCGCCGTTCTGAGCGTCACGTCTTCGCTTCGCAGCGTCATTCTCACTGGAGTTCCGATGTCGTTTCCGCTTTCGCCGGCACTGCGCCGCACGACCCTGTTTGCGCGCCGCGCTCTGGCCGCCTCGCTCACCGCTGCGCTGGCCTTCGCCGCCGCCGGCACGCCGCAAGCCGCGCACGCGGAAGGCCGCATCCGCATCGCCGAGCAGTTCGGCGTCGTCTACCTGATGCTGAACGTCGCGCGCGACCAGCAACTGATCGAGAAGGAAGGGCGCAAGGCCGGCCTCGACATCAAGGTCGACTGGGTGCGGCTGTCGGGCGGTGCGGCCGTGAACGACGCGCTGCTGTCGGGCGCGGTCGACATCGCCGGCGCGGGCGTCGGGCCGCTGCTGACCGTGTGGGACCGCACCCGCGGCCGGCAGAACGTGAAGGGCGTCGCGTCGCTCGGCAATTTTCCGTACTACCTCGTCAGCAGCAACCCGAACGTGAAGACGATCGCCGACCTGGGCGCGAAGGACCGCATTGCGGTGCCGGCCGTCGGCGTGTCGGTGCAGTCGCGCGTGCTGCAGTACGCGGCCGCGAAGCAATGGGGCGACAAGCAGTTCGACAAGCTCGATCCGCTCACGCAGGCCATTCCGCATCCCGACGCGACGGCCGCGATCCTCGCGAACAGCAACGTGATTACCGGCCACTTCGGCAATCCGCCGTTTCAGGAGCAGGAACTCGCGGGCAATCCGAACGCGCACATCGTGCTGAATTCCTACGACGTGCTCGGCGGCCCGAGCTCCGCGACGGTGCTGTATGCGACCGGGAAATTCCGCGACGACAACCCGAAGACGTATCGCGCGTTCGTCGCCGCGCTCGCCGATGCGGCGCGCCAGATCGCGGCCGACCCCGAGCGCGCGGCCGACACCTATATTCGCGTAAACGATTCGAAGATCGATCGCGCGTTGTTGCTGAAGATCCTGCGCAATCCGCAGGTGCAGTTCAAGACGGCACCGCAGAACACGCTGAAGCTCGCGCAGTTCATGTATCGCACCGGTGCGATCCGCAACGAGCCGAAGTCGTGGCGCGATTACTTCTTCGACGATCCGGCGACGGCCGGCGGCAGTTGAGCGGCGGTGGCGTTGCGACGTCGCGATCGACGCTTATGCGTCGACGCGGTTTCGATATGCGCAATCGTTGGTTGGGCCGCGCACCGCGCCGCCGTATGTTGATGCTTTACCCGCAAGAGTTTCGATCGTGAACGCCACTTCTCCCCGAATCGGGTTGCCGCCCTATGCGGCGCGCGGTGCCGCTGCGCCGGCCGCGCCTCCCGCCACAGACGCGGCCCGCACCGCGAGCCGGCCCGCGCCGCAGGCCGCGCCGGCCGGCGCGCACAGCGAGCGCCTGCTGGCGGTCGAGCGCGTGAGCCTCGAATACCGAACCGGCGCGCGGATCGTCCGCGCGACCCACCAGGTCAGCTTCGACGTGTACGGCAGCGACCGTTTCGTGCTGCTCGGCCCGTCGGGTTGCGGCAAGTCGACGTTGCTGAAGGCGATCGCCGGCTTCATCGAGCCCGTGTCGGGTTCGATCGCGCTCGATGGCCGGCCCGTGCACGGGCCGGGCCCCGACCGCATCGTCGTGTTCCAGGAATTCGACCAGTTGCCGCCGTGGAAGACGGTCGTCGAGAACGTCGCGTTTCCGTTGCGTGCGGCCGCGAAGCTGTCGCGCGCCGAGGCGCGCGAGCGCGCGCTGCACTATCTCGACAAGGTCGGCCTTGCCGCGTTCGCCGACGCGTATCCGCATACGCTGTCCGGTGGCATGAAGCAGCGCGTCGCGATCGCGCGCGCACTCGCGATGCAGCCGCGCGTGCTGCTGATGGACGAGCCGTTTGCCGCGCTCGACGCGCTCACGCGCCGCAAGATGCAGGAAGAACTGCTGCGGCTGTGGGACGAGTTCCGCTTCACGCTGCTGTTCGTCACGCATTCGATCGAGGAGGCGCTCGTGATCGGCAACCGGATCCTGCTGCTGTCGCCGCATCCGGGCCGCGTGCGCGCGGAGCTCAACAGCCACGACCATTCGCTCGACAGCGTCGGCAGCGGCGACTTCCGCGACAGCGTCGCGCGCATTCATCGCCTGCTGTTCGATACCGGCGTGGCGAACGAAACGCGTGCCGCGCCGGCCACCGAGGCAACCGCATCATGAGCGCGATCGATCCGGTCCTGCCGCCGCTGCCGCCCGTTCGCGCCGAATACGTGCACGCGCTCGACACACCGCCCGCCGCCGAGCGTGCGACACCCGCGCCGCTGTTGCGTCGGATCGTCGGCGCGAGCGGGTTTCGTCGCGCCGCGATCGCGCTCGTGCTGATCGCCGCGTGGGAAATCGTCGCGCGCATCGTCGCGAACGATCTGCTCGTGCCGACCTTCGGCGCGACGCTGGCCGCGTTCGTGCAAGGCATCGCGTCGGGCGAACTGCTCGTGAAGACGGGTATCTCGATTTCGGTGCTGCTGCGCGGCTATGCGCTCGGCGTGCTGTTCGCGTTCGTGCTGACGTCGCTCGCGGTGTCGACGCGCATCGGCCGCGACGTGCTGTCGATGCTCACGTCGATGTTCAATCCGCTGCCGTCGATCGCGTTGCTGCCGATCGCACTGCTGTGGTTCGGGCTCGGCACCGGCAGCCTGCTGTTCGTGCTCGTGCACGCGGTGCTGTGGCCGCTCGCGCTCAGCATGTACACGGGTTTCGCCGGCGTGCCGGCCACGCTGAAGATGGCCGGGCGCAACTACGGCCTCACGGGCCTGCGCCAGATCGCGCTGATCCTCGTGCCGGCCGCGCTGCCGTCGATCCTGTCGGGGCTGCGCGTCGGCTGGGCATTCGCGTGGCGCACGCTGATCGCGGCGGAGCTCGTGTTCGGCGCGAGCGCGGGGCAGGGCGGACTCGGCTGGTACATCTTCCAGAACCGCAACGAGCTGTATACCGACCGCGTGTTCGCGGGCCTCGCGGCCGTCATCGTGATCGGCCTGCTCGTCGAGCACCTCGTGTTCGATACGCTCGAACGCGTGACCGTGCGCCGCTGGGGCATCCAGCACTGAGCACATCGCTGCAAGTGCCTGCGCATTCCCGGCGCACGCATAACCAAAGCTGAAATCGGTTTTTCACGCACGCCGGATGCGTCCCTATACTTTTCGGTGCCGCCTGCGGGCTGCGGCGGCGGATCGCGCAATCGTGCGGCGAGCCCTCGCCTTTCGGGATGAGGAACCGCTGAATGAATGCCCGTCATGGCGCCGATACGCGCGACGCACTGCACGCCGCGCTCGCCGCATTGCCCGACCTCGCGATCGGGATCGGGCGCGATGCCGCCCAACGCGAAGCACGTCGCGAACTGCCATTCGAAGGTTTCGCGCTCTTTCGCCGCTCCGCCCTCGGCGTGCTGCGGATGCGAGAACACGACCGTGCTGCGCCGCGACGGCGAGCATCATCGCGTGACGGGCCGCAAATACTATTCGACGGGCACCGCGTTTGCCGATTTCGCGCGCATCAACGTCGAGAGCGAGCAGGGCGACCCGCTCGCCTTGATCATTCCGGTCGCGCGCGATGGCGTGCAGGTGCTCGACGACTGGGACGGCATGGGCCAGCGCATGACCGCGAGCGGCAGCCTGCTGCTGCACGACGTGCAGGTGTTCGCGGACGAAATCGCGGCGCGCGACGGCTCGACGCTCGTCGGGCGCCACTGCGGTGCGCTGCGGCAACTGCATCTCGTCGCGACGGCCGCGGGCATCGTGCGCAACGTGGTGGCCGACGCGCGCCGCTATGTGCTCGCGCACGGCCGGCCGGTGCTGCACAGCCCGGCGCCGACCGCGCGCGACGATCACTTCATCCAGCAGATACCCGACCGAAGGACGCGTGTTCTGATCCCGCTGCGCCCGCAGCCCACTTCCCGGAAAACCTCCTGATGACGACCCGTACCGGCCACCTGCACCTTGGCGCGTTCCTGTATCCGACCGGCCATCACATCGCCGCATGGCGCCACCCTGGGTCACAGGCGGATGCCGGCGTCGACTTTCGTCACTACGTGCGGCTTGCGCAGGCGGCCGAGGCCGCGAAGTTCGATCTCGTGTTTCTCGCGGACGGCGTCGGCACGCGCGGCGACGACGTCGAGTTCCTGAGCCGCACCGCGCACAGCTACGTCGCGCAGTTCGAACCGCTGACGCTGCTGGCCGCGCTCGCGGCCGTCACCGAACGCATCGGCCTCGTCGGTACCGCATCGACGAGCTTCAACGAGCCGTTCCACATCGCGCGCAAGTTCGCGTCGCTCGATCACATCAGCGGCGGCCGCGCAGGATGGAACCTCGTCACGTCGTCGAGCGCGCACGAAGCGCGCAACTTCAACCGCGACGCGCATTTCGATCATGGCGAACGCTATGCACGCGCGGAGGAGTTTGCCGACGTCGTGCGCGGGCTGTGGGACAGTTGGGACGACGACGCGTTCGTGCGCGATCGCGCAAGCGGCCGCTTCTTCGATCCCGACAAACGCCAGGTGCTCGATCATCGCGGCCGCTTCTTTCAGGTGCGCGGGCCGCTGAACGTCGCGCGCGCGCCGCAGGGGCATCCGGTTGTCGTGCAGGCCGGTTCGTCGCCGGCCGGCACGCGGCTGGCCGCGCGTACGGCCGAGGTGATCTTCACCGCCCAGCAGACGCTCGACGACGCGATTGCGTTCTACGCGGACGTGAAGGGCCAGCTCGCCGCGTTCGGCCGCGACCCCGACACGCTGAAGATCATGCCGGGCGTCTTTCCGGTGGTCGGCCGCACCGAAAGCGAAGCGAAGGAGAAATTCGACGCGCTGCAGGCGCTGATCGACCCGAAGGTCGGGCTCGCGCTCGTGTCCGGCCTGACGGGCGGCGTCGATCTGTCCGCGTATCCGCTCGACGGCCCGATCCCGCCGCTGCCGGAAACCAATGCGAGCAAGAGCCGGCAGACGCTGACGCTCGAACTCGCGCGCCGCGAGAACCTGACGATACGCGAACTCTATCTGCGCATCGCGGGTGCGCGCGGTCACTGGCAGCTCGTCGGCACGCAGGAGCAGATCGTCGACGCGCTCGAGGAACGGTTCGTGCGTTACGGCGCGGACGGCTACAACGTGATGGCGCCGACCTTGCCCGGCGGCCTCGACGATTTCATCGAACTTGTGCTACCCGAACTGCGGCGTCGCGGGCTGTTTCGCAGCGAGTACGCCGGTCGCACGCTGCGCGATCATCTCGGACTGCAGCGGCCCGCGTGGCGCACGTTCGCCGCGCCGGCCGCCTGAATTCAGCGTCGCAGGCCGGCGTCGCGCAGCAGCGGCAGCACGCGCGCGCCGAAGAAGTCGAGATCCGGCTTGAAGTCGTAGAAGCTCAACTGGATGCCGTCGATGCCGGCCCGATGCAGTCGCACGATGTAGTCGGCGACTTCCTCGGGCGAGCCGGTGATCGAGATGTTGCCGCCGATCGCGCGCGCGGCCGCCTGTGCGCGTTGTTCGAAGCCGCCGCGCCACGCATGCGCGTCGCTGTCGAAGCGATGGAAGCTGCCTTCGTCCGCATGCGCGACGATCGCGTCGCGGTATGCGCGTGCTTCGGCCGTCGTCTCGCGGCAGATCACGAGCGGATTGAGCAGCGTGCGGATCGTCCGGCCACGCTCGGCGGCTGCTGCCTTGACTCGGGCCGTATGCGCGGGCAGCGCGTCGAGCGCGAGATCGACGTCCGGGCCGGCCGGGCTCGTGATGAACACGATGTCCGAATAGCGGGCCGCGAAATCGATGCCCGCGTCGGAGCCCGTCGCGTTGATCAGGAGCGGGCGGCCGTAGCGTGGCTTCGGCGTGACGAACGCGCTGGAGAGCCGCCAGCTCGACAGCGCGGGCGCGTAGCTGAAGTTGTCCGGTTGCGCCCACAACTGACTGACCGCGTCGACGAATTCCGCCGCCATCTCGTAGCGCCGGTCGTGCTCGATCCGGTTCCAGCCGAACATCTCGTGCTCGATCGCGCGGTGGCCGGTCACGACGTTGATGCCCCAGCGTCCGTGCGAGATGTGATCGAGCGTCGCCGTGAACTTCGCGAAATGCAGCGGATGCCACGGACCGTAGAGCACGTGGCTCGTCGCGACGAGGATGATTCGTTCCGTGCGCGCCGTGAGCGCCGCCAGTGTCATGAACGAGTCGAGCGCCTGGCCGTCGAACACGCCGCCGTAGCCGCCTTTCGGCAGCCACTGCGACAGCGCGAACACGAGATCGAAACCGAGTGCTTCGGCGCGCGCGACCAGGTCGGCGTTGTAGTCGAACGTCCAGTCGGTCGAGCGCGGCAGCGTCGATGCGCTCCAGCCGCCGGCCTGGATCGGCAGGAACAGCCCGAGCATCAGCGGCTGCGCGAGCACGCGCGACACGGGGCTGTCGGGGAAATCGGCCGGTGAACGGACGTTGACGAACGGCGTTGGCGCGAGCGGTGCATCGGCCTGGGCGGCGACGGAGGTGTCGGTCAAGGTGGGCTCCATACGGGACGCGCTGGCGCCGAACGAAAGAATCCGGCACGATGCCGGCGGGCGCGGAATGGCGATAGCCGGTGTGCGGGCCGGCGGATCGCGTCGCGTCACAGCTGTCCCGGCCGCGGGTCGGGCACGAAGCCGTCGCGGTTCGGCATCTTCACGCGCGGCAGCGTGCGTGCGTCGAGCGTTGCGTCGTCGGGCACGATGCCGTTCAGGCGCAGCACGTACGCGGTGACCGCATAGACTTCGTCCGCGCTCAGCGATTGCGGCGCGTTGTACGGCATCGCACGGCGGATGTAATCGAACAGCGTCGTCGCATACGGCCAGTAGCTGCCGACCGTCTTCTTCGGCTTCGCACCGGCGAGCGAGCCGATGCCGCCGACAAGCGGATCGCCGATACCACCCTGGCCGCCGGTGCCATGACACATCGCGCACTTGTCCGCGAACACGTGCGCGCCGCGCGCGACCGTGCCCGCACCGCGTGGCAGGCCGCTGCCGTCGGGCGCCACGTCGATGTCCCATGCGGCGAGCGCCGCGCGGTCGACCGGCTGACCCAGGCCGAAGCCTGCGCCGAACGCGGGCAACGCTGGCGGCGCGATTGCGCCGATCGTTCCCGACGCAATCGCGAGCGACGCGAGCCGTCGCGCAATCGTCTTACGCATTGCGCACCTCGCCGTCCGCGCCGACGCGCCAGTTCTGGATGCCGTTGTAGTGGTATTGCGAGTTGACGCCGCGTGCGGCGACGAGCGCGGCCCGGGTCGGCTGGACGTAGCCCGTATCGTCGGTCGCGCGGCTTTGCAGGTCGGCCGGCTCGCCGTTCCAGACCCAGTCCGCTTCGAAGCGCGTCAGCGCGCGATCGCGCACGTCGCTCGCAAGCCGCGCGGCGCGCCAGGTGCGACCGCCGTCGGTCGAGACGTCGACCGCGCGAACCCGACCGCGCCCCGACCACGCATAGCCGCTGATCGGGTAATAGGCGTGCGACGCGAGCCGGTGGCCGGCCGACGGGCGCGTGATTACCGATTTCGCGTCCATCTCGAATACGAACTGGCGTGCGCAGCCGTTCGGCAGCAGGTTCGTGTATTTCGACGTTTCCTCGCGCGTCATCTCCGGCGCGCGCACCAGCTTCAGCCGCCGCAGCCACTTGATGTTCGTGTTGCCTTCGAAACCCGGCACGATCAGCCGCACCGGATAGCCGTTCTCGGGGCGCAGCCGCTCGCCGTTCTGCGCATAGACGACGAGCGCGCGTTCGAGAATCCGGTCGAGCGGCAGGCTGCGGGTCATCGCCGCGCCGTCCGCGCCTTCGGCAAGCAGCCACTGCGCGGCCGGGTCGATGCCCGTTTCGTCGAGCAGCGTCGACAGCCGCACGCCCGTCCATTCGCAGCACGACAGCAGCCCGTGCGTGAACTGGACGGGCAGCCCGCTCGGGCCGTTCCATTCGCTGCCGGTATTGCCCGAGCATTCAAGGAAGTGAATGCGTGACTCCGACGGAAAGCGCAGCAGGTCGTCGAGCGTGAAGATGCGCGGTTCGCGCACGAGGCCGTGCACGACGACGCGATGGCGTTGCGCGTCGATGTCGGGCACGCCGGCATGATGGCGCTCGTAGACGAGACCGTTCGGCGTGATGTCGCCGAACAGGTCGGCGAGCGGCGTCATCGACGAGCCGGCGCCGGGCAGCGTCGGCGTGCGCGCGCTGCGACGGACGACGTCGCGTTCGTGCGCGCCCGGCAGGCCATACGGGGGCGACAGCAACGGTGCGCCGGGCGTGCGCGTCCACGGCGGCACGTCCAGCGGTGCAGGCGGCGGGCTTGCGAGCGCGCCGCCGGCCGGCAGCATCGCCGCCGCCCACCCGCCGGCGAGCTGGCGCAGCGCCGCGCGTCGGCCGGTGCGGCGTGGGCGGGAAGGAGAGTCGGTCATGATCGAAGCCGTGCCGCGCGCGGGCGCGGCACCATGCGGAAAAACGGACATTCTCGGCAACCGGGCGCAGCGCGACAAACAACGATTCCCGCTTTGCTTATCGCGCCGCGCCCGTCGCCCCCGCGGTGTGCGCGATCAGCACTTCACGCGCAGCCCGCTGACGCGTGCGGCCTGGCGATTCGTCGACGACGCGGTGCCGATGTTCGAGATCGCTGCGATCTTGCGATAGCCGCCCGACGTCGCGGTGCTCGCATCGCCGGCCGCGAGCTGGTAGATGCCGGACAGATAGATGTCGGGGCGCTTCGACAACGCGTAGTCGAACCCGAGCGTGAACTGGCGCCAGCGCGGCTTCAGTGTCTGGCCGCCGGTGCCCGGCAGGCCGCTCGCGCGTCCGTCGGTGAACGTGTAGACGCCGATCAGCGTCGCCGCCGGCGTGATCTGGTAACGCCCGTTCACGTCGTAGTTGTTGAACTTGCGTGACGAGCCGTCGACGTAGTCGAGTTGCGTGTGGCTCCACGCGAAGCCGAACAGCTTTTCCCGAAACGATCCCGGCACACCGGCGACCGGGTAGCGCCCGCGCCGCGTCAGCTCGGGAACGAGCAGGCGCGCGATCTGCCGGTACGTGTCCGGCAGCGTCAGATAACCGCGCTCACACACATCGATGCCGACGGCCGACCGCTGATCGCGGAACTGGGTTGCACGGCATGGTGTGCGGACATGGGTTCGCCGGCTCGTGGAGCGGGCGTGGCTGCCGGTGGCGTAACGGCACCGCGCTCGAGTCGCACGCCCAGAACATGGTGCTGTTGCACGCCAACGGGATGCCCACGCGTGTCGCCAAGGACTTTCACGACGGCGTGCGGTACTCGAAGCAATGGCTGTCGGTGGCTCCGCCGGCGCTCGACGCTCCGCCTGCCGAGCACGCGCGAGTCAATCCCAATTCGTTCATCGAGACCGACGACGCCGACCAGTTGCGCGATTTCACGTGCGATGCGCTGTTCTTCGTCAATCTCGCGGAGATCGCCTGGTTCTTCTCCTGCCATTTCAATCGGAAGGAGGCTGAATTCTGGGCGATCGTCTCTCGCGCGATCCATGAGTATTAGGTGCAGTGTCCGGATCTCGCGGAACGCTTCGTATTGTTCGACTGCTTGGCACCGGAGATGGAGATCGAACTGCTTGCCAGCCGCCGCTTCCTGCCCGAGATTCGTCTGCGGACACGCGCGACGGCGAATCCACTCGCACAGCCGGAGTACGCATGACATCGAACACGCTACCGCCGCGTTCGCTGAAGTCGCGGATCGGAGATTCCGACGGACCATCGCTGGTCGGGTTGTTGTGCTCGACGCCGGCGCCGCTGACCGTCGAGCTCATCGCTGCCGCAGGTTTCGATTTCGTCGTGATCGACCTTGAACACACGCTGATCGACGACGTGCTTGCGCGCGATGTAGAGATTGCGCATTTGCGTGTCGGTGGCCCGTATCGTGTTCAGACTGGCGGTGCCTATCACATATCGCATCATGATTTCCTGAGCCATCCGCATCCTGAGCGCAAGTTTGTCGGGGTGTCGCAGAATGCGGACCTTCATTCGCCGATACCGAACTGCAATATCTCCCTGGTTTTGTGTCAGGGCGATATGCGGAGCGGGGTTTGATTCCGGGGCAGTGGCCCGATAGGCTTCGCTGCACAGAGGGTTTTGAACAGGAATTGAAATCATTCGCACTACACGACGATTGACATGCTTGATTGGCCTCTTTCGCTGAGAAGTCGTTTGCGAGTGGCCCGGTCGCCGACTATTGTAGGTTCTGGATATGTCGTGTGCATGTACAGGCTGAACGGGAGAGCTGTGATGAAAGGCGACAAGAATGTCATCGATTATCTGAACGCTCAACTCAAGAACGAGCTGACGGCGATCAACCAGTATTTCCTGCACGCTCGTATGTATCGTCATTGGCAGCTCAACAAGCTGGGCAAGCATGAATATGAGGAATCGATCGACGAGATGAAACATGCGGACGCACTCATCGAGCGCATATTCATGCTCGACGGATTGCCGAATCTTCAGGATCTGCACAAACTTCTCATCGGCGAACACACGGAAGAGATTCTCGAATGCGACCTGAAGCTCGAGCGGGTTGCACAGGCAACCTGCAAGGAAGGGATCGCGTACTGCGAATCGGTGCAGGACTACGTGTCGCGCGAAATTCTCGAGAACATTCTCGACGGCACGGAAGAGCACATCGACTGGCTGGAAACGCAGTTGGAACTGGTTCAGAAGGTCGGCATCCAGAACTACCTGCAATCGGGCATGACTTCGCTCGACTCATGAGCGTGCAGGACGCCGTTGCCGGATGCAATGTTGCGCATTGCGTGAGACTGCTTGCCCGCCGACACCGCCGTTCGGGTACCTTCCGATTCGACTGATTTGCTCGAAGACGCAAATATCGCGAGCGGGGTGACGCTCGTTCGATTGTCCCCGACGAGGCCGGGCGCCTTCATGACACGCTTGCGATCTCCGGCATTCGAATGAATGCTCACACGCGCGAAGGCACGCCGCGCTTCTCGGACGCAGGGAAAACCATACCTCGCGTCCGTGCCCCGAGTTGATCTATGCCAACGTTAACGAACGCTCAAGCATTCGCGGCACGTGATGTAGCAGGGAATCCTTACGTAAGACCATAAAGCCATTTACTCGGAACTGGCTCGGGCGGGGATACGAAATTCGCGGGCAACGTCAGTCGGTACTGTGGAGCGATTTGCGATCTCTACGAAGACGAATTGAACCAGCAGTTCGAGCGCGTCGTTTCGGGACATCGCTTCAAGTTCCACGCCGCGTCTCTTGTGATCGACGGAGTGTGTCCCGAATGTCTGGCGAAGGGCATTGGATCACGGGCTACAACTGTCGTCGTCTGAGTGTGTCGCGAATCCCAAGGCGAAATGACGTGCGACATGCCGAAGCGGGAAACGAAAGGCGCCCATGAAAATGTCTGATGAATAGAAGGCGCTGATATCGTGGCCTATCGATGCGGCCCCTAATTGCGAAATATTGCGTAAACCGACTGAATTGGTTTATAAACGCGAATGATTCGTATTTGGCTTCTTGTCATTCACGTTTGACGCAGAAGGGGTGCTCCATGTCCGCCGCTCAACTCGCCCTCCACCAGGATGTGCAGGCTCTTTATCGCGACCACCACGGCTGGTTGCAGGGATGGTTGCGCAGGCGGCTGGGTAACGCTTTCGATGCTGCGGACCTTGCCCAGGACGCGTTTCTCCGCCTGATCCTCAAGCCGGCGCCCAAGGGGTTCGACAGCGACGCCGAGGCACGCGCCTACTTGCGTGCGATGGCACAGGGCATGTGCATCGACCTGTTCCGCCGCCGTCAGGTCGAGCAGGCGTGGCTCGACGCGCTTGCCGCCCAGCCGGAACCTTGCGAGCCCTCGCCCGAATATCGCGCGATCGTCATCGAGACGCTGATGGAAGTCGGCGCGCTCATCAGCCGGCTGTCGGATAAAGCGAGGGACGCATTCGTCATGGCGCAGATCCACGGCCTCTCCACTCGCGAGATTGCTGCCGAGCTCGGCGTTTCCGACCGAATGGTGCAGAAGTATCTCGCCCAGGCGATGTTGCAGCTCGCGTTGCTCGACGCCGGCATCAAGCACTGACCGATGGCTGTCCCGTCGTCCTCGTCCGCTGCCGAATCCGGCGTCCAGGCGGATTTCGAAAGTCTCGAACAAGCTGCCAACTGGTATGCGCTCCTGCATGCCGATGGCGGAAGCGGCGAGCATCGCCCCGCGTGGGCGCAGTGGCTGGCGGAGCGGCCGGAGCATCGGCGTGCGTGGGCGCATGTCGAAGCGGTCAGCCTCCGGTTTGAGCCGCTGAGAGGCGAGAGCGCAGCCGAGCGCAATGCCGCCGCGGCGGCCGTGCATGTTTCCTCGACGCGCGCGGCGAGCCGGCGCCATGTGCTGGGCAGTCTCGCGGCGCTGGCCGGAACCGGTCTCGCCGGATGGCTCGCATGGCATTTCACGCCGCTGCCGGAGCGCATCGTCGCGTTGCGATCGGACTACCGTACCGGGATCGGCGAGCGGCGGGACGTGCAGCTCGCCGACGGCACGCGCGTCTGGCTGAACGCGAACAGCGCGTTCGATGTTCACTACGACGATACGCGGCGTCTGCTGACGTTGACGATGGGCGAAATCCTCATCGATACGGCCAAGGACCGCCAGGGGCGGCCATTCTTCGTCGACACGCCGAACGGCCGGATGCAGGCGTTGGGCACCCGGTTCACTGTACGTCAGTCCGACACGCACACGCTGCTGGCCGTGTTCAACGGCCGTGTCGAGATTCGCAACCGGGCCGGTCATGTCGAAATCGTGCCGGCCGGACAGCAGCGGCAGTTCACGGCGGAGGCGATCCTCGCGCCGGAGCGGGCCGATCCGGCACGCGAAGCGTGGTCGCGCGGCGTGATCCTGGCTGACGACGTTACGCTCGGTGCGCTGATCGCCGAGCTGGATCGCTATCAGCACGGGCACATCGGCGTCGATCCGTCGGTGGCGGGCATTCGTGTGGTAGGCCGTTTTCCGGCCGACAACCCCGGCCGGATGCTCGCGATGCTCGAACGCGATCTGCCGATCCGGGTACGTCGCACGTTGCCGTGGTGGGTCACAATCGACGCCCGGTGAGGCGCGATGCCGGTCCGAGCCGGCGCGTCCGAGCGCTATCTCACCTGCACTAAAAAAATTTCCAATTCTGGTTCGCATTTCCGAACGTCATCCGATTAACAGATGAAAGAGGACCATTCGGAGATCAATCAGTGCTCTGAATGCCGACCCGGCGCCACGAGGCGGAGCACCAGCTCCGGCCTGACGGCGCCTGTTTCCGGACGGAAGCAGGCGTCGTGCGATGGCGACAGTCGCAGCCAGCATGGCGCCGCCCGAACGATCGGGCGCGGCCGCTATCAAGCCAAGGTATCCGGCTCTGTTAGACGCGCGATGGACCTCCCCTTGCTCACTTCATTCTCAAGGAATGCCGTCCATGCATCGCCCGTCGTGTTCGTCGAATCCCCCCGGTATTTCGTTGCCAGCGTGTAACCGTGCACGGATGCGCACCGCCCGCCGTCCCACCGCGCACGCGGTACGGTGTGCCGTTCTCGGCATCGCGCTCGCCGGGAGCGGCGCGTGGCAGGCGGCATCTGCGCAGTCGGCCGCCGGCGCGGCGGCGCAAGCCGCCACCCGGCGATACGACATTCCGGCCGGCCCGCTGTCGGCGTCGCTGAACCGTCTTGCCGATCAGGCCAACGTGATGCTGAGCGT
Source organism: Burkholderia humptydooensis (assembly GCF_001513745.1). NCBI lineage: Bacteria > Pseudomonadati > Pseudomonadota > Betaproteobacteria > Burkholderiales > Burkholderiaceae > Burkholderia > Burkholderia humptydooensis. The sequence continues at coordinate 2,206,701 of NZ_CP013382.1, read as the reverse complement.
GCCGGGCGACCTGACGGCCGGGAAGACCAGCGCGGGCATCCACGGCACCTACTCGGTGCAGGGCGCGTTCCAGGCGCTGTTGAATGGTACGGGTCTGGAACCCGTACGGCAGTCCGACGGCAGCTTTTCGCTGCGTCCGGCTTCTGCAGCAGCAGGTGCCGAAGCTGCCGTACTGCCGGCCGTGAAGGTCCTCGGCAAGCGAATCGACGACGCAGTACCCGAGGTCTATGCGGGTGGTCAGGTGGCACGGGGAGCGAAGGTCGGCATGCTCGGCAATCGCGACTACATGGATACGCCGTTCAGCATCTCCAGCTATACGGAAAAGCTGATCCGCGACCAGCAGGCGACGAGCGTCGCGGACCTGCTGACCACCACGGACCCGTCGGTCCGCGCCGCGATCGACAGCACCAACCGCTATGACGCGATCACGATCCGCGGGTTGCGCGTCGAGAACAGCGAAATCGCGCTCAACGGACTCTACGGGCTCGTGCCCGCCTATCGTGTCGGCGCCGATCCCGTTGAACGGGTCGAAATCCTCAAGGGGCCGGGTGCCTTGCTGAACGGGATGATGCCGCAGGGCAGCGTCGGCGGCAGCGTGAACGTCGTGACGAAGCGCGCCGACGATACGTCGCTCAACCGCCTCACGGCGGAATATGCGTCGAGCTCGGTGTTCGGCGGCCATGCCGACATCGGCAGGCGCTTCGGCCAGAACGGCGAGTTCGGCGTGCGCGTCAACGCGGCCCACCGCGAAGGCGATACGCCGATCGACGAACAATCGCGGCGGAACACGTCGCTGTCGGTTGGGCTCGACTACCGCGGCAGCCGCCTGCGCGCGTCCGGCGACGTGATCTACCAGGAAGACTTCATGCGTGCGCCGGTGCGCGGCTACACGCCGATCGCCGGCATCGCGGTGCCGGCGGCGCCCGATTCGCGGACCAATCTCGCGCAGACGTTTTCCTATTCGAATTCCCACAGTCTGACGGCGCTCGGGCGTGCCGAATACGACCTGTCGTCGAATGTGACGCTGTTCGGTGCGGTCGGCATGAACCGGTTCGGCTACGACAAGCTGGAAGACCCGGGTGCGACGATCGTCAATGCGCAAGGTGACGCGACGTCGCTGTCGCGATACCAGTCGGGCGCGTCGCGTGCGTTGTCGGCCGAGGCCGGTGCGCGCGCACGCTTCAAGACGGGCCCGATCGATCACCAGCTCGTGGTGAGCGGCGACTACCTGCAGCAGACGACGTGGTTCGGCCAGACCGCTTACGGCAGCTACGCGACGAACATTTATATGCCGACCCGCCTTGCCGGGCCGGGTGCGCCGGTTTCCGTGTCGCCTGAAGCGAAAGACAGCGCGCAGATTCTGCGCAGCATCGGCGTGGCCGATACGCTGTCCGCCGCCGGCGGGCTCGTGCAGCTCACGGTCGGCGTGCGTCGCCAGCAGGTGAGCACCCGCAACTTCGACACGTCCGGAGCGGAAACGTCGCACTACGACCAGGGTGCGACGACGCCGTCCGTCGCGCTCGTCGTCCGGCCGCTCGACCAACTGTCGTTCTATGCGAACTACATCGAGGCACTGACGCCCGGTTCGGCGCCGCCGCCTGACGCGGCGAACCCGAATCAGGTATTCGCGCCGTTCAAGTCGAAGCAATACGAAGTCGGCACCAAGCTCGATCTCGGCAAGTTCGGCGCGACGCTCGGGCTGTTCCAGATCGACGTGCCGAGCGGGATCGTCGACCCGGTCAGCAAGCTGTACAGCCTCAACGGGTTGCAGCGCAATCGCGGGCTCGAACTGTCCGGTTTCGGCGAGGTGACGCGCGGCGTGCGGCTGCTCGGCGGCTTCACGTGGCTCGACGCGCGGCTTCGCCGCACGCAGGGCGGCACGTACGACGGCAATCACGCGATCGGCGCGCCGTCGCTGCAGGCGACGCTCGGCGCGGAATGGGATACGCCGTTCTTGCCGGGCGTCACGCTGACGAGCCGGATGATCTACACGGGCAAGGCCTACGTGAGCCAGGACAACACGCAGCACGTGCCGAGCTGGACGCGCTTCGATCTCGGCGGCCGCTATACGACGAAAGTGGCTGGCCGCGACGTGACGCTGCGCGCGAACGTGACGAACCTGTTCAACCGCGACTACTGGCAGGCAAATCCGACCGGGTATCTGTTCACGGGCGCGCCGCGCACGTTCTGGCTGTCGGTGTCGACCGACCTGTGACGGACGTCGGCAGACCGGGGGCGTATGTGCCGCCCGGCCTGCCGACGATTTGCCGTTCCGATTTTCACCGTCATTGCATGAAACCTCACGGACAGTTCTGGCTCGACGCCCGGCACATCGGCGCGCTTGCCGCGCCGCTCATCCTTACCCAGCTCGCGCAGGTCGCGCTGACCACGACCGACATCGTGATGATGGGGATGCTCGGTCCGCGCGAGATCGCTGCCGGCGGTCTCGCGCTCACGTTGTTCAACCAGTTGCGCACGATGGGGACGGGCCTCGTCACGGGCACCGGCAATCTGGTCGCGTTCGCGAACGGGCAGGACGACGCCGCGCGGATCATGCGTCTCGTCCGAGCGAGCTTTGCGTTGTCGACGCTCGCCGCGCTCGCGTTCGTACTGCTGATGCTGGCCGTCGAGCGGCCGCTCGTGTGGCTCGGCCAGAATCCCGGCGTCGCGCGGCAGACCGCGCTCTATCTGGCGGCGGCAGCGCCCGGTATGCTGCCGTGCCTGTGGTTCCAGTCGCTGCGCCAATACACAGTCGGGCTGCGCAAGCCCGGGCCGCTGCTCGCGATCACGGTCGTGTCGATCGCGGTCAACGCGGTGCTCGACTACGCGTTGATGTTCGGCCGCCTCGGGTTCCCCGAACTCGGCCTGACCGGCGTCGCGTGCGCGACGAGCGTGGTGTACCTGCTGTCGTTCGTCGCGTTTCTGACGATTGCGAAGCGCCGGGCGGCACTGCGGGAGCACCTGTCGCTGGCCTTCTGGCGGGCCGACGCCGATGCGTTCAGGCAGACGTTGAAGATGGGCGTGCCGATTGCCGCGACCTACGGGTCGGAGGCCGCATTCTTCACCGTGCTCACGCTCGTGATCGGCACGCTCGGCACCGATGCGCTGGCGGCTCAGACGGTCGTCAATCAGGTGATCTACATCGTGTTCATGATTTCGGTCGGGTTGTCGCACGCGTCGTCGATCAGCATCAGCCACGCATGCGCGCAGCACGACTATCGCGGTGCGCGGCGGCTCGGCTATACGGGGCTCGCGCTCGGCGTCGGCGCGATGCTGATCGTCGCGCTGCCGTACCTCGTCGCGCCGACGAGTGTGCTCGCCCCTTTTCTGGCGCGCGGCTCGGCGGCGAATGCCGACGTGCTGCGGCTCGCGGCGGGGCTGCTGACGATCGCGGCGCTGCTGCAGATCTTCGATTGCAGCCAGAACATCGGCGTCGGCATCCTGCGCGGGCTCGGCGACGTGACGAGTTCGTTCCGCATCTCGATCGTCGGCTACTGGATGATCGGGCTGCCGGTCGCGTGGGCCGCCGGCGTCATGCTCGGCTACGGCATCTACGGCATCTGGATCGGACTCGCGATCGGGTTGGCCGCGACCTCGTCCATGCTGCTGCGCAAGTTCGAGTACCGGCTGGACGCGCTGGCGAAACAGGCCGGCGCGGCACGCTCGTGAACGGACGGCCCGTGACGGCGAAGCGCCCGCGTTCTCCGTTGCCGGGGAAGGCATGCGGGGGACGCGCACGGGTCGGCGCGGTCGCGCTCGTGTTGATCGGCGGCCTCGTTGCGATCGCGCTCGCGAGCCTGTGCGCCGGCAACCTCGTGCTGAGTCCCGCGGCTGCGCTCGATGCGCTGGCCGGCGGCGACACGCCCGCCGCGCAGGTCGTTCACACGCTGCGGCTGCCGCGCCTGATCGCGGCGTTGATGGTCGGGGCGAGCCTCGCGGTCGCAGGCGCGCTGATGCAGGGCATCACGCGCAATCCGCTCGCCGACCCGACGCTGACAGCCGTCGTCAGCGGCGCGGCGCTAGCGGTCGTGGCGGCGACCGTGTTGGCGCCAGCCTGGTCCGCAAGCATGCTGCCGTTCGTGGCGCTGGCCGGCGGTGGCATCGCGGCGACGCTCACGTTCGCGCTGGCGTGGCGCGCGCGGCTGTCACCGTTGCGTTTGTCGCTGGCCGGAACGACGATTGCCGCGCTCAGCAGCGCGGGCGTCATTTCGCTGATGATTGTGGCGGGTCCGCAGGCGGGACCCTTGTTCTACTGGTTGGCCGGCGGCTTCGCGGGTGTCGGCTGGCAGCAGGTCGCGATGGTCGCGCCGTGGACCGTCGCAGGGCTCGCCGCCGCGCTGGCCGGTGCGCGCGTGCTCGACACGCTCGCGCTCGGCGACGAAGCGGCGCAGAGCGTCGGCCTCGACCTGTTGCGCTGGCGTTTGGTGCTCGGCGGCATCGCGGTCGCGTTGTCGGCGTCGGTGGTGTCGATCGCGGGGCCGGTCGGCTTCGTCGGACTGTGCGTGCCGCATTTCGCGCGTGTCGCGCTCGGGGGCGGTTATCGCCGGACGCTGGGCGTGACGGCGCTGGCGGGCGCGTTGCTCGTGTCGGCCGCGGATCTCGTCGCCCGCACGGTTGCCGCGCCGCGCGAACTGCCGGTCGGCTTTCTGACTGCGCTGGTCGCCACGCCGCTGCTGATCGCGGTGATTCGCCGCGACGAAGGAGTATCGACATGAAGGGCGGGCCGAGCCGGCCGATTGGCACGCCGCACGCGCGTCGCGCAGGATGGGCCGCGATCCTGATGCTCACGGTCGTCCTGTCGGTGCGTTTCGGCGCGGCTGATTTCCCGTTGACGGCGGTCGCTCAGGCACTGATCCATCGCGACGGCGCGCGCGATGTTGCCTTCGTGATGTGGGATCTGCGCCTGCCGCGCGTGCTGCTTGCACTGATGATCGGCGCGCAACTGGCGGCGAGCGGGCTCGTGCTGCAGGCGGCGCTGCGCAATCCGCTCGCGGAGCCCGGCGTGATCGGCGTGTCGTCCGGCGCGACGCTCGGCGTGATGCTCCTGCTGCTCGTCGCGAACTTCGCCGGCGCGCTCGACGGCAGCCGCCTCGACGCATACGACATCACGTGGATGCCGCTCGTCGCGCAGGCAGGCGGCATCGGCGCGGCGCTGGGCGTCTACGCGCTCGCGTGGCGCAGCGGCACGGCGCCGTTCCGGCTGACCTTGATGGGCGTTGCGGTCAGCGCGGCGATGTATGCGGTCGCGATGACGATACTCGCGGGCTGGGGTTCGAGCCGCATCGAGGTGCTGCTGACGTGGCTCGCGGGCAACCTGTACGCGCGCGGCTGGCAGCACGTGCTGCTGCTCGCGCCGTGGACCGCGGCAACGATCGTGCTGCTGCCGGTCGTTCTGCCGGCGGTGCAGGTGTTGTCGCTCGGCGACGACGCGGCGACGAGCGTCGGGCTGAACGTCGAGCGGTGGCGTCTCGCAGCGATCGTCTATGCAGGTTTCGCGGCAGCCGGTGCCGTAGCGATTGCCGGCCCGGTCGCGTTCGTCGGCCTGATCGCGCCGCATCTCGCGCGGCTTGCCGTGGGCGGCCCGCTCGCGCGGCAGGCACCGTTCGCGCTTCTTTGCGGTGCATTGATCACCGCGCTTGCGGATCTGGCCGGGCGCGTCGTCGTCGCACCGGCCGAGATTCCGGTGGGGGCGGTCACCGCGCTGTTCGGTGCGCCGCTGTTTCTCCATCTGCTGTCCCGGTCGTCGCGATGACACTCGTCGCCCACAATCTTTCGCTCGGATATGGCCCGCGCCGCATCGTCGACAGCCTGTCGCTGTCGATCGAATCAGGTCGGATCACCGTGCTGCTCGGTCCGAACGGCTCGGGCAAGAGCACGCTGTTGCGCGCGCTGGCCGGCCTGCTCGCGCCGCGCGGCGGCGATGCGCTACTCGACGACGTGTCGCTGCGGCAATGGCCACGCCGAAAGCTCGCGCGTCGCGTCGCGTTCCTGGCCCAGGCGCAGGACATTCCGTCCGGCCTGACGGTGCAGGAACTCGTCCGCCACGGACGGTTTGCGTACCGAACCTGGCTGCGTGGCGAAACTGACGACGATCGCGAAGCGGTCGAATGGGCGCTGGAGATGACCGGGCTCGTCACGATGCGCGATCGTTCGCTCGTCGCGCTGTCGGGCGGCGAACGTCAGCGCGTATGGATCGCGATGGCGCTCGCGCAGCGCGCGGACATCTTGCTGCTCGACGAGCCGACGACCTATCTCGACCTCGGCCATCAGCTCGACGTGATGCAGACGCTGCGGCGGCTCAACGAGGAATTCGGGCTGACGCTCGTGATGTCGCTGCACGACCTGAACCAGGCGATGCGTTTTGCGGACCGGGCGATCGTGATGCGCGACGGCCGGCTTGTGGCCGACGGCGCGCCAGTCGACGTGCTGACGCCGGCGTTCGTCGCGGACGTATTCCATGTGCGCAGCGAGCGGCTGCATGGCGCGAGCGACGGTGTGCCGGTCTGCCATCCGCTCGGCTATGCGGCGCCCGGCGGCGATGAGAACGGTGCCGGGCAGGCCGTTCGCGATGCCGTGCCGTCGATCGGGACAGCCGGGGATGATTGACCGCAAGCGTCGTGCACTGTCGTTCGCGTTGCTGGCTTCGCTGGCGACGGGACTTGCGCGGCCCGTTCGCGCGGAGTCGGTTGCCCGGCCGTACAGCGTCGTGGACGATCGCGGCGTGACGCTGCACTTCGATACCGCGCCGAGCCGGCTTGCGGCGATTTCGTATTTCGGGGCTGATACCGCGTTGGCGCTCGGCGTGCAGCCGATCGCGTCGACGTTTCTCGTGCGCAATCGGCGGCCCGCCCATCTGCTGGACAGGATGGATCGCGTGATCGACCTTGGGCAGCGTGCGAGCCCGAACCTGGAACTGCTGGCGAGCGCGCATGTGGACCTCGTCGTCGCGATCCGTCGCTATACCGAGGCGAACGCGGCGCAGCTTCGGCAGATCGCGCCGTATCTTGCACTCGATCTGGAGACCGGCGACGACAGCGACCGCAGCATCGCGCTCGTCGGGGCGGCGCTTGGTCACGCCGAGGCGGCCGCCGCGCTCAACCGGCGCTTTGCCGACGTGCTCGCGGGATTCCGCACGCGGGCAGGATCGCGCCGCGCGTCGCGGTACCTGTTCGTCTGGGGAGCGGGCGTTGCGCCGTGGGCGTTCTACGACGAGAACATGACCTGTTCGCTACTGAATGCGCTGGGTGGCGTCAACATCGCCGGGCGCAATCCGCTGCCGTCGCAGCGCGACAATACGGCGTTCCAGATGAGCCTCGAGACGCTGTTGCTGGCGAAGCCCGACATTATTTTCGTGTACGACGACAGCGGCCGGCGCGGCTTCGAGACCAATCCGGTGTGGCAGCACCTGGTGTCGACGCGCCGGGTGAGGATCGTGAGCGTGGGTGATCACTGGATCGAATCGCTCGGGCCGATCGCGCGACATGCGGTGCTGGCCGAAGCGGCCGCGTTCCTGCACCCGGAAGTGTTCGCGTTGCCGGACTTGCGCGAAATCACGTTGTCGTATTTCAGGCGCGTGGCTTGATGTGTTGTCTGACCTTGAGTGGCTGCATTCTTGCGTCGACATATTTATGCGGCGCAAGGCGTACAGCATCGCCGACTAGCCGTCCGGAGCAGAATGCGCATCCGAAACAGCAGCGCCCCTCAAGTAGTTGCGGATCTGGTCACAATGCTTGGATGCAGCCAAGGTTCTAGCCATTGCACGTTGGGATCTCATTCATCTGTGCGATTCGCAGACATCGTTTCACTTTGTTGACGACCGTTTCTTTGGCGCGTCGGAACCCGTGGCGCCGGTAGGAGACGCGGGTTCCGACGCGCGCCGATGATGTTCGCCGAGGATTTTGTCGACCCGCCATTCGCGGTGCCAAATTCGCTCTTTCCGCTCGTCGTATGCACTTTCCACCTCCTCGGCGAGAGGTGTGACTTCCTCAGCTCCGCGATGCGGTCAACAAGGTTGCCTGCTCCGTCGGGCCATGGTGAGACCAAAGCTCGTTCAGGTTGGTAAGCTGCGAGCGTTCGACCTTGCCATTGAGGTGCGGCGAACGTGATGGAATTGGCCGGAATTTGATGCACTCGGTCATCAGGCGCCGCTGCACGGATTCAGCGAAGAACTCGCTGCCGCGGTCGGTCTGGATACGTTGAATCGAAAACGGCATCTCCTCGATGACACGATCAAGAAAAAGCAGCGTATTTCGGGCATTTCTACGCAGGTAGATGGCCAGCACACGAAAGCGTGAACAGTTGTCGATGGCCGTGTACTGATAGACGCCTCGCGCAGAACCTTGTGAATAGTCGCAAGGGACAGTTCTCTTTGCTCATGCAGACGCAATCCGTTTTGGATTCGCCGTGCCCCCTTGCGCTCTGCCCGCAGTCGAAGAATCGTTGCCCGATCAGCGTCAGAGACCTTTCGATTCGGGCTGGTCAGAGGGCGACGGCTTTGAGAGCGAAGGCCTTCCTCTCCCGTCTCTTGGTAGCAGCCAACCACTTGCGAAGCGTCGGCCTGGAGACACCAGAACGTGTGATGTCCGTGGATCACACAATTCATCAGGCCGTGTCTCGGAAACGGTGGGCGTGGCAGACTTACTAGTCCGATTCGCCATTGCTAATGATGAACATCCCCGATTACACTGTCGATCAAAAATCACGCGGTTCGCGATGACGCCCATATCATGGGTACTCCAGCCAGGTGCAGATGTCCGCCCAGCCAGCCTTCAGTTGATACGTACTTGGAGACTCTCGGTGAATTTGTACCCATCCTGCGTTGCTGTGGTCGCTTTTATCTCGCTGTTCAGCAAGCGCGCATCGCGTTGACGTTGTCTTGCTCATCGACAAAACCGAAGCATGCCAAGACTCGGCGTGAGCGAGATGCACTAGCCTACCGCATGCGGCGTCGAGCAAGTCGTCTCGAATGTAAATCACCAATTTCGCAACCTGTGTCCTGTTCGACGAACTGGCGTACCGTTATCCGCAGTCTTGGACTTGTCTTGATCTCTTCTAGAAAAGAGGGTCCTCAGCACAACGGCGAGATCCCCGCAACCCAAGGATTCCCATGACCAAAGCGTGATTCCGAAATTATGTTTTCTGAAGGTAGACTCATAACGTAGACGTAGTCTTCCCGACTGAAATTCAATTCGCCTTGTATATATGAAATTCAACGCGCTGCTAAATTCCCTTTATGCGTCCACTGTGAGGAATATTTCAAGGTCCCAGTCTGCTGTATTTACCGGCCGACTAGCGTTGGCTACGTTGGCTCTTGGTCTCATCGCCATCATGGTCACCGCGCTATGCATTGGTCCCTATCGGCTCCCGCTTGAGCGGGTTCTAGCGGCGATGTTCGCAAGCGACGCGTCATTGCTCCATGATCCCGAGTTGCGACAAATGCGCTACGTGCTGCTCGAAATCCGTGCTCCACGGGTCATCATGGCGATTCTGGTGGGAGGGGGTTTGGGCTTGTCGGGAAGTGCCATGCAGGCTCTCTTTCGAAATCCTCTTGCCGATCCCGGGTTGCTTGGCATATCGAGCAGCGCTGCATTCGGTGCCGCGGCGATGATCGTGCTGGGATCTCTCTTCCTTCCCCACCCGGTAGTGTTCGGCTACCTTCCGGTGGCTGCATTCGCATGTGCATTCGCCGCTTCATTGCTGATGTATAGTTTCGCGGCATCAAGCGGCCGACTTGCCATACCCCTGCTGCTGCTCGCAGGTATTGCGGTCAACGCGCTCGCTATCGGCGGTATCGGTCTGCTCATTTATGTCTCCAACGGCGAGCAGTTGCGGACACTCACATTCTGGAACCTCGGTAGCGTAGCGGGTGCGAATTGGACAATTATCGCGGCAGTCGCTCCGATCATCGCGCTCGGTGGTGGGTTGCTGCTAGGTCATCGACGGGCACTTAACGCGCTGCAGTTGGGGGAGACTGAAGCACAGCATCTCGGTGTCCCGGTGTTGCGCGTCAAGCGAGTCGTGCTCTTCGGCGTCGCACTATGCGTTGGTACACTAGTCGCGTGCACGGGAGTAATCGGCTTCGTCGGCCTCGTTGCTCCGCACTGCATGCGGCTGCTTGGCGGGCCCGACCAACGTTTCGTTATGCCGGCAGCCGCGCTGTTCGGTGCGATCCTGATGCTACTCGCGGACCTCGGCGCGCGTACCTTGCACGCCCCCGCCGAAATTCCTCTCGGCATTCTAACTGCCCTGTTTGGCGCGCCGTTCTTTCTCGCCTTATTGTTAAAGAAGAAGGCCGTATGGGGGATGTGATTGAATCCTGCAAGAGATTGCGGGCGGCCGCCCACTGGTTGGACGAGGAATTGTACGAACCGCTTGGTGCCGGTTGTGCGGCGAATGCTTCAGAGCACGCTGGCCGGAGATTCTCTGCAACCTCGCAAGGCGAGCGCCGATGACGAAGGCGCGTTGCATGTATACCGTATCGCGACACACTGACCGCGCCGTGCGGTTGGTCTGCTTTCCGCATGCAGGGGCGGGGGCGTCAATCTACTACGCGTGGGAGCCGTTGGTGCCTCCTGACGTGGGCGTTCATGCCGCTCAACTCGCAGGACGCGAGCAGCGCAGGGATGAGCCGCCGCGCATCGATTGGGTGCCGCTCGTTAGGAAATTTGCGATGCGCTCGACTGCTGGCATGACAAACCGTTCGCGTTCTATGGACACAGCCTCGGCGGCTTAATCGCATACGAGGTGGCGATTGCCCTGCGACGCCGCGGCGTCGCAGGGCCGCGAATGCTCTTCGTTGGCGCCTTGTATGCGCCGTCGGCGTTGCGCAAGGCGAACACACTGTTTGAAGATGACCAGAGCTTGCTGCGAACCGTGCGTCGCTTTGGCGGCGTCGACGACAGCTTTGCTGCGGAGCCCGAATTCATGAGGTACTTCCTGCCGGTGATGGCAGCCGACCTCACGTTGTTCAATCGGTATGCCTACGACGCGGCGCAAGACAGGCTCGATTGTCCCGTCGTAGCTCTGTTCGACACACACGGCGCCCATCACGATTGCGCGAGCATGGCACAATGGGGCCTCCATACCCGTGGTAGCTTTCACGCCGCAGGCAGTTCACGGTGGACACTTCTTTCATCGGGAATCCGCTCGCGAGGCCATCGAATATATCGTCTCTCACCTTGGCAGACGTTTGCAGTTATGAACTTCAGAGATAGATGAAGCGGTTTATTGCACTGTTCGCTCAGAAGTCGGATCCCGGAAATGAACCACGGTCTTTCATCCTGCCATTCAACCGTTCGATAATGTCTCGGTTGTCTTGTTGTGCGTCATATATCCAACGGAAACGTCCCTCTTCCCCGATTTCCAAAGTGGCGACTCTACCGACACCACAAGTCGGAGTGAGCGTATGATTCGTCGAACCGATGTTGCTTCGAACCAAGGAAATGCCAATTTCCCATGGATGCTGGGTCCGCAGAGCGGGCATCGTTTTTAATTCCGGGTATCGAGACACAATATCGCGTGGATGCGTGCGATGTTGTTTCATAAGCCCCAATGCCCTCGTGACAGACTGGTGGTGGCAACGAAAATCGCTTCTCCGTTCGACCTGAAATTCCAACGGGACGATCTCCGCTAGTCCGGCCATGCGCCCGGACAAAGTCGCTGCCTCGTCAATTCTCCATCCGACTTGAACGCACGATTGATTGAATTCGAGCTGGATACAACCCAGGAATGTACTCAGCGTGACAACAGCGGGGTCTTCACAGCGCATTACAGGATGTGGGGAGAACCAATCGGTCGTCGCACGCGCGCGTTGTCCGCCGTGATCGCGCGGTGACGGAAAGATCAGACGACCGGCGCCGGACCGGGCGAGATGCTCGCGCCAGAATGCCTCGCTCGGAGCCAAGGTCTCAAGCGTGCTTCTCGCCAACTCAGTCTCCTCTTGCGTGAGGACGGGTAGCGACGAGCCTCGGCCCAAAGCCAACGCGTCAGCGAGTTCGTTTGCGACATACGGAACGCCTTCGAGACTGGAGAATCCCCGCACGAGCACGTCGGTGCTGCCAGTGGTAACTTGCCAGGCATCAGAGGCGATACCGATTAGTGTGCCCGGCGGCTTGCCGGAACATTGCCTCAAAGGATGAACCTGACGAATCGCGAACGCGGTATTGGCGACCCATAGCTTCGGGGAAGTCAGGGGGTTGGGGTAATGGTCGCCGAAATCGAGCGCGCGTGCCAACGCTGACAGAGCATGGGCTGGCATGGACCAGCGAAGGTGCGCGCCGGATTCTGGTCGGCGCCACTTTGCGTAGAAGCTTCGCTGCGCCATATCCTGCGGTTCAAGTGTGAGCGCGTTCGAATCGAGACGGGAGAGCAACTCGGCAAAACCATCGCGGGCCGCCTGGTAACATTTGAGGTTCAGCGACAACGCGGTGTCCCGGGCTTCGATCGGCACTTTGCGGCGAATGGCAATATGTCCCGCGTCTACCGGGAAGGACAGACAATGCCAGCAGATTGCGTGCTCCGTTTCGCCAGACAGCAACGCCCACGACGTCGCATGGCTGCCGGCATATTTCGGCAGGGGACCGTCATGGTAGTTGAATGCGCCGCAGCCGATGTCGTCGACGAGTGTCGACGGAAGAATGAGCGGATTCGAGACGGAAAACAGCCAGTGAACCGGATGGTCCCTGACCCATTCGGACAGTGACGCGATGGAGTCCAGCCGAACGATGTGTTCGCGCTCGCCCCATGCATGCAGCGCGGCATCCGTCGGCAGCAGCGCGGCGACGACGCGGCCCGATGCGAGCAGTTGTTCGCAGCAGGACACGGCCAGCGTGCCGCCGCCGACCACGACGCACTGTTGCTTTCCTGGATCGACGGTGCGCAGCGGGTCAGCGTGTGATGGGTGAGGTAGGGGCATGGTGACCGTGTCAAGCGAAGAGCTGATGCGTGACGATGTTGAACCAGTCCTCGGAAAATGCGGCCTCTCTCGACAGATCCTCGTCCGATGCATCGAGCGATGTCGTGCCGCCGGACAACTGCGTAATGCGATTGCCCGCCTTTTCGTACGCGTAGTGATGGGCGATCGAAATGCCATAGCCTGGTTCCAGCAGGCTGAAGCAGGCGTTCATGAAGCGCGGGGTGGGCGGCGGCGCCGACGCGGCCGCCGCGGCGATCGCGAACGCGCAGGCTTTGGCCTGCGAGGTCGCGGAAAACGCCGATTTCGGCATGCTCGCGGCGTCGCATGCGTCGCCGACCACATAGACGCCGGCTACGCGCGTCGATTCCATCGTGGCCTTGTCGACGGGGCACCAGCCGCTTTCGTCGGCCAGGCCCGAGCGCTCGGGCATCGCGCCCGCGTATTGCGGTGGAATGAGGTTGCACACGTCGGCGCGGATCGATTCGCCGTTTTCGAGCGTGACGCGCCGGCTGGCGACGTCGACGCTGACCACCCGTCCCCCCTTGCCGCCGCTGATGCGCTCGATGAGGCTCTGCGGCGTGCCGAAGCCGTAAAGCCGTTCCCAGCCCCGCTGAAAGAGCGGCTGCTTGGAGAAGTTCTCGTTGCCGTCGGCAATGATGATCTTGGCGTTCGGCTTGTGATGACGCAGATAGTGCGCGACGAGGCTCGCGCGCTCGAACGGCCCTGGCGGGCACTTGTACGGGGCCTTGGGCGGCGCGATGAGCACCACGCCGCCGTCGCGCATCGCGACGAGCTGCGCGCGCAGCGCGTCGTACTGCGCCTTGCCCGCCCACGCATGCGGAACGTCCAGCGCGCGCGCGGCGGACAGCCCGTCGATGCGGTCGTAGCGGAACTGCACGCCGGTCGACACGACGATCCAGTCGAACGCATGACGGCTGCCGCGCTCAGTGACGATCACGCCGGTTTCGACGGATGCGACCGCTTCGGCGATCCACTCAGTCCGTTTTTCCCACGCGTCGTAGCCAAACAGGAGGTCGCTGTCCGGCCGGATGCCCGCGAGCGCTTCATTCGACTTGAAGCACGCGTGATAGCGCCGATCGGGTTCAAACACGACGAGATGCGCGCGCGGCATCAGCATGTGCAGATAACGGGTGGCCGTCAGGCCGCCGACGCCCGCGCCGACGATGCCGATCCGGACGCCGCCGCCGGTCGGCAGGCCGGCGGCCGAGACGAGATCGGCCGCCGTCGCGCTTAACAGGGCGGCGAGAAAAGTGCGGCGGGTGCGGTCGAAAGGGCGCGTGGACATATTAGATTAACGAGAGAAGGAGATCGGATTTCGCATCGATATCGGCTGACGGGTAGGTGTCCAGCAGATGATCGGCCAGTTCGCAGATGGTGGGCGCGGTGAAGAGCGCCGACGCCGAGACCGGAACGCCAAACAGATCGCGCAGTTGCGCGACGATCCGGATGGCGGACAGGGAATAGCCGCCGAGCGTCATGAAGTTGTCGTGCACGCCGATCGACTCCACCGTCAGGACCTTCATCCATAGGTGCTGGAGCACGCGTTCCAGCGGGCGCGACGGGGCGGCCTGGCGGGCGGCGGACGCGGCGTGCGCACGGGCCGGGACGGGTAGCGCGCGCCGGTCGAGTTTGCCGTTGCGCGTGCGCGGCGGCGTGTCGATCCAGGTATAGCTGGCCGGCAGCGCGTAGGGCGGCACGTGCGTCGACAGCCAGTCGCGCAACTGCGCGGCGTCCGGCTGCGCGCGAGGCGTGCGCGCCACGAGGTAAGCGGCCAGCCGGTCTTGCGACTCGGGATGCAGCACCACGATCGCGTGGGCGATGTCGGGGTGGGCGGCGAGCCGCGCTTCCACCTCGTCGAGTTCGAGCCGATGCCCGGCGAGCTTGACCTGCCGGTCGACGCGACCGAGAAACACCAGCGCGCCCGTCTCATCGACGTGCGCGCGATCGCCCGTGCGGTACATGCGGGCGCCTGGCGTCGCGGCGTGCGGATCGGGCAGGAACGATGCGGCCGTCGCGCCCGTCGCGCCCGCGTAGCCGAGCGCGACGCCGGCGCCCCCAATGTAGAGCGTGCCGACGCTGCCTGACGGCACCGCGTCGAGCCGCTCGTCGAGCAGGTAACAGCGGGTCTGCGCGATCGGCGCGCCGATTGTGTGCGACGCGTGGCCCAGCCGCGCGGCGGTCGACCAGATCGTGGTCTCGGATGGTCCATACACTTGCCAGGCGGCTTCTGTCGCGTCGGACAGCCAGTCGCCGAGTTCGCGCGGCAATGCTTCGCCGCCGACGAGGGCCGTTACGCGCGGCGGACAGGACCAGCCGCGCAGACGCAGCACGGACCAGACGGACGGCGTGGCCTGGATGATCGTGTGGCCCGCTGCGTGCCCGGTCGTGTCGTAGGCGGCGGGCGTCAGCGCCTCGTCGCGGTTCAGGACGTGCAGCACGGCGCCGCTCGCGAGCGGCAGCGCGACTTCGAGCAGGCTGATGTCGAACGTCAGGGCCGAAGTCAGCATCACGCGATCGCCGGGACCGACGCGCAGCATGTCGCGAAAGTGAGCGATGGCGTTGACGTAGGCGGCGTGGTGGACATCGACGCATTTAGGGATGCCGGTCGTTCCAGACGTATAGATCCGGTACGCGGGCAGGAGGGGCGCGATGGGGGGCGGCTCGAACGTCTGCGCGCCGGCGCCCTCTGTTTCGAGCGCGTGCAGGTCGAGGTGGGGAACGGCGGATGCGGGCGCGTCGTCGCCGTTGGGGCAGAGGACGAGCGCCACGTTCGCGAGGACATGCGCGAGGCGGGCGTGAGGTTCATCCGGGTCCACCGCGACGAAGCAGGCGCCGCTCATCAGCACGCCCAGCAGCGCGACGGGCAATGCCGCCGAATACGCGATCCGGATCCCGACCACGGAGCCGGCGCCCATGCCGCGCCGGGCGAGCGCGGCCGCGACGGAGCGCGCGCGCGCGTCGAGTTCGCGATACGTCAGGACGCCGTGCGCGTCGCGAACGGCGGGCGCGTCGCCGTGCGACCGAACTTGCGCGGCGAATAGCGCGGGCAGGTTTGGCGCGCTGGCGCTGCTGGCGTCGTCGTTCAACAGGATCGAGCGCGACACGTCCGGCATCGCGTCGATCGTCGGCAGCGGCGCGTCGATGCCGCGCGCGAGCGCATCGAGCGCCGCGTCGTAGCAGCGTGCGATCTGTTCGATGCGGGCGGCCGTGAAGTGCCGCGTGTCGAACGCGAGGCTGTAGGTCATCTCGCCGGTGGACGGCGCAACGTTGAAGCTGGCCGTCAGCGGAAAACTGGTGACCTCGTGCGAGGACTTGCCATACTGCACGAGATCGTCGGTCGCTGCGATGCCGTTGTGGAAGTTCGTGAAGTAAAACAGTGAATCCGACAGGCGGGCCTCGCCGGCGAGGCGACAGATCTCCGCATACGGCAGCCGGCGATGGCCGAACGCCGCGCGCCGGTCATGACCCACCCGATTCACGAGCGCTCGCCATGTGTCGTCGTCGACGCGCGCGCGCACGGGCAGCGTGTTGATGTACAGGCCGACCGCCCGCTCGCCCGTGTCTTCGTCGAGACGGCAATCCGTTACGCTGCATGACAGGAGCTCGCGCTCCCCGGTCAGCAGACGCAGCGCGACGAGATGGGCGCTCAGCAGCAGGACGGCGAGAGGCTCGCGCGATTGCCGCGCGGCATCGTGCAGGCGCTGACAGACCGGCGCGGATACGGTCCCGGTGCGGTGGTGGTGCGTCGGCGCGTCGGGTTCGGCGCAGGCGGGCGGGTCCTCGCTCGCCGGCGACAGGCGGGTCGACGCCGCGTCCTCCAGATAGTCCCGCCAAAACCCGCGCGTCACTGGCGATTCGACGGCGGCGCGCTCGGCGGCGACGAAGTCGCGATAACGGCTGACGGGCGGCGCGAGGCGGGCCTCCCGGCCCCTGAGCAGGGCCTGGTAGTCGGCGAACAGTTCCGTGTGAATCTGCTGGTCGCTCCAGCCGTCCATGATGCCGTGATGGAAGCTGGTGGTGAACTGGAGCGTGCGCGGACCCAGCCGGTGCGCCTTGAAGCGCAACAGCGGCAACACCCGGACATCGAAGCCGCGCGCCCGTTCGCCGGCGATCCACTGGTCGATGGTCCGCTGCTGGTCGGCGGGCGACAGCGCGGTCAGGTCCTCGTAGTCGAGCACGTCCGGTCCGCGCGTCCAGATACGCTGCACCGCCTGGCCGTCGGCGGCCAGATCGAAAGTCGTGCGCAACGCGGGATGACGCGCGACGGCGCGCCGCGCCGCTTCGCGCAGGCAGGCTTCGTCGACGTGCAGGCCGAGCCGGTAGCTGAAGATGTCGTGATAACGCCCGTCGTGCCCATGGGCCTGATTCTGGAAAATCATGCCGAGTTGCAGGTAGGACGCCGGACAGGTCTCCTCCACGTCGGCATCCGGGGGGCGGGCGTCCGGCATCGTCGGCGCCGCGTCGTCCGGAACGGGGCCGGCGGCCGTGGCCGCGGCCGCGAGATCGCGCAGCACCGGATGCTGAAAAAGGTGTTCCGCGGTCAGCAGGAGGCCTTGCTTGCGCGCTTCGACGGCGACAGTGATTGCCCGGATCGAATCTCCGCCTTCGACGAAGAAATGGCTGGACGGCGTGATCTCCGTCGCGCCGAGCGTGGCGCGCCAGATGGCGCCGAGCACCGTTTCCGCGCGCGTGGCGAGCGAAGGCGGGGCGGGGGCCGCGACGGACAGGCTGGCGGCGAGCGCCCGTTCGTCGATCTTGCCTTGCGGCGTGCAGGGCAGCGTGTCGACCGGCACGATGCGATTCGGCATCGTGTGCGCCGGCAACTGCGACGCGAGCCACGCGCGCAGCGCATGCACGTCGACCCCGTCGCCGACGACGGCGCAAACGACCAGCGGTTCCGACGCGGGCGCGGGCCGCTGCGCGAATGTGTGGCAACCGGATACGCCCGGATGGCGCAGCACGTGCGCCGTGATGGCTCCAGGTTCGATGCGCACGCCGTTTCGTTTGATCATGTCGTCCACGCGCCCGACGAAGACAAGGTGATCGTCAGGCGTGCGCCGGACCAGGTCGCCGGTGCGATAGACCCGTTCCCCGGGGCTGCCGGGGGCGGGATTCGGCAGGAATCGCTGCGCGGTTTCCGCTGGATTGCCGACATAGCCGAGGGCCAGTTGATCGCCGCTGAGATACAGCTCGCCGGCTTCTCCTGCCGGAGCGGGCTGCAATTCGGCGTCGAGCACCAGGAGCGCGCTACGCGGCGTGGCCGCGCCGATCGAGACAGATCCCGGCGAGATGCCCTCGGCCGGCTCGCTCTGCACGCAGCAGCCGACGGTGGCTTCGGTGGGACCATATTCGTTGTGGATGATCGCGCGTGCGCGCCGCAGCGAGGGCGGCAACATCGCGCCCGCGAGCGCCGCGCCGCCCACCACCACGTGATCCGGCCACGGCACGGCGCGCGGATTCAGTGTTTCGAGTGCCGCGAACCCTTGCAGGTGCGCGGGCGTGAGCTTGATGAACGATAGCGGTGGCTCGCAGAGCAGCAGGTCGTACAACATGGCGGGCGTGACGGGATCGGGCGCGAAGCGCACCGTTTCGCCCGCCAGCAGCGGCAGCCACAGGCAGGTTTGCGTGAAATCGAAAGTGAGCTCGGAATGCACGATCGTGCCGCCGTGGCGCTCGCTTGCGTAGCGCGTCCGCGCCCAGCCGAGATAGGTCGACAACGCGTGATGGCTGACCGTGACGGCTTTGGGCGTGCCCGTCGAGCCCGACGTAAACAGGATGTACGCGGGCTCATTGGCGGCGGGGCGATGGTCCGGGGCGGTCGCTTCGACGCACGCGCGCTCGGCCGTCGGCGTGATCACGGGCGGCAGGCCCGCGGTGTGATCGGCAGGCGTCGTGGTCGAGACGAGCCAGCGCGCGCCGGCCTGCGCGCACCCTTGCGCGGTGCGTTCGGCGGATGCATCGGCCGGCAGCGGCAACACGACCGCGCCCGTGCGCCATATCGCCAGCCACCAGACGACCCATTCCACCCCTCGGCGCGTTTGCAGCGCGACGGTATCGCGATGCGAGACGCCGCGCGCGGCGAGCGTGCGGGCCGCGTCGCGCACGGCGACGTCGAGCGCGGCATAGGACATCGACTGCGTCGCATCGCGCAGCGCGATGTGCTCGGGACGATGCCGCGCCCAGTGGCGCACGGTATCCGCGACGCACGGCATGTCGTGCGCCTGGTCCAAGGCGGCGTCGTTGCCGCGCGGGGCGACGGCGCCGGGCCGCATGCCGCCGATGGGCGCGGCGGGGTCAAACACGCCGCGCACTTGCGCGATCATCGTTTCGAACCGCGCATGGGGCAGATCGCGCGCGCTCAGACGCAGCACGCCGGGTGCAATCATGGACAGTTGCAGAACGGCCGACGAAGGTGGCGTCCGCAACGTCGCATCAAGCACGCGGAGGCCGGCGAAGACGGCGGGCAGCGCGCAAGATGGCTCGAACATGAACGCCGGACCGGCGACAGGCCCGGGCGCCGTGCAGTCGAAATGATCGGCCTGCGCGAGATCGGCATCGATCTGCCGGGCGATCGCGCGGAGGATCGAATCGACGTCCGACGACCAATCGACTTCGAATGGCAGCGCGAGCGGCCGCGCGATGGGTCCGACCAGATCAGCATGCTCGGCGAACCGGTTGCCCGGCGCGAGATAGCCCGCGATGACCGCGCGGCTGCGCGTCCATTTCGTCAGGAACAGCACCCAGCGCGCGAAGCACTCGGTTTCCGTCAATCCGGCGTCGCACGCGAGCGTCGTGCTGTGCGCGACCTCGCTCGCCGGGGCGGGCGGTGCGGCGTCATGCGTCGCCGCGCGCGTCGAAGCGAGACGCTGGTTCCAATAGCGGCGTCCCGCCGGGTCGAGCAGCAGCGTGTGGTAGCCCTCGCTCAGATCGGGATATTCGATGACGGGGCGCGCGTCAGGCAACCGCGCATCCCGATATGCATCGGCCAGGCGCTCGAGGATCGTCGCGACCGACCAGCGATCCGCGCACGAACCATCGATGCTCACGTCGATGACGCAACCCGCCGCGTCATCGCGCAGCGCGACGCCGAACGGCGCGTCGTCGGACGGCAAGCGCGCCGGCAGCGTCGTCGCCGGCTCATGCGCGCCGACCATCTGTATCGCGCCTGCGCCGTCAGGAAGCGGACGGACGACAGTGCGAAGAATTTCGTACCGCCGCGCCACGGCGTTGGCGGCGTCGAGGAGGCGATGCGAATCCAGTCTGCCGTCCAGCGTCAGGGTGACGACGTAGGCGCGCCGGGTGCCGTCGCCCGGCCATTGCGCCTGTTGCTGTGGAGAAAGGCGGTATCCCGGCGACGCGTTTCGCAAGTCGATCTTCATGATGTCATTCGATTGTTTTTCCCATGATCAGCCGGATGTCGCGCGGGCCTTCATACGCGCAACGGCCGTGGGCCATCAGCAGGTTGTCGATGATCAACACATCGTCCTGTTCCAGCCGCAGCGTGCGTTCGCAATGCCGATGCGCCGAGCGGAGCGCATCGAGCGCGGGCTGATCGATCGGCGAGCCGTCCCCGTAGAACGACTGATGAGGCAGGTAGTCTTCCCCGTACAGCGTGCGCAGACCGTCGCGAATGCCGTCGGGCAGGCTGCTTTCGTGGAAGAACAGCGCGTGGTTGAACCAGCACGCGGCGCCGGTGACAGGATGCGTCGCGACTGCGTCCGCGACACGGGCCAGGCTGACGCGTTCGTCCGAACGCCAGGTGATCTGGTAGCCCGCGGCGCGGCCGAGGGCGTCGGCTTCGTTGCGCTGGTCGCACTGAAACACGTACTGCCACGCCATGCCGAGCGGTGGGCCGAGCTCGCGCCGGTACAGCACGCCTTTGCGCAGGAACGTGTCGCGCAGCGCGTCCGGAAGCCGGGCGAGGATGCGGCGGGAATCCGCCAGCAGCGTTTCGCCGCCCGACGAGGCGGGCTGCGCGCACCAGAAGAACAGGGTCCCCGGCCAGCGATGCGCATAGGCATTTTCATTGTGCAGGTCGATACGCTGGTGCGCCGGGTATTCCGTCGCCGTGTAGAGCGAATCGCCCAGACGGATGCGCGGCGTCGACCGTTCGATGTACGGGACGAGTTCACCGCACAGGTCGGTCGCGACCCGCGTGAGTTCGGCGGCGGTGACGCCGGCGAAACCTTTCAGCAAGACCGCGCCATCGCGTTGAACGTGTTCGACGATGGCGCTTCTCGCTTCCGCGATCACGGTCGCGAGCGGCGTGCCGGGACGCTCCGGTTCGATCCTGGGCACGGGGCAGCCGGCGTCCTCCGCGAGCACGCGCAGCATCGCGCGCGCGGGCGCCAACGGCTGGCGGCGCGCGTTGCGCAACTGCATCAGCAGCGACGGCATGTCCGGAGCGCGCGCGGCTTCGGGCGTCGGGCCGCGTGGCGCGTCGCCGCGGCTGCGCCGCGCCGCCAGCGCGTGTCGCGCGTCGCGCACGTCGCGCATGCGCGGCAGGTGTTCGAGCATGAAGCGGTAGTCGTCCCATAGTTGCCGGACGGCATCGGCCGAGTAGCGGCGGCTGTCGAACACGATGCTTCCCGTGAAGCGGTCGCCGTCGCGCGCGATGTTGATGAGCATGCCGAACTTCGCGACGCGCGGCGGCAGCGTGCGCTCGACGATGTGAAAGCCAGGTGCGGCGACCGGTGTGCGCGCATCGTTCAGCACGAACTTGACGTCGAACAGCGCCGTGCCGTCGGGCCCTGCCGGCGATTTGCGCGACAGCGCGACCAGCCGCTCGTACGGATACGCCTGATGGCTGAACGCATCGGCGATCTGGCGCTGACAGGCTTGCAGGACCGTGTCGAGGTCGCCCGCGTCGGGCATGCGCATGGCCAGCAGCAACTGGTTGACCATCATGCCGGGAATGCGCTCGAACTCCGGACGTTCGCGGTTGCGCGCATCGGTGGCGATCGCGACGGGCGCGTCCGCGCTGGGTTGCTCGAGCACGAGAACGAGGGGCGCGGTCAGCACGGTCAGTTCGCCGATGCGATGCGTGACGACCTGTTCGTCGATGATCCGCGTTGCGGCGGCGTCGATTTCGATGTGCAGGTGTCCGGCCGCGGGCATCGGGCCGGCGTCGACCGGCGCGCGCGCCGGCCCGATGCGCGTGGCGCAGCGGCCGCGGGCGAGCTGGCTGCTCCAGAAGGCTTCCAGTTCCGCGCGGCGGGCATCGACGTGCTGGCGCTGCCAGTGCGCGAAATCGACGTACTGCCAGTCGGCCTCGGCCGCGTTCACCGGCTGGCCGTCCACGGCCCGCTGGTAGTGGTGCAGCAATTCTTCCAGCATCATCCGCAAGGTCGCGCCGTCGCTGACGACGTGATGGATGGCGACGCACAGGCGCGACGCGGAGCCCCCAATCGGCAGCAGCAGCGCGCGCACGACCCGGCCGCCGGCCAGATCGAACGGCTCCTCGACGAAAGCGCTCAGGAGGGCTTCGTGACGGGACGCCGGGGCGTCGACGATACGAAAATCAGGCGGGACATCGTCGCGCCATACCTGCAGGTAGTCGCCTGCCTCGAAGCGGTAGGCGGTGGTGAAGATGCGGTGACGCTGCAACAGCGTCGCATAGGCTCGCCGGAGCGCGTCGACCGATAGCGCACCGTCGAGTTCGAGCACGACATGATCGTGATAGGCGTCGTGACGCGCATGGCCCATCGCGTCGAGAATGAGCATCGCGCGCTGCGCGAACGAGGTCGGATAGTCGCCGCGTCGTGCGATGCGCGTCAGCGCGCCTGCCGGCGCGCGGGCGCCGCTCGCGAGGATCGCGCGCAGATGACCGGCCAGCGTCGGCGAGCGGTAAAAGTCCTGCAGCGTGAGGTCGACGCCGAAGCGGGCGTTCGCCTGCGCCAGCAGCCGCACCGCGATCAGCGAATTGCCGCCCGCGCGATGAAAATCCGCGCCGGCCTCGAAGCCGGGCAGCGCCGTCCGCCAGATGTCGATCAGTTCGGCGCGGGCCGCGGCTGACCGGGGATCGTCGACGCACGTCGGCGCGACGGATGACGCTTGTTCGAGGTGCGCGCGATGCATGGCGTCAAGACGCCGAGTGTCGGTCTTCTGGCTGGCGGTGAGCGGGATCGACGGCACGAGAACGATGTCGTGCGGCTGGCTGCCGAGCTCCCAGTAATGGCCGAGGTGGTCGCGCAAATCGGCGGCCAGTGCGTCGCCCGCCGGCTCGCGCGGCACGACGAAGGCGACGATCCGCGGCCCGCTGTGCGTCGCCGCGTCCGCACTCGGATGAACGTACGCATCCGCCACGGCGGAATGCCGCAGCAGCGTGTCGCGCAGGCCCGTCAGTTCGACGCGATGGCCATGAAGCTTGATCTGACTGTCGCGGCGGCCAGTGAATTCGAGCGTCCCGGACGCAGTGATGCGGCCGTAGTCGCCCGTGGCGTACAGGCGCGCGCCGGGCCCGCCGAACGGATCCGGGATGAAGGCTGCCGCGCTCAGCGCGGGTTGTCGCCAGTACCCTTGCGAGACGCCCGCGCCGCCGAGATGGATCTGCCCTTCGACGCCCGGCGGCACGGGGCGCAGCGCGTCGTCCAGCAGATGGACGCGCGTGCCCGCCAGCGGCCGGCCGATGCTGAGCGGCCCGACGCGCCGCGCGGGAATGGCGGCGCAGGTGGCCCATATCGTCGCTTCGGTCGGGCCATACAGGTTCAGCAGGGTCGCGTCGGTCGACTGGCGCAACTGCCGCGCCAGCGCGTCGTCGAGGGCCTCGCCGCCGATCGCCCAGCAGGCGAGTCTGTCCAGTTGCGCGGGCAGACCATCCGCACGCGCGACGAGCAGCCGTGCGGCCGACGGCGTGCATTGCAAGTGGGTCGCGGGCGGCGGCGCGACGGGTTCGGCGCGCGGCTGGCAGGCGGTGTCGCGCACCGTTGCGAGCCGCTCCAGGCTGGCGAGGATGGCTGCGCGATCGGGACCGAAATCGATCAGGCAGGCGATTTCGTCTACGCCGAGCCGTTGCAGTTGCCGCAGCCGCCGCCTCGCCGTCCCCGCGCCGCAGATCAGGCTGCGCTCGACGATGAGCCGCCGGGCGGCGCTGTCGAGCAGTCCGCTTTCCGTGTGAGGCTCGGGCGTCTCATGGCCGTTCGCGAGACTGCGCAGCGCGTTGCGCGCGCTGGCCAGATAGCGGGCGAGAAATGGCTGGGCGACGGCGGACGCCGTGTCGTCGGCGGCGTCGAGGTAGGTGTGCAGCATCAGCACGACGCGGCCCGGCGGGCTCGCCTCGCCGTGACAGGTCTGCCAGGTTTGGCGGTAACGCTCGATATTGCGCGATAGCTGCGTCACGTCCTGTTCGAGCAAATGCGTGAGTACGTCGAGTCCCTGTTCCGCCGCGAGTTCGAACTGCTCGGGGCGGTTCGACACCGTCAACGCGAGCGGGACGTCGGCGCGCGACACACGCGGCATGCGGGCGTTGAAATAGCGTCCGTCGGGATCGCGAAACGCGATCGGCTCGCCGTTCCATAGCCGCCTCAGGTCGCGCACCTGCTGTGCCACGGTGTCCGCGCGTTCCGCGACCGGTCGCCCGGCGAGCACGAAATCGGCCGGATTCCAGCCTGGGGCGAGCGAGAGGCCGGCGCGGCCGCCCGACAGCCGCGCGACGGCGGCCCAGTCCTCCGCCAGCCGGACAGTATGGTGCAGCGGACCGATGACGCTGCCGGCGCGAATCGCAATGCGCTCGGTGAGCGCGGCGAGATGCGTGCAGGTCAGGGCGGGGTTCGAGAAAAAACCGCCGAACGACGAGAAGTGACGCTCGGGCGTCCAGAGCGCGTGGAAGCCGTGGCGATCGGCCCATTGGGCCGTGTGCTCGAGGATCCGGAGGTGCTCGTCGGGCGCGTACAGGTCCGTGGACCCGAAGTAGAAGGCGCTCAGCGACGGGATCGGGCCGGCGTCCTCGCGCGTGCTCGGCGCGCGCGACGCGCAGAGCGCCGCCAGGGTGTCGACCCGGACCCGGAAGCCCCGGCTCATTGCCCACAGGAGTTCGACGGCGGAAATGTCGAACGACAGGCTCGACACCGCGAGCCAGACATCCGAGCGTGTGCGGGGCACGGTCTGGTCCATCGCCGCGCAGAAGGCGTCCAGGTTGGCGCGCGACACGAGGACGCCTTTGGGGCGGCCCGTCGATCCGGACGTGTAGAGCAGGTAGGCCGGCAGCATCGGCGGCAACGACGCCGCGCGCGCGAGCGCCGCGTGCGCCGGCGGACCCGCGAGCCAGGGCGACACCACCCGCCACGCGCCCGGCAGATCGTGCACGGGCGCGTCGGCGAGCAGCCAGTCGGGCGCCGCATCGTCGAGAATGAGCCGCAGCTTCGCGTTCGGTAGATCCCGCGCGAGCGGCAGGTAGGTGAGACCGAGCGCGAGGCAGGCCCAGATCGTGCACAGCGTGGCCGGGGTGCGTTCGCCAAGTATCGCGACGCGTTCGCCCGGCGCCGCGCCAAGCCGATCGAGGGCGGCGGCGATCGACGCGACGCCGTCGCGCATGCGGGCAAAGGTGAGGATCTGGCCGTCGGCTTCGAGCGCGACCGCGTCCGGCGTGCGCGCCGCGCAGTCCAGCAGCGCGCGGAGCAGCGACGCGTCCGGGTTCGCGACCGGATCGGCGCCGAGCAGCGCGGACGGCGCGACGACGCCGGAGAGCCGCCGCTCGACGCTCGTGCCGGGATCGGCGAGCGCCGCGCACAGTGCGTCAATCGTCGCGCGGAAGCCCTCGATGAGCGACGCGATGCTCGCGTCGCGATAAAGCCCCGTATCGTATTCGATCCACAGATCGAGACTGCCTTCGCTTTCCGCGACATAGACGCTGAGATCGAATTTTGCGCAACCCGTTTCGAGGTCGAGCGCCGTCAGCGCCACGTCGCCGAGCTGCATCGGCGGCAACGGGTTGTTCTGGAAAGCGAACAGAATGGACGGCTCCCGCGATACCGCTTGCGGGATGTGCTCCGCGATGCTGTACAGCGATACCTCGCCGTGCCGCAGCAGATCGCGGACCGTGGCCGCCACGCCGGAGACGAGTTCGGCCGCCCGCTGTTCCGGCGCGAAACGATGCCGAACCACGACCGTGTTGGCGAGGTAGCCGACGAGGTGCTGCCGGGCGCGCGTGTTGCGGTTGGCGAGCAGCGTCGCGATCGCGACATCGTTGCTGCCGCAACGTCGGGACAGGTACAGCAGGAACGCGGTCAGCAACAACTGATAGCGCGTTACGCACAGCTTGCGCGCCGGCGCGTCGAGCGCCGTCGGCACGTCGTCGAAACGGCGGCGCAGCGTGCGGCCCCGCCGGGAGACCGGCGCGTGTGCCGCCGGCGCGGCGTCGACCGGAATCCGCGTCCATCTCAGGCCAGCCAACTGCTGTTGCCAGTAGTTCAGCGACGCGAGATGGGCGGGCGTCCCGATCGCGCCGAGCGTCTGGGAGACATAGTCGTCGATCGTCTCGCGCGCGGGGCGGGGCGCAGTGTCCCGGGGCGGCGCGTCGTTCGATATATAGGCGCGATATCGCGTCGCGATGTCATTGACCAGGATGCCTAATGACCAGCCATCCGTGATCATGTGGTGAAAGCAGAGCAGCAGAACGGCTTGTCCGGGCGCGATCGACAGCAGACTCGCGCGCAGCAGCGGCCCGGCTTCCAGATCGAACGCGCGCCGGACTTCTTCGTGCGCCAACTGCCGGAGCGCTGCGTCGCACGCATCCGCATCGATTCCGCTCAGATCGTAGCGCCGCAACGGCAGCGCGCAGCGCGCGTCGATCCGGCACACCGGCTCGCCGTTCACGCGCGGGAAGCGCATGCGCAGGCTGTCGTGCGCGTCGACGGCTTGCTGCAGGCACACGCGCAGCGCGGCCTCGTCCAGCGGACCCGCGAGTCGCAGCGCGCTGAGGTGGTGGTAGGCGGCGCTGCCGGGATGACGTTGTTCGAGCGTCCACAGCCGCCGTTGTCCCAGCGTCATGGGAAGCGTTCTGGAACACGTCGGGCCCGGGGCGTGCGCCAGCAGGGAGGGCGTAGTCATGAATGGCGCTCGGGCCTGTGAAATCGCGGATGATCGAAAGCAACGGCAGAAACGGGAAAGCGGACGGCGTCAGTCGAACTGCATGACCTGGAATACGTTGCCTTCCGGATCGACGCCGTCGTACATCTGATAAGCGAAGCCGTCGTAACGCTTCATCGGCTGCACGACGACGCCGTCCGCCGCGAGCTGATCGTGATGCTCGGCAATGCCCGTTCCGATCAAGAACACGAATTTCGTGTTGGTGCGCCGTCGAGCGGGCGCCGCGGGCTTCTTCTGATAGGCCTCGCCGGCCAGGTGCAGAGCCAGTTCGATTTCTCCCGCCTTGAATACCACCCATTCGCCGTCTATTTCCTCGACGACCGGCAGATCGAAATACTTTTGATAGAACGACTTAAGCAGCGCCACGTCGTGGACGTAAAGAATCACACGAGTCATGGGAAGGGTCATTGGAGCTCCTGCTTCATCAGATAAGAGGGTGGGCAGTCGTATGTCAGGGAGACGTAATGCCACGATAGAGTAGCCGATTCAATTTGTAATTGCTATTGGTAGCGAGAATGATTTGCGTTTCTTGGAGCCTCTATGTCATACTCCTGCGCGACTTACATGTCGTAAGCGACCGCGTAAAACCGGGGCGGCGGCATGGGGGAAAGAAGCGGCTGCCTTATTTTTTGAGTGAACGGCCGACGGTGAGAGGCGCGGGCAGTCAATGTCCGCGGGGCGGCAGAGCGGCGTGTGCGGGCGTAGACACGATACGAGCGGGATCGAGTCAGAATGCAAGAGAATCAGGGGCTTACGCTGTCCGGCGAGCATGGAGCGATCGCCATTGTCGGCATCGCGTGCCGCTTTCCGGGCGTGAGCGATGTCCAGGCATTCTGGCGTTTTCTGCTGGAAAGTCGCAGCGCT
Source organism: Burkholderia humptydooensis (assembly GCF_001513745.1). Lineage (NCBI taxonomy): Bacteria > Pseudomonadati > Pseudomonadota > Betaproteobacteria > Burkholderiales > Burkholderiaceae > Burkholderia > Burkholderia humptydooensis. The sequence goes on along the minus strand of NZ_CP013382.1, from coordinate 2,178,818 downwards.
ATTCGCCTGCTGTCCGACGACGCATTGCGTTCCGCCGGAGTTACGCCGGAAGTTCTTGCCGATAGCGCTTATGTCAGGGCGAATGGCAGCCTTGATAATGCGCTCGATTTCGACGCCGCGTTTTTCGGCTATGCGCCCGAAGAAGCGGCCTTGCTGGATCCACAGCAGCGCATCTTTCTCGAAACCTGTTGGCATGCTCTCGAAGACGCCGCGCTCGCGAATGATAAAGACGAGCGGATTGGCGTATATGGCGGCGTCGGCTTTAACACCTATCTTGTCACGCATTTGTCAAATGATCTGCGCAAATGGAGTGGACTCGACCGGTGGCGCGCCGGTATTGCCAATGACAAGGATACGGCCACTTCAAGAGTGGCTTATAAACTCGATTTAGATGGCCCGGCAGTCACGGTGCAGAGCGCCTGCTCGACGTCGCTGGTCGCCGTGCATTTGGCGTGCCAATCGATTCTCGACGGCGATTGCGATGTCGCATTGGCGGGCGGCGCGAGCGTTCATTTTCCGTTGCAGCAGGGCTATCGCCATTTCGCGGACGGCATCGAGGCGCGGGACGGCGTGTGCCGGCCATTCGCGCGCGATGCGGGCGGGACGGTTTTCAGCGATGGCGTCGGCGTGGTCGTGCTGCGGAGATGCGCGGACGCACGCGCGGCCGGCGACCGCATCTACGCGGTGATTCGCGGGTCGGCCGTCAACAACGATGGGGCCGACAAGGCGGGATACACCGCGCCCGGCGAGCGCGGGCAGGCCGAAGTGATTCGCATGGCGCACGCGGTGGCGGGCGTGAGCGGCGACGACATCGATTACGTCGAAGCGCATGGCACCGGCACGGCGGTCGGCGACCGCATCGAATTGCGCGCGCTCGATCAGGCGTTCGGCGCGGCCGGATCGTCTGGGCGGCGCTGCCTGCTCGGCTCGGTGAAGGGCAATCTTGGGCACACGGACAACGCGGCCGGCATCGCCGGGCTGATCAAGACCGCGTTGAGCCTGCATCACGGCGTGCTGCCGCCGACGCTGAATGTCTCCAGCGAAACCGCGGCCCTTCCGACCGACGGACGATTCTCGATTTGCGACCGAGTCGCGCCGTGGCTGCGCGGAACGCGCGCGCGGCTGGCTGGCGTCAGTTCGTTCGGCATCGGCGGCACGAACGCGCACGTCGTGCTGCAGGAAGCGCCTGACACGAGTGGTGACGCGGTATGTACAGGTTTCAACGATGCGATGCAGGCGATGCCGCTCGTCGCGCCGCATGTCGATTCGCTGCAGCGTTACCTGGACGTGCTCGTCGAGGCGGCGCATGCCGCGCCATCGGCCGGATTACCGGACCTCGCCTACACGCTGCAACGCAGGCGCGGGCGGGGCCGTCATCGCGGCGTGTTGCTCGCGCGGCGCGATGGCGTGCGCGGCGATCTTTCCTGTCTGCGCACCGAGGGCGCCGAACCGGCGCCGGACGTCGCACCGGGTGTGATCTGGGCGTTTGCCGGCGAATGCATGCCGTTCGCCGGCGCTGGCGCGACGTCCTATCGCAATGCGCCGGTGTTCGCGGCGAACCTCGACCGGCTGCTCGGCCGACTCGATGCACGCGCGGCGGCGCGGGTGCGGCAATGGTTGCTCGGCGGCCACGCGCACGCGGCGGACGAGACGCGCGTGCACGATGCGCGCAGTGCGTATCTGGCGACGTTCGTTCATGGCTACGCGCTGGCGCAGCATTACCTGGCATGCGGGGTGGCGCCGCGCGCGCTGCTGGGCGAAGGGATCGGCGAACTGATCGCCGCGACCGTATCCGGGATGTTCTCGCCGGACGATGCGCTCGAACTGGCGCAGTGCTGCGCGAACCGGCTCGCGCCGTCCGCGGCAACCTCGGCGACCTCGGCGGATGCCGATGGCGGGGCCGGCCGGCAACGCGACGTTGACGAGGCGGACGCGTGGCGCGCGTCGCCGTCATGGGCCGCCGCCTCGCTTGCCGAGGGTCTGCTGGATGTCGAGACGGCTCATCCGGCGATTCCCGTCGCATCGTGCGTCACGGGCGGCTGGCTGACGCGAAACGACGCGCGTCAGCCGTCGCACTGGGCGATGCGCGCCCACGCGCCCGCGCGCTTGGCAGACACGGTGCTGAGCGCACTGTCCGGCGGCGCGGCGATTCTTCAACGGATCGGCGTCGGGACCGCGCCGGACTCGCCGTTTGCACGGTGCCTCGACGCGCTTTCCTCGTGTACGGTCATCGCGGATGGGTTCGACGAAGCGGCAGGCGTGCGTCCGCTAGCCGAGCTGTGGACGCGCGGCGTCGATGTCGACTGGACCCGGCTGCATCGGTCCCGTCCGCGTCCGACGTCGGCGCCCGGCTATCCATTCAAGCGAACGACGCTGACGTATCAGGCGAAACCTGACGTGCCGCGCCCCGAAGCGGGCAAGAATGCCCACGTCGCGCATCTGCATTGGGTGCGCGATTCGCGTCGCCGGGTTCCCGCTCGCAGTTCAGGCCGGCTCCTGTGCGTCGCGGCGACGCCGTTGCCCGATACGTTGCGCGACAGTCTCGCCGCGATGGGCGAGCTCGACGTATGGATGCATGTGCCCGACGGCGTCGCGCACGATGCGCGCAGGGCCGCTTCGCAGTGCTTCGACTTCACCTCCGTCGCAGCGTGGCGGCGCGCGTGGGCCGGGCAAGCGGCAGCGAACGTTCCCGCGTCGCTGATCTATTTCGACGGCGCGGGTGCGACCGCGCTTCCGTTCGACACGTCGCTCGCCTGTGCGCTCGCATTCGCGAGCGCGATCGCGGCAGGGCCGACGGACGCGAAACAGGCGCTGCGCATTCACTGGATCTCGTCGGGACTGACTGACGCTGAAGGCGTGTCGCCGAGTGCCGACCGGGCCGCGATGTGGGGGCCTGCGCGCGTGCTGCCTCAGGAAACGTCAGGCGTCGTCTGCCGGGTGTACGACGTCGCGGGGGATTCCGATGGCATCGAACACGATGCGGGCTGGCGAACCGCCGCGGCCCTGATCGCGGCCGACGCGGACGCTGACGGCGCGTTCGCCGTCTTCGCCGTGCGCGGCGCGCGCGTGTACGCCCCGCGTATCGAAACCATGCCGGGAGGGTTCGACGAAGCGACCGCGACGCCCGGTCCGGTGTTGCGCACCGGCGGAACCTATCTGGTGACAGGCGGCGCGGGCGGAATCGGGCGAGCGCTGGCGGCATGGCTGGCAAGCGCCTATGGCGCGCGCGTGCTCGTGTGCGGGCGACGCGCGCAGACGGCGCTCGACGACTGGCGCGCCTTTTGCGAGCAGCATCCGTCCGTCGTCTACGTTCAGGCGGACGTCGAAAGCGACGCGCAACTCGCGCGGCTGGGCGACGGGATCGACGGCGGGCTGCACGCGATTCACGGTGTCTTCCACTGCGCGGGCGCGAGCGGCGAAGGCGTGCTGCTGACCAAGAATCCCGACCAGGCCTGGCGACGCTGCGCGGCAAAAGTTCGCGGCGTGCAGGCGCTATGCCGGGTGTTCGCGCACGTGCCGCTCGATTTCATGGTGCTGGCCAGCTCGGTCAACGCCTGGCTCGGCGGCGTGGGGCAAGCCGAATACTGTTCGGCGAACGCGTATCTCGACGCGTTCGCACGAAGCCGCGCGACCCCGTGGCGCGTGCTGTCGATTGCCTGGGACACTTGGCTGGACACGGGCATGGCGCGCGCGTTGCGCGGCTGGTGCGGCGCGCGACCCGCGTTGGCCGGCCGGTCCCGCGACGCCGGCAGCGTCGCTGCACACGTGGTCTTGCCGCGCGACGCATGGCTGTTGCGCGAACATCGGGTCGATGGTGTCGCGCTGTTGCCGGGAACCGCCCATATCGCACTGCTGCTGCGCGTGGCGCCAGATGCGGATCTGAGCGACGTCGCGCTGCTTGCGCCTGTGCTGGCGCCGGACGGCGCCGGGGTCGCGCTGTCGGTGTCGCGCGCGGATGCGTCCCGGAAGCTCGACGTCAGCGACGCGAGCGGCGCAGTGGTCTGCACGGCCGTTGCGACGCAGCCCGACGAGCTGATTCTGGACGACGTTCCGGCGCGCTGGATCGCGGCCTGTTCGGACGGGCGCGCCGCGCCGTGCGCGGTTCGGCTTCCCGCGCGCCTGAGCGTCGGCCCGCGCTGGAGCTGCCTGGGCGAGGTTCGCCGGTGCGGCGGCCTCTATCGCGTCGAATTGCGGGTCGACGCGCTGGACCGTGACTTCGACGAATGGCCCATGCATCCCGCGGTGATGGATGCCGCGCTGGCGCCGATCCAGTCATGCGCGGCCACGTTCTCCGTGCCGGTCGCATTCGGGCGGATTCGAGCGGTGGCATCGCTAGCCGCCGCGCGTTATAGCTACGTCGCGATTCGCGACGTAGCGCAAGAGTTCGTGCTCGCCGATGTCTGCGTGACGGATGCGCACGACGTGCCTTTGCTGGCGATGGCCGGCGTGCGTTTCGCGCCGCTCGACGAACGCGTGCTGCCCGCGCTGGCGATCGCGGGCGATGCGCTTTCTCACGGGTTGCCGGCGTCGACAGCGCTCGCGTCGCTCGAACGCCTCATCGACGGATGCGCGCTCGAAAGCCTGATCGTAGCCGCAGCGCCGGTCGCCGATCTGGCGAACCGGGTCGAGCAGCGCGCGCAGCGGTTCCGCACCCGCATCGCCGACCGGCCGAACGATGACGGACTCGCCGAGAGCGAGCGGGAGGCGATGCTCCGCGACATCGTCGCACGGCACCTCGGCCTCGAATCGGTCGCCGCCGACGCCAACTTCTTCGCGCTGGGCGGCGATTCGCTCAGCGGTCTGCTGGTGATCGAAAGCGCGCAAAAGGCGGGGTTCCGGATGTCGCTCGCCGACCTGTATCGCGCGCCCACGATCGCGCAACTCGCCGGACTGAACGCGGCCGCGCCGCCCGCCGGTCCGGCGCGGCGCGCCGAGCCGTTCGCGCTGCTGTCGGGCGACGATCGCCGGCGCGTGCCCGATGCGGCCGTCGATGCCTTTCCGCTGTCGGCGTTGCAGCAGGGCATCGTGTATTACCGGTCCCGTTACGGCGATGCGACGATCTACCGCGACGTGCTGTGGGCGGAACTCGAAAGCCGTGTGGCGTTCGAGCCCGCGCTGCTCGAACAGGCATGGTCGAACTGTGTCGAACGGCATCCGGTATTGCGCACCGTCATCGACGCGTCGGGCTACAGCGAGCCGATGCAGATCGTCTATCCCGCGGGCGACGCGTCCGTGACCGTCGAGGCGCTGCACGGGCGGACCGTGCGCGACTGGCTGGCGGAACGGACGCCGGCCGCACATTATCCGATCGGGCGGGCCGTCCACCTGTTCGCGCTGCCCGCCGGCCCCGTCCTGCATGTGCTGCTGCTGCTGGATGACGCGCTGCTCGACGGCTGGAGCGCCACGTCGCTGCTGGCGGAACTGGTGGCGCACTACGGTCGCCTCCTCGATGGCGACGCGCCAGTCCGTCCCGCGCCCCCTGCGCTCACCTTCCATGATTACGTGCGCCATGAACGCGACGTCGTGGCGCGCGACGACGCGCGCGCATTCTGGCGCGAACACCTGAAGGACTGCGCGCCGAGCCGCGTGACGCGCAACGCGCCGTCCGCGGGGGATTCGCCGCCCGACATCGTGATCCGTGAAATGCCCTTCGGCGCGGCCGGTTCCGTCGACGCCGTGGCACGCGCGCATGGCGCGACGCCGAAGGTCGTGCTGCTCGCCGCCTATCTGAGAGCCCTGTCGCTCTGGTGCGGGACACTGGATGTCGTCGTCGGGCTGGAGACGCACACCCGCGTCGAGACCGATGGCGGCGCGGAGGTGCTGGGCCTGCATCTGAACACGGTGCCGTTGCGTCATGTGTTTGCATCGATGCCGGTTGGCGGCTATCTCGCGGCGCTGATGCGCACGGAGGCGCAGGTGATCGCGCACCGGCATCTGCCCTTGAGCGACATTCAGCGGCCCTGGTCCGTGGCGCTGTTCGACAACTGCTTCAACTACACGCACTTTCGCAAACTGCAGGCGATCGCCGACACCGGTGCGCTGGGCCGCGCGTTGCAGCTTCGCGGCTACTTCGGCGAAGAGAAGACCCACTATCCGTTCAAGCTGTGGGTGGACCGGGATGCCGCCACGGGTGCGTACCGGCTCTATCTGGCGTTTGATCGCGCGCGCGTCGCGCCGGAGCAGGCCGACGCGTTCGCGTTGCAGTTCGACGCGATCCTGAGCGCGTTCGCGCGGACCCCCGACGCGAATGTGCTGACGATCGGCGTCGCACCGGTCACGCGGCTGGAGATGACGCCTTCGCGGCTGGCGGGCGCGCCGGTCGCCGTGCCGGAACTTGGCGACCTGTTTGAGCCGGCGTGGGCGGCACATGCCGCGCGGATCGCGCTACGCGAAGGCGACCGCGAGTACTCCTATCGCACGCTCGCCGCGTCGGTGCAGGTCATGGCCCGGCGCTTGCTGGATGCCGGCGACGCACGCGGCGCGATCGTCGCGATCATCGTGCCGCGCTCGTTTCGCTGGGTCGTGGCGCTGCTCGGCGTCATGAAGGCGGGCGCGACGGCGGTGCTGATCGACCCGCGGCTTCCCGCCGTGCGCATCGACGCAATGCTGCGTGCGAGCCAGCCCGCGTTCGTCATCGCGGACGAACTAGGGGCGGGCTGCGCGTTCCCGTCCGGGCGGCACGTTGCGCCGGTCGACGGCGTCTCGGACCCGGACCAGGTGGTCCTCGAACGCTGGCCGTCGGCAGGCGCGCTGCCGGCCTATCTGATCTTCACGTCCGGCAGCACGGGCGAGCCGAAGGGCGTCGTCGGCACGCGCGCCGGATTGAGCAACCGCATCGCGTGGCAACTGAAGCGCTATCCGCTCGAGCCGGGCGATGTCTGCCTGGCGAAGACGGCGGCGAGCTTTGTCGACGTGTTCTGCGAAGTACTCGGTCCATTGTGCGCGGGCGCGCTGCTGGTCCTGCCGGACGATGCCGAATGCCGCGATGCCGGGCGTATTGCCGAGCTGTTGCAGCAGCACCGCATCACGCATCTCGTCGTGGTGCCGACCCTGCTCGAATCCCTGCTGACGCAGTTCGAACTGCGCCCATCGCGGCCCAGGCTGGCGTTGCGCCGCATCGCGGTGAGCGGCGAGCCGCTGACGCGTGGTCTCGTGCGACGCGTCCGCGCGCTGCTGCCCACGGTGCAATGCCTGAATCTGTATGGCAGCGCCGAGGTGGCGGCGGATGTCAGCGCTTTCGCACTGGATGCGTGCGCTGACTCCGACGATCCGGGACCGGGCGTTCCCGTCGGCGCGCCGCTCGACAACCTGTGCCTTCATGTCCTCGATGCGAACCTCGACCCGGCGCCGCCGGGAGGCGAGGGTGAGTTGTATGTGAGCGGCGCGGCGCTGGCGCACGGTTACCTCGGGCAGCCCGCGTTGACCGCCGAGCGCTTCATGCCGAATCCTTGGGCGCGCGAGCGCGGCGACAGCCGGCTGTTCCGCACCGGGGATCTCGCACGGGTCGGTCCGCACGGCGTGGAGATCGTCGGCCGGCGTGACCGGCAGATCAAGGTGCGCGGCGTGCGCGTCGATCTCGACGGTGTCGAGGCATGTCTCGAGCGCTTGCCGCGGGTGCGGCGCGCCGCCGTGATCGAGCAGCACGGCGTGCTGATCGCTTTCCTGCAGTGTGCGCCGGAATGCGATCCCGACGCGTGGCGGCAGGCGCTGCGCGCGCAGTTGAGCGCGGAGGCGCGGCCCGCGCAGTTCTGGCGGCTCGAGCAGATGCCGCTCACGCCGACCGGCAAGATCGATCGCGCGGCATTGCGCACGACGAGCGCGCGCCGTCTCGAAAGCGCCGCCGCGACCTCGCTGGACGACGTGGAGGCGGCGCTGGCCGGCCTGTGGCGCGAACTGTTGCCGGACGCGGACGTCACGCGGGACAGTCGCTTCGACGAAGCCGGCGGTCATTCGCTGTTGCTGCTGCAACTGGGCGGCCTGATCGAGCGCAGGTTCGGTTGCCGGCTGAGCGTTGCGGAGCTGCTGGCCGCGCCGACGTTGGCCGACGAGGCGCAACTGGTGCGCGCGCAACGAACCTCGGCGCCCGCCGCGACGCCGCTCGTCGGCGACCCGGCCGCGGAGGCCGTTCCGTTCGCGCCCACCCCGTTGCAGCAGGCGTACTGGATCGCGCGCCATCAGGCGGGATCCGACGGCGGTGGCAGCCATCTGTATCAGGAGTGGGAAATCGCGCGCCTCGACGCCGACCGGCTCACGCATGCGTGGAATCGGCTGATTGTGCGTCACGGCATGCTGCGCGCCCGGTTCGATGGCGACGGCCAATTGTCGGTGCAGCCCGCGCGGCCGTATCGCATCGCTTGCCGGGACCTGCGCGACCTCGATCCGGCGCGCCAGGCGGCCGTGCTGCTGGAATGGCGCGAGCGGCACGCGTTTGCGCCGCTCCCGCTCGATGGCGGGCCGTTGTTTGATTTGCGCGTGTTCCGGCTCTCGGCCGAGATGGACATTCTCGTCGTCAAGGTGGACTTCCTGATCGCCGATGCGTGGAGCCTCGGCATGCTCGCGCGCGAATGTGCGACGCTCTATCGTGATCCGGACGCCGCGCTGCCGGCGCTCGACATTTCATTCCGCGACGTACTCGAGCACCGGCGCCGGCATGCCGATCCGGCCATACGGGACGCGGCGCGGCGGTACTGGCGCGAACGGCTCGCGTCGTTGCCGGGGATGCCGGCATTGCCGGTGCGCAACGACGCCGATGCGCGTTTGCCGGTGGTCAGGCGGCGCGCGCTCACGCTCGATGCCGATGCGCAGCGGGCGCTCGCGGCGCTCGCCGCCCGCGTCGGCGTGCCGGCGAGCAGCCTGTATCTCGCCGCTTACGTGGCGGTGCTGCAACGCTGGTCGGAGCGAAAGGCGTTTTCCATCACGCTGACCTGGTTCGACCGGCCGCCCGTTCACCCGCACGTCAATCGCGTGGCGGGGGATTTCACGTCGGTCCTGTGGCTCGAAATCGACGGCGCGCCCGCCGCGTCGTTCTTTGCGTTCGCGCGCGCGGTCCACGCGCGCCTGCTTGCGGACCTGGACCATCGCGACTATGGCGGCGTCGAAGTGGCCCGCGAAGCGCGGCACGCGTCGGCGACTCAGGACGCGATGCGCTATGTCTTTACGCATATCCCGGAGCTCGACGGCGGCGCGGCGTCCTTCGCGTCGCTGGGCACGGAGCGCCACCGGATCACGCGCACGGCTGGCGTGTGGATCGACAACCAGGTGGTGGGCGAGGGCGGTCTGGTGCGCCTGCACTGGGACAGCGTCGACGAGCGGTTCGCGCCGGGCGTGATCGACGACATGTTCGCGGCCTACCGCGATCTGGTGATCGCGCTGACCGCCGCGCCGGACGAAGTGAACGCGCCGTCCGTCCGGCTGCCCGCCGCGCAACGCGCGCGCCGTCGCGCGACCGAACGCGAGAGCGAACCCGGCGAGGACTATCTGAGCCGGTTCGCGCGCCGATGCCGTGAGGCGCCCGATGCGGCGGCCGTCATTGCGTCGGACCGCACGCTGACCTACGGCGCGCTGTGGACGCGCGCGACGCGGCTTGCCGCGCGCCTGACGCGCGAAGCCAACGGCGCGACGTGCGTGGCGCTCCATATGACGCCCGGCTGGCGCTATGCGGTAGCGGCGCTCGCCGTGCAACTGGCCGGTTTCGCGTACGTGCCGCTGTCGTTGCGCTGGCCGCGCGAGCGCGTGGCCCGCGTGATCGACCGGTACGGCATCCGGTATGCGTTCTCGGACGGCGCGGACCTGCCGTCGCGACCGGATCGGCCGGCGGTCCGGACGTTCCACGTTCCCGAGCGCGACGACGAGATCGATCTGGGCGAATTCCAGCCGGTCTTCGATTCCGCCGCGCTCGCGTATGTGATGTTCACGTCAGGCAGCAGCGGGGAGCCGAAGGGCGTCATGATGCGCCGCCACGCCGTGGCGAACACGCTGGACGACCTGCGCGCCCGCCTGCGGCTCGGCGCGGGCGACCGCGTGCTCGGTTTGTCCGATCCCGGCTTCGACCTGTCCGTGTTCGACCTGTTCGGCACGCTGTCGTCCGGCGCCGCGCTGGTGATGCCGGATGCGTCGGCGCGCATGGAGCCGGGGGCCTGGTGGGCGCTTTGCGTCGAACATCGGGTCACGATCTGGAACACCGCGCCCGCGTTGTTCGAACTGCTCGTCGACTATGCGAAGGGCAAGACCGCGCGGATCGGCACGCTGCCGCTGCGCTGGGTGATGCTGAGCGGCGACTGGATCGCACTGCATCTGCCGGACGCGCTGCGAGAGCTCGCGCCGGGCGCGCGCTTCCTGTCGCTCGGCGGCGCGACCGAGGCGGGCATCTGGTCGGTGTCCTTTCCCGTGGCCACGGTGGCCCCCGACTGGACCCGCATCCCATACGGCATGCCGCTGCGCGGACAGCGCTGCGACATCGTGGACAGCTTTGGCCTGTCCTGTCCGGATGGCGTCGCCGGTGAACTGACGATCGCGGGCGCGAGCCTGAGCGACGGATACTGGCAGCGCGACGATCTGACCGCGCAGGCCTTCGTCGTCGACGCGCTGACCGGCGAACGCCGCTACCGGACGGGCGACTTCGCGCGCTATCGGGCCGACGGCGTGATCGAACTGCTCGGACGCATCGATTCACAGGTCAAGATCGCCGGTCATCGGATCGAGTGCGCGGAGATCGAGCATGTGATCGGCGCGTGCGGCGGGGTGTCCCGCGCCGTCGTGGTGCCGGTCGCGGGCCGCGCGGGCGTGGTCGAACTGCATGCGGTATTGCAGGCCGACGACGCACTGTCGACGGAGCGCATCCGGCTGCATTGCGGCGAACGACTGCCGGCGTACATGGTGCCGCGGCATTGGCATCGCGACATGGCAATTCCGCTGAACGACAACGGCAAGCTCGATCGGCGCGTCATGCGCGAACGCATCGAAGCGGCACTCATGGAGGCTGAATGACATGGCGCGATTCGCGCACTGGACGATTCATCGGACGCACGGCGCGCTGCGCCGCGCGGTGTACGCGAGCCTGCTCGTCTGCGCGTCGCAGTCGGCGGTCGCGGACGATAACCGCTATCACGTGAAGGACTGCATGTCCTGTCACGATACGGCGGGCGGACACGACAGGGCGATACCGGTCATTCTCGGGCAGAAAAAAGGCTATCTCGTCAGCCGGCTCGACGCGTTTCGCCACCCTGGGGCCGACGGCAGTCTCATGCCGCGTCTGATGCCGGCGTTCACGCCGCAAGAAATCGACCAGCTAGCGACGTATCTGGCGTCGCAGCGCTTCGGCCTGCTGCCGTCGACTGGCGCGGGCGCCGGCACCGCTGGCGTCGGCTTTGCGCGTTATCAGCAGCATTGCGCCGTTTGCCACGAGCAGGCGGCCGACAGTCCGCTGCTGCGAGGGCAGGGCCGCGCGTACCTCGTCGGCGCGCTGCGCGATTTCGTCTACGGTCGGCGCGGCATGCCCGACAGGATGCGCGACAGCCTGAATGCGCTGTCGGCCGACGATCTGAATGCCGTGATCGGCTTTCTGACAACTTCTTCGAACAGGAAAGACCAGTGAAACGTTCGTCTGTTGCCTCCCGCTCGCCGCGCGCGCCGCGTCTCCTCGACCGGCTGCCGGCGCAGCGCTACTTGCAGGGTGTCGCGCTGAGCGCCGCGCTGTCCGGCGCGCCGCTTGCCGCGCTCGCCGCCGACAACCCGCCGGACGGCCCCAGCCCGGCCTTCATCGGCGCGTCGACCTACGCCAAGATCATGTGCTCCGGTCTCTTCGTTGCCGGACTCGACGAACGGCAGATCCGCACGCAGGATCTGGCCGATCTGCCGCCGATCCCGGTGGAGATCGATCGCGACCGCCGCGCGGTCTCCGCGAGCCTGGGCCCGGTGAAGCGCACCGCCCGCTATCGGGACGGGCTCGGCTGCACGCTCGACAACGCGGTGTCCCCCGCGCTGACGCGCGCGGCGTCGCCGAAACCTTATCCGCAGGTGGGCGAAGCCAGCGCGACCCATCCCGCGCCGCTCGCGGCCGCTCCGCTCCCGGCGCTGATCCCCGCGCTGGACCATGCGTTCGACGAGAACGATTCCGCGCTGCTGAAGAATACGCGCGCGGTGCTGGTCATGCATCGCGGCAGGATCGTCGCGGAGCGATATGCGCAGGGCGTCACGATGGATACGCCGCTGCCGGGTTATTCGATGGTGAAGGGCGTCGCCAATCTGCTGACCGGGACGCTCGTGCTGCGCGGGTGGCTGACGCTCGCGCAACAGGATCTTCGGCAGGAATGGCGCGGCGCGCCCGACGACGCGCGCCGGCAGATTTCCGTCGATCAACTGCTGCGCATGACGTCGGGACTCGCGTGGAGCGAAAGCTATCTCGGCACGCGCTCGGATCTGATGAAGATGCTGACCGCGGCGCATGATCCCGCGGCGTACGCGGCGGCCAAGCCGCTGGCCGCGCGCGAGGACGCCGCCGGTGCGCCGAAGCCGCTCCCGGACGCGCAGCGTTTCGAATCGGTGCTCGGCCCGGCGAAGAGTCTGACGCCCCGCGACGTTGCGCGGACTATGCTGCCCGGCGAGGCATGGCGCTACTCGGGCGGCTCGTACGAAATCCTGTCGGCCGTGCTTGCGGATTCGTTGCGCGCACACCGGGAAGACCCGCTCGTCTATCCATATCGCGCGCTGCTTGGTCCGCTGGGCATGACGAGCGCGGTGCTGGAAGCGGCACCGGACGGCAACTACATGCTGTCGTCGTTCATGCTCGCGACCGCCCGCGACTGGGGCCGGCTCGGCCAGTTCCTGCTCGATCAGTCGCGCAACAGCGCGCGCGCCGGCGAACTGCTGCCCGCGAACTGGCTGAAGGACAGCCTGCGCCCGACGCTTGCGCGGAACATGCCGATCGGCACGGAAGTCGGCGCCGGCTACTGGCTCAATTCCCTGGGTCCGGAGGTGTCGCACGGCGCGTTCTATCTCGGCGGCTTCCAGGGCCAGTTCGTGATCGTCGTTCCGGACCAGGATCTCGTGGTGGTGAGGCTGGGTGCGACCTCGGCGGACGGCAACTGGATGGCCCGCAAAGTGCTGGAGGACATCGTGCCCCGCCTGGACTGATCCGGCGCATCGTCGCCGATCGTATTCCGTCACCCCTCGATACGTCATGAGAAAACCATGAAGACCCGCATTGGCAACGCAATTCTGCTGCTGGCCGCGCTCGCCGGCGTTCCGGCCTGCGCGCAAACCGCGACGAGCGCGGCCGATTCAAACGCGCCCGTCGCTTCCATCGCCAGCATTTACGTGACGCCTGGCAAGCGCGCGCAATTCGAGGCACTGTACGAACAGCGCTACGCCGGCGCCCTCGGGCGCGCGGACGGCCTGCTCGAATCCTATCTCCTGGCGCCGCTCGCCGACGACAACGCAGCGCCCTTCAAGCACTTTACGATCTGGCGCGATCGGGCGTCCTACGACAAGTTCTTCGCGAAGGTGACGAGCGGCGAGCATCCGGCCGGTGCGAAAAGCAGCTATGGCGGCGAAGGCGACCTGTATACGCGGCGTCCGATTTACGAACTGTACGCGGTGCCCGTTCACCGCAACGCGGCGAGCACGGCGACCGCCGCCGGCGCGGCGAACTGAGCGATGATGGACGCATCGCTTGCATCGCCGTCGGCCGGTTCGCCCATCGTCGGCGAAGGTTCCGATGGCGCGTCGTCGACCCTCGCGCAGATCCGGCAGATCGTCGAATCGGTGCTGGGCGTGGCCGTGCCCGACCACGACACGAACATCATCGGCCTCGGCGCCAACTCGATGGAGCTGGTGCGCATCATCAACCGCATCGAGGACAGCACCGGCGTGCGCATCGGCTTCGACGCGCTGAATTTCTCGCCGTCCGTCGCGATGCTGGCGGCAAGCGTCGATGCGGCGCGAGGAGACGCGGTCGCGCCGCCGGCGCCTCCTGATGCGGCGGACATCGGCGGCGCGGACGAGCGGCGCGTCGGGCCGGTGATCGACGCGCTTCGCGACGACGCCGGTTGGCCGGTCGTGCGTCTCGCGGTCGATGCATCGGACAGTCCGTGCGCCGGCAGCGTCCGGACGTTTCGCGAGACGCCGTTGGAACTCGCGCAGTTGGCGCGGCTGCTGGGCGTGCTCGCACAAACGGATGCGAACTCGCCGCGCCGCGCCGCCTACGCGTCGGCCGGCGCGCGCTATCCAGTGCAGGCCTATCTGTACGTCAAGGCTGGCGCCGTCGCGGGTCTGTCATGCGGCCTGTATTACTTCCATCCGACGCGCGGAGAGCTGTGGCTGCTGGCGCCCGATCTCGTGATCGATGGCTCGCTGTACGACCCGTTGCTCAACGCGGAGATTCATCGGCAGGCCGCGTTTTCGATTCATCTGGTGTCGCGGCCGGCCGCCATCGAACCGATGTACGGCGCACGCGCGCGCGACTACAGCCTGCTCGAAGCGGGGGCGATGGCGCAGTTGCTGCGCATGCGCGCCCCGTCCTGCGGCATCGGCCTGTGCGCGATCGGCGATTTCGCGTTCGAGCCGGTGCGCGGCTGGTTCGAACTCGACGAGGGGCAGGCGTGTCTGCACACGCTGCTCGGAGGCTTGGCGCCGTGAATCACGCGCAGACGCGGGACGGCTATCCGCTTTCCGTCAACCAGCAATTGCTGTGGCGCTATCAGTCCATGTTTCCGGACGCGGCGACGTACGCGATGCTGGGCATTGCGCGTGCGCGCACGGTGCCGGACATCGCGTCGCTGCGGCGCGCGTATCGGCGCCTCGTCGAACGTCATGAGATTCTCCGGTGCCGGATCGGCGACGGAGCGAGCGGGCTCGCCGCGTATCCGCTCGACCTCGGGCGGATCGGGGATGACGATTTGTTGCCGCTCGAACCGGCGCAGGACTGGTCCAGCGAGCGCCTGGCGGCCTTCATCGACGCGCGCTTTGCGCGCGCGCACGCCGTCGGCGACGTGGCGTTGTTTCGCTGCGTGGCGGTCCTTGCGTCCCGCGCGGCGGCGGACGGCCTGACTCTGAACGGCGCGCGGGTGTGCGCGCCGCTCGGCGATCCGGCGGCCGGGACAGTCGCACTGCTCGTGTTCACCGCGCATCACATCGTGGTGGATTTCCTGTCGTTTCCGCTGATTCTGCGAGAGCTGGACACGCACTACGCGGACGAGACCGCGGCTGCGTCGCGGACGCGGCGCGCTTTCCAGGCCGACGCGAATTTCCGGCGGCTCGCGACCTGGGAGCGCGACTGGCTCGACAGCGCCGATGCGCGCGCGCGCGCCGACGCGTACGCGGTTCATCTGGTTCAGCCGGCAGAACTGCTGTCGTTCGGCGGCGCGCCCGCGGCGCGGCCCGCGAACCGAACCGAACGCGAATACCGCTTCGCCTTGCCGAACGCTGTCCGTGATGCGCTGGCGGTCTGCGCGCGCACGCACGGCGTGACGCCATATGTTGCGATGCTGTCGGTGTTTCAACTGCTGCTGCACGTTCATTGCGCGTCGGACGACGTCAGCGTGGCCACGCCGGTTCATGGCCGGACCCGCGCATTCAGCCGGACGATCGGCTATTTCGCGAATGCCTTGCCGGTTCGCCAGCGCATCGACGCGCGCGACACCTTTGCCGATCTCCTGCTGCGCAATCGCGATGCGTTGCGCGGCGGACTGCGTGCGGCGCCGGTGCCGTTTCCCGCGCTGTGCGAACGCGCCGGCGTGCGCGAGGTGAGCCCCGGCATGACCGCATTCACGCAGGTTGGGCTGGTGTGGAATGTGATGCCGGAGCCGGATGCCGACGCATGGCTCGACACGCAGCATGTCGAGCAGCATGGGACGCCATACGATTTGGCACTGACCGTCTACGTGCGGAGCGACGGGTGGACCTGCGGACTGAAGCACGACGCCGCGATGGTGCCCCGGCATTTCGTCGAGCGGTGCGTCGCCGACCTGCCGCGTTTCGCGTTGCTGCTCGCCGGCGCGCCGGCGACGCCATGTGGTGAGCTTGCGTTCGTGCAGCCGCCGGACTGGCATCGCCGGGAACCGGTCGCGCCGGCGCCGCCGGCCGATTTCATCGAAGCCGCGTTGCGCGCGCATGCGCGCCGCGCGCCGGATGCGATCGCGCTGCGCGACGGCAAGCAGCGCCTGTCGCGCGACGAATTGATGCGCGTCACGCATCGCATGGCCCTCGCGCTCAGGCAACTCGCGCCGGCGCGCGGTCCCGTCGGCATCCTGATGGAACGCGGCGTCGATGCCGCGTTGGCGGTGATCGCGGGATTCCGGGCCGGGATTGCCGTCGCGCCGCTGCATCCCGATCAATCCGCCGCCTGGCTGGCCCGCGCATGCCGGGATGCCGGCGTGCGCCACCTCGTGTGTTCGGCCGCGCACGCCGGACTGGCCGCGTCGATGCCGGCGCCGACGCTCGCTTATTCGCGGTGGCGGGCACTGGCCGAGCAGGTCAGCGACGCCGCGCTGCCCAGCCCCGATCCGCTCGATACCGCGTATGTGATCCATACGTCGGGGTCGTCTGGCCTGCCCAAGGGCGTCGCGGTGAGCCGGAACAGCCTGCAGCACCTGCTGGCGGCGAGCCGGTTCATGTTCGACGTCGCCGATGCGCACTGGACGCTCGCGCATCATCCGAGCTTCGATTTTTCGATGTGGGAGTTGTGGGGGCCGCTTGCTCACGGCTGCGCGCTGACCGTGCTCGGCGAGCGGGAAGCGGCCTCGCCCGACGCGCTGTACGACGCGCTCGTGCGCGACGGCATCACGCACATGGGACTGACGCCGGCCGCCTGCCGTCTGCTGCTGCCGGTGCTGGACCGGTGCGGCGTGCGGACCCTGAAGGTCGTGTGCGTCGGCGGCGCTGCCGTCGACGGTGCGCTCGTCAACCGGCTCGCGTCGCTCGGCGTCGACGCGTGGACCTTTTACGGCCCGACGGAAGCGACGGTCTGGGCCACGTGCGCGCGGCTGCGCGCCGACGACGAGGACGCGCGGATCGGTTATCCGCTCGCGGGCATGCGCGCCTATGTGCTCGACGAACGACTTCGGTGGGCGCCGGAGCGTCAGACCGGCGAGCTCTATCTTGGCGGGCCGCAGTTGACGCGTTACCTGGGCGCGCCCAGCGCGACAGCAGCCGCGTTCGTGCCCGATCCGTGGCGGTCGGGCGAACGCATGTATCGCACCGGCGACCGCGTCCGCTATTCGCGCGACGGCGGATTGCTGTTCGTCGGACGGGCAGACCGGCAGGTCAAGATCAATGGCTATCGCGTCGAGCTTGATGCCGTGTCGCACGCACTGTCGGCGTGTCCCGGGATCGCGCAGGTCGGCTGCGCGCATCTTCCGGATGACGGCGTCGGCGCACTGTATACGTCGTCGGATGGCCAGCCGATTCCACTCGCGACGCTGGCCGGCTTCGCGCGCGAGACCTTGCCGCGTTATCTGTTGCCGATACGTTTCGTTCATCGGCCGACGTTCCCGCTGACGCGCAACGGCAAGCCCGATCTCGATGCGATCCAGGCCGAACTGGAGCGGGCGGCGGGTGCGTCGGCGTCCGATGCCCCGTCGCTTGACGAAGCCCGGTTGCGGGCGGATATCGTGCACGCGCTCGAAGAAGATCTGGGCCGCTCGGACGTGACCGTCGACGCGAATTTTCACGAACTGGGCGCGACGTCGATCGTGCTGTCGAGGGTGTACGCGCGGCTCGCGCCGCGCGTTGCGACGCGCATCGAACTGGCCGATCTATACGCCTTTCCCACGGCCCGGCGGCTCGCGCACTGGCTTGCATCGGGCGAGCGCGACGCACCCGCGCCGCAGACGCGCGCGCCGTCCCAATGGCACACGCGGCGTTCACGGCTCGCACGGAACCGACCGGAATGATTGAGATGAACAGGAGCGGACACCATGTGCGGATTCGTCGTCGTCTGTCATCGTGAGGCAGCCGTGCCGATCGAGCGGATCGGCCACGCGCTCGACACGCTGCGCCATCGCGGTCCCGACGGTCGCGCGCTATGGCGCGC
The DNA here is from genome assembly GCF_001513745.1 of Burkholderia humptydooensis. Classification (NCBI taxonomy): domain Bacteria; kingdom Pseudomonadati; phylum Pseudomonadota; class Betaproteobacteria; order Burkholderiales; family Burkholderiaceae; genus Burkholderia; species Burkholderia humptydooensis. The sequence goes on along the minus strand of NZ_CP013382.1, from coordinate 2,160,790 downwards.
GGACGACGCGCGCAGCGCGATGGGATTCCACCGTCTCGCGCTGGTCGGGCCCGCTCACGAGATGCAGCCGTTTCACGCCGGCGACGTGCATGTCGTGGTCAACGGCGAACTGTACGGACACGCGGCGCTGCGGCGCGAGTTGACCGCGCGCGGCGCGCGGTTCTCGACGCAATCCGATTGCGAAGTGATGCTGCACGGCTACCGGCGCGACGGCATCGACTTCGTGCGGCGGCTGAACGGCGAATTCGCCGGCGTGATCTGGGACCAGCGCGCGCGGACGTTATACGCGATGCGCGATCAATGGGGCGTGAAGCCGCTCTATTACCGCATCGACGGCGACGGCATCCTTCTCGCGTCCGAGATCAGGGCGCTGGCCGCGCTCGGCGCGCACTTGCGCTGGAACCACGGCGCGCTGTTCCAGCATTGTTTCGCGTCGCTTGGACCGGCTCAGACCTTGTTCGACGGCATTCATCAGGTGCCGCCGGGTCATGTGCTCGAATGGGATGCGCAGGGTTGGCGCGTGACGCCCTACGAACCGGCGGCCGACGATGCGTTGCCGCGCGATCCGCGCGACCCCGTGCGCGCGCTGATGCCGGCGTTGCGCACGCGGCTCGACCATGCCGTGCGCGACCGGCTGGAGGGCGACGCGCCGATTGCCTGCTATCTGAGCGGCGGCGTTGATTCCGCGACGCTTGCGGCGCTGGCGGTCCGCCACCGGCCCGACGGACTGGCGGCTTTCACCGTGGATTTCGGCGCCCATGCCGACGATGCGGCCGGCGCGGCGGCGATCGCGTCGAGTCTCGGCATCCAGCATCAGGTCCTGCCGTTCGACGAACAGCAACTCGTCGCGCATTTCGAGGACGCGGTGCGGCACGCGGAGACCATCGGTTTCAATTTCATCGGGTCCGCGCGCTGGATGCTCGGCCGGGCGGTTGCCGCGAGCGGCTACAAGGCCGTGCTCGCGGGCGACGGCGCCGACGAACTGTTCGGCGGGTATGGCTTCTCCGTGATGGACGGCCTGTTCAGCGGCTCGCCGCGTCAGCGCGACCTGATCACGCATGTACTCGAGAGCGGTCGCGCGGCGCTCGCGGCGGAGCTTGGCCAGGCTCTGCCGCTCTTCGGGCTGGACGTCGCGCGCCATGGCGATATCGCGCCTTACCTCGTGACCAGTTGGAACTATCAGCGCAGCGGCATGCGCCTGCTGCTCGCGCAGCCGTTTCTCGAGCAGTTTCGCGAGCACAACCCGTACGACATGCTGCTGGATGCGACGGGCGGCTTCAGCGACCCGTCGAGGTCAACCATGCGCCGGTCGCTGCAGCTATGGCGCAAGTCGCTGTTCGTGAATCACATCCTGGTATCGGAGCGGCTGGACATGGCGCATGGACTCGAGACGCGCTACCCGTATCTGGACCATCGCGTCGCCGCTGTCGCGGATGCGCTGCCGGATGCGTGGCTCGCCGACGATGCGCGCGACAAGCGTTTTCTCAGGACCGCGGTCGCGTCGTTGACGCCCGAGTGCGCGCGTCGCGCGCCGAAGCGGCCGTTCGAGGCGCCGCCGATCTCGGCGCGGCGAAGCGGCGCGTTCCAGCGCTACTGGCAGGACGTGCTGCATAGCGACGTGGCGCGGCACTCGTCGATTTTCGACCATCGACGGCTGCTGTGGCTGGACAGCCTGCTGCCGTCGCTGTCCAGAAAATCGCAGGAACGGGTCGACAGCTTTTTGATGATGGCGCTCAGCTTCTTCGCGTTGCAGCGATGTTTCGGCGTGGCCGGCTGAGGGACGGACCGGGGACCGCGCTGCCGCCGCGTCGTTGTGCCGTGGCGGACGGCGATCCTGGAGGGGAATACGGGCGGTGGTGCGCATCGCCCGTCGAATTGATTGGATTGGTCGCGCGCGGGCCGGGCGGGTTCGGCGCGGCCTCATTGGGAATCGATCATGAGCAATCTGGATACATTGTTGTTGTCTGCCGACCAGCGCGAACGCTACCGGGCGTTGCTCGCGGAACGACGCCTCGCGGATCCCGGCGGGCAGGGCATCGCCCCGCGCGCGCCGGGCCAGCGCATCCCCCTCACCAGCTACCAGGAACCGCTGTGGTTCATCGACCGGTACGAGGGCGGCGATACCGCGCATAACGTCGTGTATCCGATGGGCCTGCCCGAGGAAGAGATCGACGAACCGGCGCTCCTGCAGGCGATCGGCCGCATGATCGAGCGCCACGAGATCCTGCGCACGACGTTCCGGCAGGACGACGCCGGCGCCGTGCAGATCGTGCATGAGAGCTGGCCGCCCGCGCTCGATCGCGTCGATCTGCGGCCGCTGCCGGATGCGCTGAAGGAAGCAACGGGATGGAAGCTCGTCGACAAGGAGGCGGCCCACCAGTTCGATCTCGAACAGGGCCCGCTGATCCGCTTCACGCTGCTGATCGTCGCGCCGAACAAGAATGTGCTGATCGTGTCGCTGCATCACATCGTATGCGACACATGGTCGGTGGCGATCATCGATCGCGAGATCCGCACGCATTACGATGACATCGTGAACGGGCGTCCGTGCTCGCTGCCGCCTGTGGCGGCACAGTTCGGCGACTATGCGATCTGGCAGCGCGAGCAGATCGCGCGCGGCGCGCACGCGCAGCATGTCGACTACTGGGTCGAGCGGCTCGCCGAGGCGCCGCCGCTGCAGCTCGAGACCGATTTCCCCGCGCCGGAGCGGCGCAGTCACCGGGCGGCCAACAGCCTCGTGCTGATCGAGCCGGATCTGCTGGAGAAAGTCAATGCGTACGCGAGAAGCCATGGCGTCACGCTCTACATGGTCTTGCTGAGCGCGTTCAAGATCATGCTGGCGCGCCATACGGGACAGTCCGATATCGTGGTCGGCACGCCACATGCGAACCGCGAACTGGATGTGATGCGCGACGTGATCGGTTTCACGATCAATTCGCTCGCGCTGCGCACCGAACTCGACGGCAATCCGACCTTCGAGGACGCGGTGCGGCGCGTGAGCACGAGCGCGCTGCAAGCGTACGAGCACCAGGCGGCGCCGTTCCAGTCGGTGGTCGAGGCGCTGGGCGTGCGGGGCAAGGGCGAGCGGCTCAGCCGCTATTCGCTGTTGCGCGTGTTCTTTTCGGTTCAGAACATCAAGTGGGCGGATATCGGCCTGCCTCAGATCAATACCGGGAAGCTGCACGACAAGCCGCGCTTCACTGTGCCGCACCCGACCACGAAATACGACATCTATATGTACCTGCGCGAGCGCGACGGCAAGGTGCTGGGGGGCGTCGAGTACGACACGGAACTGTTCGCGCCGAGCCGTATCGAGCGGATGATCCGGCATTTCCTGCGCATTCTCGAACAGGGGGTGACAAACCCGGGCACGGCGATTCACGCGCTTGCGATGCTCTCGGAGGACGAGGTTCGCGCGCTGTGTCCGGCGCCGCGCCCCGGTCCGCGCGACGCCGAGCCGCCGGCGGCGATCCACGCGTGGTTCGAGCGGATGGCGACGCGCTGGGCCGATCGCCCCGCGCTGATCGACGGCGAGCGGGTCGTGACATACCAGGCGCTGGCGGATGCCAGCGCGAGGCTCGCCGGCGTCGCGCCGCTCGCGGGGCTGGCGCCGGAGCAGCGGGTCGGCTTGCTCGCGGACCGTTCGATCCCGATGGTCGAGACAGTGCTCGCGGTGCTGCGCGCGGGCGGCGTGTGCGCGATGCTTGATCACAGCGCGCCGGCGCTCCGGATCGGGGATGCGGTGCGCGCGCACGGCATCGTTACGCTGCTGTGCGACCCGCTTCCGGAAGCCGCGGGAAACCTGCCGGGCGACGCGATCACGCTCGATGCGCTGGCCGCGCGCGCGTCCGCCGCGCCCGCGCCTGGGGCACGCCGCGTATTCGCCGAACAGACGGCCTTCGTCTTCATGACGTCGGGTTCGACCGGCGTGCCGAACGCGGTTGAGTTGACGCATGCGGGCGTGTTGAACGGGCAGTTGCCGCAGACGTGCCCGCATCCGATTGGTCCCGGCGACCGGCTGCTGATGACCGCGCCGACCAGCTCGGCGCGACTCGTCGGCGAATTGCTGTGGCCGCTCCTCAACGGCGCGACTGTAGTGATGTGTCGCCCGGGCGGGCATCAGGACCCCGTCTATCTGGGCGAGCTTCTGCAACAGCAGCGGATCACCCACTTCAGCGTATTGCCCCAGGTGTTGACGGCTTTGCTGGACGACCGGGTGCTGGCCCGTTGCCCCGATCTCAAGCTGGTGTACTGCGTCGGACAGTCGCTTGAGCAGCAACTGGCGGCGCGGTTTGTCGCGATGTCGGGCGCGACGCTCTACAACAGCTATGCGCAGACGGAAGCGTGCCCGGTGACGTTCCATTCGTGCGACGGTGCGGCCGACGCGGGGCTCGCGCCGGTCGGCCGCGTTGCGCCGCACACAGCGGTCTACGTGCTCGATGCGTACCTGCGGCCGGTGCCGACCGGCGTGACCGGACAGATCGCGATTGCGGGCGACCTGCTGGCGAGGGGCTATATGGGGAATCCGCGTCTCACGGCGGAAAAGTTCGTGCCCAATCCGTTCGGCGCGCCGGGCAGCCGCATGTATCGCAGCGGCGACCTCGGCTCATGGGACGAGGAAGCGCGACTTGCGTTGCGCGGGCGCAGCGACCAGCGCGTGAAAATCCGCGGCTACCGGATCGATCTCGGCGAAATCGAGCATGCGCTGATGTCGATCGACGGCGTCGACGAGGCGGCGGCCGTCGTGTCGTCCGATCTGCGCGGCGAGCCGGCGATTGCCGCTTTCATTCGCGCGCGGCCGCTGCCGGTGGAACAGCGCAAGGGGATCGCGCAACTGCTCAAGGCGCGTTTCCCGGTGCGCCGGAAAGATGTGCAGGCGCCGCTCGCCGATCAACTGCGCGCCATCCTGCAGGCCCGACTGCCGTTCTACATGGTGCCGGCGCGCATCACGCAACTCGATGCGCTGCCGCGCGGTCGGACCGGGAAGGTGGATCGCGTCGCGCTGGCCGCATACGGCGCCGGTCCGGCGGCGCCGACGAGCACGCCCGAAGGGGCGCCGCGCACGGAGCACGAGCGCGTGCTGGTCGCGATCTGGCGCGACGTGCTCGACCTGCCCGCCGACCGGCCGTTCGGCATTTATGACAGCTTCTTCGAACTGGGCGGCCACTCGCTGAGCGCGGTCAAGATCGTGCGTCGGATCCAGGCGGAACTGAACGTGAAGCTCGACATTCGCAATGTGTTCGAAGCGGTCACGATCGCGGGGCTGGGCGACCTGATCGAGTGGACGGTCGGCGCCGACAGCTTCGATGACGTCGAGCTGTGAGCGGGCGGGCGACATGCTGACGAACGTGGACCGCAACCGGACGGCGCGGCGCGTGCCGTACATTCACCGGTTCGAGGAAACGGCGCGGACGCACCCGTCGGCGATCGCGGCTGAAGACGCGGCCCGGCGCGTGACCTACGCCGAGCTGGACGGATTGGCGAATCGCTTCGCGCACGAAATGCGGCGGCTGGGCGCGGGGCGCGGTGCGATCGTCGCGATTTCGCGCGGGCGCGATGTCGTGATGCTTGCCGCGATCCTGGCGACCTTCAAGTGCGGCGCGGCCTATCTGCCGATCGATCCCGGCGCGCCCGCCCAGCGCAAGCGGTACATGCTGGCACGTTGCGCATGTACGCTGATGCTGGCGGATGCGCATGCAGACCACGCGATCGATCCGAATCGCGCCGTCACGGTCGTCGATCCCGCGGCGTGGCTGGCGTCGGGTCCGCAAGCCGGCCACGCGCTGCCCGACGTGACCCTCGACGATCCCGCCTACGTGATCTTCACGTCGGGCTCGACCGGCGAGCCGAAGGGCGCGCTGCTGTCGCAGGCGAACCTGGTCAATCACCTGTGGGCGAAGATCGACGATCTCGGCCTTCATGCGGGCGACCGGATCGCGCAGACCGCGCCGTGCGCGTTCGATCTGTCGGTCTGGCAGTTTCTGGCGGCGGGACTGGTCGGCGCGCGCGTGACGGTCGTGGCGCAGGACGCGGTCGCGCATCCGCCGGCGCTGCTGGATGCGCTGGCGCGCGCGAACGTGACCGTGCTGCAGGCGGTGCCGAGCTATCTGGCGACGCTGCTCGATGTCGTGGCGCGGCATCGCGCGCGCGCGCCCGACACGCTGCGCATCATGGTGACGGCGGGGGAGAGCCTGCCGATCGCGGTAGCGCGTCGCTGGTTCGACGTCAGCGACGCGCCGCTCGTCAATGCGTACGGCCCGACCGAGTGCGGCGTGGACGTCACGCATCACGTGATGACATGCGCGCCGGACGGCGACGCCGTGCCGATCGGCCGCGCGATCCCGGGCGCCGAACTGCATGTCGTGGATGCCGATCTTGCGCCCGTGGCGGACGGCGACGCGGGTGAGCTGCTGATCGGCGGCGTGGCGACGGGCGTCGGCTACATCGACGCGCCGGCACAGACGGCCACATCATTCGTCGCGGTGCCGTTCGCGCGGGGGCGCTTCTATCGGACGGGCGACCGGGTCAGGCGACGCGGCGGTGGCGTCTATGAATTCCTGGGTCGGCTCGATCTGCAGATCAAGCTGCGCGGCCATCGGATCGAACCCGAGGAAATCGAAGCGGTGCTGCTGCGGGACCCGCACGTGCGCGCGGCTGTCGTGATGCTTTACCGCGATGGCGAGCGTGCCGAGCTGGCGGCGCTCGTCGAGCGCGCGGAGCCGGATCTGCCCGTCGACGCGCTGCGCGAAGCGTGCCGCGCGCGTCTGGCGGCGGCGCTGCCCGCGTACATGACGCCGCAACTGATTGAAATCGTGTTTGCGATACCGCTCAACGAACGCGGCAAGACGGACCGGGCCGCGGCGACGCGACTCCTGCGCGCGTTGAATCCGTTTCAGTGAAAGTCCAATCCATGAACCTGTTCGACCGCATCTTCCATCGCCTTGTCGAATGCGATTTCCTGTACCGGAACGTCCTGAATCGCCGTCCGACGCGCGAGTACCGCCATCACCGCGCCGTGCTGTGCGACGAGGGACGCCGGATCCTGAAGGCGTTGAACGACGACGGCGTGGCGATCTCGCATGTGAGCCGCTTCGCCGGAATGCAGCCGCTGTTCGACGCATTGCGCGAGCAGGCGTGTCGGGCCGAGTCGCAACGCCGCAAGCGCGTGCCCGCGAACTCCGACCAGGCGCGGGTCTATGCATTCATGTCGAACGTGCTGGGTTCGTACCCGCGCTTCAATCCCGATAGCGTGTACGCGCGTTTCGCGTGCCAGGCCCCGTTCCTCGAAATCATCAACGCGTACTTCGACATGTTCGTTCAGTTGAGAAAGTACGCGGTATTCCGGCATTCGGGGGCGGGCTGTCCGAGAACGGCAAGTGGCATCGCGATGGACGGTGCGATACGTCGGTGGTGCGTCTGTTTGCCTACTTCGCCGATGTCGGCGCAGGCAATGGCGCGATGCGCTACGCGCGCGGCACGCACCGCAAGGGCGCGCAGGGCAGCCGGATCGAGATTGCGCCGGCGAGCCTCGATCGGCAGGCCGTCTCGTGCGACGGCCCGGCGGGCACGCTGGTTTTCGCCGATACGCGCGGCTATCACCGCGCGGGCGATTTCACGCAGGGCGAACGCTGGGTGTTCAACGGCGTGTTCACGTCGCCCGGCTTCGGGGCCGACTATTTCACGCGTACCGGGAAGCGGCGTCCGGTACGCGGAAACCCCTTGTCGTGGGCGCTGTCGAGCCCGCTCACGCTGACCGACAACTTCGCACCAGACCAATCACGATGAACGAGCGAAACAGCCCGTCTTTCGGTTCCCGCCACGCCGACGAAGCGCCCCTGTCCTGGGGGCAAAAGCAGATGTACCGCGCGATGCGGATCGATCGCGACGCGGCCCATTTCCACATGACCGATGTGCTGGCGCTGCAGGGCGACGTCGATCTGCCGCGGCTCGCGCGCAGCCTGGCCGATACGTTTGCCAGCCATGCGACGCTACATCTGCGCTTCGTGCCGTGCGCGGACGACGACGACGGCGTCGCGCAGCGCTTCGACGACATCGCGCCGATCGAGTGCCCGGTGCACGACTGGTCCGGCCTGCCGCCCGGCGAGGCGGCGGCGCGATTCGCGGCGCTGCGCGTCCGGTTCCGGGAAACGCCTTTCGATTTGGCCGCCGCCCCGCTGTTCCGATACGCGCTGGTGCGCCTGTCATCGCGCGACAGTTGCCTGTTGCTCACGGTGCATCATCTGCTGGCCGACGACTGGTCGATGGGACTGCTGCACCGGGAACTCGCGGCCCGCTATGCCGGACGCGATCCGGCGCGCCCCGCGCGGGACGATGGCGGCGCGCGCTATCTACGCTTCGCCCGGCGCCAGCACGCGTGGTTGCGCTCCGACGAGGGCGCGCGCGCGGTCGCGTATTGGGCCGACCGCCTTGGCGCGCTGCCCGCCCAGCTTGCGCTGCCGGTCGATCGGCAGCGCAGCGTCGCGGGCGCGCCGCGCAAGCGGACCCTGACGGGCGTGCTGCCCGTCACGGCGACGCGCCAGTTGCACGCGCTCGCCCGTGCCACGCATGCGACCTTGTTTTCGATCCTGCTGGCCGCCTACGACGTGCTGTTGTGGCGCCTGTCCCGCTGCGAACGCGTGCCGGTCGCGACGCTGGTCGCGAATCGCGGCGACGGCGAATTCGACGATACGGTCGGCCTTTTCTTCAACACGATCGTCCTCGTCTCGGACGTGCGGCCGGATCAGCCGTTCCGCGACTTCGCCGCGCGAGTGGCCGAGATCACGCTCGAAGGCATGGCGCGGCAGCAGGTTCCGTTCCAGTACCTCGTCGAACGGCTGTGCCCCGTCAGGGATCCCGCGCGGGTGCCGTTTACGCAGGCGCTGTTCGCGTTCATGAATGCGTCGGGGCCGCGTCTGCGGCTCGGCGACGTGGCGCTCGCGCAGTTGGGCGGCATCGACGCGGGATCGACCTACGACCTGAAGCTGACCGCGTATGAAAAAGACGCGGCCGTGGAGGTGGTGTTCGAATACGACGCGAGCGTCGTCGAGCCGTCGACGGCGCAGGCCTGGCTCGACGTGTATCTGCGAATGCTCATGGATGCCGCGCGGGAACCCGATACGCCGCTCACTCATCTCGGCTGGACGCGGCGCGATTCGATCGCGTCCAGGATGGCGGGCGATACGGACGTGCTGGACGACTGGGGCGTCCCGGTGCCCGCTGGTTTTGTCGGGCAGTTGTGCCGGTTCGACGATCCGTCGGCCGCGCCGGTGCGCCTGGGCGTGCCGGCGCGGCGGCTGGCGGACCTCAGTGTGCGGACGCTGGACACGCGGCCGGCGCATTACGACGTCGACGGCGGCCGCATCGACATCGACGCGGTCGAACGGTGCGCGCGCGCTGTGACGGGGGTGCGTCGCGCGCTGCTGACGCACGATGTCGAACACGGGCTGGTCATGCATCTCATGGTGGACGAGGCGGCATTCGCGCTCGCCGTGCTGCGTCGCGCGCTGTTCGCGTCGTTGCCGATGCATGGCGTGCCGTCGCGATTTCGCGTCGTGCCGTGGATCGTCGAGCAGGTCGGCGGCGCGCCCGACCTCGATGAATTGTGGCGGGTCGGGCGCGATGCGGACGACGCGTCGCGCAAGCGCCCGCCGAGGGATGCGCACGAGGCGGCGGTGTTGCGCATCTGGGCGGACGCGCTACGCTTTCCCGAACTCGGCGCGGAGGACGATTTCTTCGCTGTGGGCGGCAACTCGCTGTCCGCTGCGCTGATCGTCGCCGAGGTCAACCGGGAGTTCGGCTGTACGTCGACGCTTCAGCAGTTGTTCGACGCACGCACGGTCGCGCGCTTTGCCGTCATGGCCGCGCAGCGCCGAGAGGACGCCGCCCGCGGCGCCTGGTACATGCAGCCGGACGCACGCAGTGACGAGTGGACCCGCATCGAAGAGGATGGCAGCCTGTCGTACCCGGTTTCCGAGGCGCAGGCGCGGATGTGGGTGCTCGACCGCCTGCCCGATGTGTCGGACCGTTACGTGATGAAGACCGCCTACCGGATCGACGGCGCGCTCGACGTGAGCGCGATGCGCGCGTCGTTCGCGGCGCTGGTGCGGCGGCACGAACAGTTGAGGGCGGTGTTTCGGGCGGTGGGCGGTGAGATCCGGCAATGCCTGCTGCCGACCGGCGCGGTGCGCCTCGATGAAGCGCGCTGGGAGGGCGAGACGCCTTCAGGCGATGCGCCGCCCGCGCACCTGATCCAGGACCTCGATGCGGCGTTCGATCTGGGCAGCGGGCCGCTGATCCGGGCGCGGCTCGTGCACACCAACGATCCGAAGGTGCATTACCTGTACGTCGCGCTTCATCACATCGTGGCGGATGGCTGGTCGATGGGGGTGATCGTCGACGACTGGCTGCGGCTTTACTCGGGCCGCGACGCGCTTCCCGTCCTGCCCGCAGAGTATCGGGACTATTGCTGCTGGCGGCGCTCGGACGAGGCGCGGCAGGCCGTCGATGCGGACCTGCGTTACTGGCGCGACCATCTGGGCGGCGCGCGCGGCGAACTGGCGTTGCCGGCACGGACGGCGGAGCCGGGTGCCGGCCCGCGCGCCGGTCATCATTCGTTCCGCTTGTCCGCAGTGCTGTGCGAGGGGCTTGGCAGGATCGCCGCCGCGCACGGCGCGTCGATTCACGCCATCCTGCTGGCCGGGTTTGCGATCGTGCTGTCGCGATACAGCGGCCAGAGCGATCTGTGCATCGGCGCGCCGGTCGCGAACCGCGATCAGGAAGGGACCGCGCCGATCGTGGGGCTGTTCGTCAATACCGTCGTGCTGCGGATGCGGATCGATGCGGGGCGCTCGCTCGCCGATCTGCTCGCGGCGACCCGGGACACGGTCATCGATGCGCTTGCGCACGCAGGCGCGCCGTTCGAGGAAGTCGTGCAGGCGCTGCAGCCGCAGCGGCATCTCGATGCGTCGCCGCTGTTCGAGGCCATGTTCGCGTTTCAGGCGTTTCCGCCGTCGGTGTCGGCGCCGGACGGCCTGACGCTGCGAGGTATCGCGCAACGCACGCAGCAGGCGAAGTTCAAGCTGAGCGGCACGGTGACGCTCGGAGCGGGCATCGGCTACGGCGAATTCGAGTTCCGCGAGGATCTGCTCGATCCGGCGATGATCGGGCGTCTGGCGGCCGATTATGTGTCGATGCTCGAGCAATGGGCAGCGCATCCCGACGCTGGAATCCTGGCGCTGACGCCGCACACGGCGCGCGTGTCGCCGGTCGCGCCGGTTTCCGCCGATGAGGCCGGATTGGGCGGCGTGCGCGCGCTGTGCGAGATCGTCAGCCGGCAGGCGCGCCGTGTGCCGGACCAGCCGGCGCTGCGCGATCGCGCGACGACACTCTCTTATGCCGAACTCGATGCTGGCGCGAATCGCGTGGCCGCGCGGTTGCGGGCGCAACGTGTGGGCGCGGGTTCGCGCATCGGCCTGGGCGTACCGCGCTCGGCCGATGCGATCGTCTGTCTGCTCGGTATTTTGCGCGCGGGCGCGGCTTACAGCCCGATGGACATGCAGGCCTGCGCGTCGGACTGGCGTGAGCACGCAAGCGACGCTGGCCTCCACGCGATCGTGCTGGCCGGACCGGCTGGCGCGGGCCTCGACGGCGTGCGCACGATCGCGCTCGACTATCTGGTTGCGCCGATGGCCGATGGACCGGCCGCGGTGATTGCATCGGGAACCGCTCAGGCGAGCGCGGTGGTCTTTCGCACCTCGGGATCGACAGGCCGGCCGAAGTGCGTGACGGTGCCGCATCAGGGCGTGCTCGCGCTGATTGCGTGGGCGTGTGGCGCGTATGCCGCGCGCGAATATCGCAACAGCACGTTCGCGACCGCATTGACGTTCGATGTGTCGCTGTTCGAGATGTTCACGCCCTGGGCGCTGGGCGGCTGCGCGACGATGCTGGAGAGTCTGCAGGTCGTGCCAGAGGCGGACGCCCCGCTGACCTGCGTGAGCGGCACGCCGTCGCACGTCGCGATGCTGCTCGACCGGGGAGACTTCCCGGCGGGCGCCGCGACGCTGAACGTCGCGGGCGAGCCGCTGCCGCGCAGGCTGGTCGAACGGATCTTTGCGCAGACGGACGTACAGCGCGTCGTCAATCTGTATGGTCCCACCGAATGCTCGATCTACGCGAGCGTCGAGGATATCCGGCGCGCCACATTCGACGGCGCGGTGGGCATCGGCCGTCCCCATCCGCACGCCGCGCTGTATCTCGTGGACGACGCTCTGTCGGAAATGCCCGCGGGCGTGCCGGGGGAGATCTGCATAGGCGGGAGCGGGCTCGCCCACGGTTATGCCGGACAACCCGCGCTCACGGCCGAGCACTTCATTCCCGATCCCTTTGCCGGCGAACCGGGCGCGAGGATGTACCGCACGCGCGATCTGGGCCGGGTCGACGAGCGCGGCCATGTTGCTTATCTGGGGCGCGCCAATGGCGTCCGGAAACTGCGCGGCGTGTGGGTCAATTTCCATGATCTGACCGCGGACGTGCGCGCGTGCGACGGCGTGAGCGACGCGGTGGTGCTGCCGATCGCATCCGGCGACGACGAGGACGACGCGCGCGTGATCGCGTTCTGCGTGCCCGAAGCGGGCGCGATCCTCGATGAAACGACGCTGCGACAGGCGTTCCGGGCGCGCGTGGCGCGCACCCGCCCGCTCGCGTACGGCCGCCTCGTCAATCGCTTCATCGCGCTCGATGCACTGCCGCTGACGCCGAACGGCAAGGTCGACGTCCACCTGCTCGCACAGTGGGAATGGCGCGCGAGGCCCGAGCCACGGGTGCCGTTCGCGCCGTCGGACCCGTTCGGACACCTGCTGCGCGACGCATGGCGAAACGCGCTGAAGCGGGACGACATTGCGCAAACCGATGATTTCTTCGCGTTGGGCGGTCATTCGTTGCTCGCGCTGCGCATGCTGGCGGAACTGGAACGGGCGACGGGGCTCGCGCTGCCGCTCGTGCACGTGTTCGAATTCCCCGTGTTTGCCGAGTTCGCGGCGCAGGCGGACGCGCTCGCGCGAGCCGGCGGGGCGTCGCAGCCGGGACGGGACGGCATCCGCCCGATCGCGCGCGGCGGACATCTCCCCGTGACGAGCGCGCAGCGGCGCATGTGGTTTCTGGATCAACTCGACCCGGGCGCGACGCACTACAACGTGTCGGTCGTCCTGCGCGTGCAGGGCGTGACGGACGATGCGCGGTTTCTGTGCGCGATCCGCGCGTGCCTTCAGCGTCACGAGGTGTTCAGGACGTCATTTCATTTCGTCGACGGCGAGGTCGTCGCGCAGCTCGACGATACGCATGTTCCCGATCTGGCGTGTGAGGACTGGTCGACGCTGACGGAGCTCGAGCAGCGCAAGAACGAAGCCGCATGGCGCGCGATGCAGGCGTCGCATCGTTTCGATTTGCGTCGTCCGGGGCTGTTCCGGCTGCAGGTGGCGCGTCTGTCCGAGCAGACGCGGCTGCTGGCGCTGGTGCTGCATCACGTCATCACGGATGCCGATTCGATCTCGCTGCTGGTCGACGAGATCGGCCAGCAGTATGCGCAACCGGCCAGACTCGCCGCGCCCGCCATTCAATACGTCGACTACGCGGCATGGGCGCGCGCGCGTGCGCGCGGCCCCGCGCACGATGCGCATCTGGCGTACTGGCGTGAGCAGTTGCGCGACTGTCCCGAGTTCCTGTCGCTGCCCGCTGATTACCCGCGCGACGCGACGATGCGACACGATGGCGCGACGCATGCGTTCCTGATCGGACGGGACGAGCTGGAGCAGGTGGGCGGCCTGCTGGCCGGGCTGCGCGTCTCGCGCTTTGTCGGCCTGCTCGCGTTGTTCAAGCTGGCGGTGCATCGCTACGCGGGCAGTCGGGACATCTGTATCGGCACACCCGTGACGAATCGTCAGGTCGTGTCGACCCGCGCGATGCAGGGCTTCTTTGTCGATACGCTGCCGCTGCGCACGCGCTTTTCGCCGAGTGATACGCTGGCCGGCTTCATCAGGCGCGTGCATGCCGTCTGGGTCGATGCCTTCCGTCACCAGGAGCCCGGCCTCGAGGCGATTGTCGCGGACCGGCAGTCCGAGCGCGTGCCCGGATATCACCCGTTGTTCCAGCTCGCGTTCGCGCATACGGATGAGGCGCTCGCGACAAACGACGCGCACGGGCTGCGCTGGCGTGTGTCACAGGGTGGCCGTTACGCGACGCCGTTCGACCTGACCTGCCATTGCAACGAAACGCCGGACGGCATGTGGGTGACGCTCGAATACAAGACCGCGCTGTACGCACCGGCAAGCATCGCCGCGTTTGGCGCGCACCTGCGGCGCTTGCTGAGCTGTCTGGCGACGCATCTCGACGTGCCGCTCGCCGCGTTGCCGGGCGTCGATGTCGGCGCCTCCGTGGCCGCGCCGGCCGTGCGCGACGCCCGGTTGACCGACGGATTCGCACGCCACGCGAAGGCGAATCCCGATGCGATCGCGGTCAAGACCGTCTCGGGCGAATTCAGCTATGCGACGCTCGACGCCGATTCGAATCGACTCGCGCGCCGCTTGCTGGCGGATGGCCTGCAACCGGGCGAGTGCGTCGCGCTCTGCGTGGAGCGCGACTATCCGCTGATCGTCGCGCTGCTGGCCGTCAGCAAGGCGGCGGGCTGCTTCGTGCCATTCGACAGCGACGTGCCGGCGCTGCGTCTGCGCGGCATCATTGCGCAGCATCGCATCACCCGGCTCGTGTCGACCCACGCGATCGTCGCGCGCTGGTCGCCGGAAGCGACGCAGTCGATGCGCGATGTCTGCCTGTACGACGTCGGGACGCAACGGGGTCCGTCCGCGCCGGGCGAATTCGGGGCAGTCGTGACCGCGCGGGACTGGGCCGACGCGCGCCCGTTGCCCGTCTCCGTCGCGCACGATGCGTCGCACGCCGCCTATGTCATCTTCACGAGCGGCTCCACCGGCGCGCCGAAGGGCGTGATGATCGGGCACGCGGCAGCGTGCGCCACGCTCGACTGGATCAACACGCGGTTCCAGGTCGCCGCCGGCGACCGGCTGATGTGGTGCGCGTCGCCAGGGTTTGATCTGTCCGTTTACGACGTGTTCGGCGTGCTGGGGGCGGGCGCCACGGTTTGCGTGGCCGATCGCGGCATGCTGTTCGACCCGACCGTCCTGGCCGCCTATCTGACGCACTGGAACGTGTCGATGTGGGATTCCGCGCCGGCCGTGCTGCAGTTCGCGCTCGCTGGCTGCGAAGTGCTGGGAGACGCATTCCGCAGCGAGACGATGCGGCTCGTCATGCTGAGCGGCGACCGGATTCCGGTCACGTTGCCGGCCGACGGCAGCCGGCATTTTCCGAACGCGCACTGGTACGCGCTGGGCGGCGCGACCGAAGCGGCGATCTGGTCGAACTTCCATGACATCGGCCGGGCGGAGGCGGCGCGGGCGATGCGCTGGCAGCGCGCGGTTCCCTATGGGCGCGCATTCGGCGCGGCAGCGTATTTCGTGCTGGATGACGATCTGCGGATCTGCCCGGACGGCGTCGAAGGCGAGCTGTATATCGGCGGCGGTTGTCTCGCGGATGGCTACCTCGGCGCCCCTGCGCTGACTGCGGAGCGATTCATTCCGGATCCCTTCGCGGCGTCCGGGCGGCTTTATCGCACCGGCGACCGGGTCAGGCGCGATGCATCGGGGACGCTATGGATACTGGGCCGGACCGATACGCAGATCAAGTTGCGCGGTTATCGGATCGAACTCGGCGAAGTCGAAAGCGCCATCCAGCGGATGCCGGAGGTGCGCGCCGCGCTGGCGCTGATGGACGCCGACCGGCAGGAGATTCGCGCCTATGTCCAACTCACTGGGCCGGGCGCGCTCGACGACGCGCAGGTGCTGAGTTATCTCGGCGCGCGGCTGCCGCACTACATGGTTCCGGCGTCGGTTCATTTCATCGACGCATGGCCGACGACGGTCAACGGCAAGGTCGACCGCGAGCGGCTTGCGTCCGATCACGGCAGGGCGGCCAGCCGCAGTCCGCGAACCGCGTTCAGTACGCTGGCGGGCCGGCTCGCGACGCTATGGGAAGAAGTGCTGGGCACCCCCGTTGAAGACATGGAAAAGAGCTTCTTCCACTACGGCGGAACTTCGTTGATGGCGGTGCGGATAATTGGTCTCGTCAATGAACGGCTCGGCGCGGCATTGCAGGTCATCGACGTCTTTCGCTATCCGACGCCGACCCGGCTCGCGATGCGGATCGCCGCGCCCGACGCGCAGCCGCCGTCCCGGCCGGCGTCGCCCGCCGACCCGGCGGTGGTCAGCGTCTGGAAGGCCGGAGACGGTCGCACGCCGATGCTGATCTTCATCGCGCCGCCTGGGACCGACGGCGCCTGCTATGCGGCGTTGATGGACGAGTTGCGGGCCTGGCCAGGCGGGCTTGGCACGGTTGCGCTCACGTTGCCGCTGTTGCGACGGTGGCGCGATGGCGCGGAGCAGTCGGTGGGCGCGCTGTGCCGACTGATGGCGGCCGCGCTCGCGGAGGCCGGAATCGAACGCGCGATACCGTGCGGATGGTCGTTCGGCGGCATGCTGGCGGCGAATCTGCTGGGCTGGGCCGATGCGTCTCGGTTGACGCTGTCGTCGCCCGCGCTGCTGATCGATGCGTTCGGCGTAATGGATGCGGTCGGCGGCGGGGCCGGGCAGCCCGACGCGGCGCGCGAGACGTTCGACGCGGTGGCGGGATTGCTGTCCGATGCGATCGACGGTGCAGCCCTGGCCGAATTGCGCGAGGCATCCGTCGCTCTCCTGCAGGTGGGCGCGACAGGCGGACATGAGGTAACGACGCCCTGCATCGCGCTCCTCGAAAGCGCGGGTCCGGCGCACGTCAGCGCGTCGTCGAGCTGGCCGAGGACGGCTTTGTTGCACGTGCATGCGCTTGACGCGCATCACTACGCGCTGCTGCGCCGGCCCTGGGTGCAGGAGGTGGCGTCGTGGATCATGACGTCCCTCGATCACGATGCGGCACATGGGATGCCAGTGACGGAGTCGATCTGAACATGCCAGTCAGGATTCTGTTGTTGCGCCGTGAACGGGCGCTGTTTCTCGCGCTATGCGTGTTCGCCGGGCTGGCGTCGTCGTGTGCCGTCATCGTGGCGATTCGCGAGATCGCCTTTGCGTTGACGGATCGCGTCGCCGGTCAGCATTTCGCGTGGCCCGTATTCATCGCGGCGCTTGTCGTGACCGTGCTGGGCGGCCTGTGTTCGCAGGTTACGCTGAGCCATATCGGCGCGCGGATCATGCATGATCTGCGAAGCCAGGTTGTGGCGCGCATCATGCATCTGCCGTACGAGACGCACGAGCGGCTCGGGGCGTCCCACATGCATGCGATCTTGTCGGAGGACGTCGCCAAGGCATCCTCCGCGCTCGGAACGCTGCCGTCTTTCGTCGTCTGCGCGGGCCTCGTGGCATTCGGATTCGGGTATCTGTTGCTGCTTTCGCCCGTTCATTTCGTGGGGGTGGCCGCGGTTCTGCTGGTCGGGATGAGCGTCGCGCGATACGCGTCCGCGCGCCTTGGCCGAACGCTTCGCGAAGCGCGGACCGACGAGGACGAGATGCAGGGGCTGTATCGCGCGCTCATTGAAGGCGCGAAGGAGTTCCGGCTCAGCGCCGGTCGTCGGCAACGCTTCATCGAGTCGACGTTCGCGCCGTTGAGTCTGCGGCTTGCTTCGCGCAAGAGGGCGAGCGGCATCCTCTGGGGGGCGACGGTGCAATGGAACAACTTCGTTTTCTTTATGCTTCTTGCCATGGCGGCTGTGTTGCCGAACCAGTTGTCGCTCGGCAACGCCAGCACGTTGACGACGTATGCGCTCGTGTTGCTGCTGTTGCGCGGCCCCATGATGGCGTTGATGGAAATGGTGCCGACCCTCGTCGCGGGTAAAGTTGCCCTTGAGCGCCTCGCCCGGTTTGAACAGCCTCGATTGCCGAGCGAGCGTGCCGACGTGACTGAACCCACAGTCCGGAGCCTCGCGCTGCGGGCCCTGCGTTTTCGCTATCCCGTCGACGCGGACGAGCAGCCCGTATCGATCGGCCCGATTGATTTGCAGTTGACCGCCGGAAAAATCGTGTTCGTCACAGGCGGCAATGGCTCGGGCAAGACGACGCTGGCGAAATTGCTATCGGGGCTTTATGCGGCGAGCGAAGGATCTGTGCTGCTGAACGATGTCGCGCTCGGCCTGGATTCGGCCTTGATGCTGCGGCGGTGCGTCAGCGCGATCCATAGCGATTTTTTTGTCATGCCCTTTGAGACGGCCGCTTCGGCACGAAGCCCGATGTTGAGCCAATGGATTCAACTGCTTGGGCTCGAGGACAAATTGTCTGCGGCGGGCGGCTGGCAATCGGCTCCGCGCCTTTCCCAGGGGCAGCGAAAGCGGCTGGCGCTGGTCAATCTGCTGGCCGACGATAAGCCGGTTTGTATTTTCGATGAATGGGCTGCGGATCAAGACAGGAGCCGTCGGGAATTGTTCTATCGACGGTTCCTGCCCGAACTGGCGGCGATGAAGAAACTGGTCATCGTTGTGACGCATGACAGTGACTATTTCGATGTGGCCGACACAATCGTGCATATGAAAGATATGCAAATTAGCTTTGTCAAGGAGAATGAAAAATGAGTTGGGATCATGAAGATACCGAATTTAACGTCGTCGTCAATCATGAAGAGCAGTATTCGATCTGGCCGGTTTACAAGGAAGTGCCGGCCGGCTGGAAAACAGTGGGCGTGAGTGGCAAGAAAGCGGTGTGTCTCGATTACATAGAAAAGACGTGGATAGACATGCGTCCGTTGAGCCTGAGGCGCGCGCTTGAGGAAAACGCGCGCGAATCGAAGTGAGCTTTGATTTGAGTCGATGTTCATCCCGATTGACCATCGTTCTCATAGGGTGAATTTGAAGCGCTTGTGCTGCGCATGCTGATCTTGCGAAAGGCTGCGCGGCCGGCGCTCCATATGGTTAAATCAATCAACAAAAAATGGAATTATTTTGCAACATCAAGTCAATTCTTTGTCGACATATCAGTCGAAATTTTTTGCCGGGATATCAGGGTGGCATCGTGCAATTCATCGTGTCCGACGAAACCGATGGGAAGTTTTATGCGGATATTTCAGAAAACATCAGATTTCTTGATGGCGTATGCGAAGCGCCGGACGCTGTGGTCGAAATGTCCGCTGCAGTATTTCGTATGCTGATCGAGCAGCCATACGCAACCTTGGAGGATGCCGTCAAGGTGACTGGGAATCGCGCTTTGGTTTCTCTCATCGCTCATGCTGCGCAGCCGGAAGTGGATAGCGGCCGGACCCGCTTGCGCGATCTGACTTTGCAGGTGACAGATCTGGCTTTGCCCGAGACCGAGGTGCATCGAATGGCGACCGTCGATGCAAGGCAATTGATGCAGATATTGCATGGAGGGACGCCGGTGATTCTAACGGCGATGCTCAATGCTTCAGGCTGGCGGACGACGTTCGACGAACTTCAGCAAAGGTTTGGCCACCTGCCGCTCGCTGGACTGGATGCCGATATTCTTGGGGCCACGCTGGGCCTATCGACCTTGGGGGCGTTGATCGATGCCACTTTGGATGGCGACGCGTCCGGCGTCTACAGCGGTGGGTGCGCATTGCCCGGGCCCATGCATGAAATGTTCGAGCTCCCGTTGCTGAGCCGAAAGTGTTTTACGCGGCCGCAATTATGGATGGGGCGCCAGGATTTCCGCGCATGCACTCGCTTGCATCGTGATTTCTTACATGCATTTATTGGCCAAGTAATAGGCTCAAAGAGATTCGTCCTATACAGACCGGACGACGCAGAATATCTATATCCAGGCGCCTGCTTCAATATGTTCCAGATTGCGAGATTTGATCCATTCCGGCCAGATCTGACGAAGTTTCCACTCGCAAGGCGAGCAAAATCGATCGAGTGTGAATTACACCCCGGTGAGTTGCTCATTTTGCCAGTTGGATGGTTTCACACGGTAAGAGGTGATGGTGCGGTAATGTCGGTGAATCGCTTCATGCGTGAGGATGCGTGGGCGGCGTTATCAACGCGCGGCGGATTGGAGGCGCGGCAGCGTTGAATCCACATAGGTATGCAGATCTGGCGCCAAGGCTTATCCGCTACGAACGTAAGTGCGCGAATCGCTTCGACCGCATCGGGGTTCGATCAATCATTTCACAAAGAGAATGCCTTTCGAGACTAAGCAACACAGGCACTATAATCTTCCGGTACTGGACACCAAGTGGCATCGAACGCCGTTACGCATTCCGAGTGATGAAGAAAGCATCCCGAGCGGGGAGGCACTGGTATCACAACTGGTCTACCATCAACTCCGCCGAGCAGCGAAAAATGCGTCATTCCAGCGGCGAGGCCGATGCCGAGCGCCTTAGAGACGGTTTCAAAAAGAGTCCAAGGGGCTGTTAACTTTTTCAGCATCCTGTTAACCTTGGCCGTCGTGACAGACGGGCCAAGGAGATGGGTAAGCCAATCATTGATGACGAACTGTGGGCACTGATCGAAGCACTGCTACCTCCGCCAAAGCCGCGCCGCTTCAAGTACCCCGGTCGCAAGCCGGTAGCGGACCGTGCGGCTTTGACGGGCATCCTTTTTGTGCTGAAGACGGGCATTCGTTGGCGCGACTTACCGTCCGAAATGGGATGCGGCTCAGGCGTAAGTTGTTGGCGCAGGCTGCGCGATTGGCAGCAAGCCGGTGTGTGGGATTGACTGCACGCGGTGCTGCTGGCGAAACTGCGAGCAGCCGAGAAGATCGACTTCTCCCGTGTGGTCGTCGACTCATCGTCGATTCGTGCGGTTGGGGCGGGCGAAAAACTGGCCCGAACCCCACCGATCGAGCTCGACCCGGGTCGAAGCACCACATCGCCACCGACGCCAACGGAACGCCGATCGCGGCAATCCTGACCGGCGCCAATCGTAACGACGTCACCCAACTGGTTCCGCTGATCGAGGCCATTGTGCCGATCGGCGGCGTGCGTGGACGGCCTCTGAGCCGTCCTGCCCGCGTCTACGCCGACCGTGGTTACGACCACGACAAATACCGACGCATCCTTCACGAGCGCAACATCCCCACCAGCATTGCGCGGCGCGGTCAGCCGCACGGTAGTGGCCTTGGAAAAGTCCGTTGGGTCGTCGAACGTACTCATGCTTGGCTGCATCATTTCCGCCGTCTACGTATTCGCTTTGAACGTCGCGCCGACATTCACGAAGCGTTCCTCAAACTCGGCTGCTGCCTGATCTGCTGGAATACCCTGCGGCGAGCCCAGCAGTCTTTATGAAACCGTCTCTTAGAGCGTGTTATGCACTTTTTGTCGGCACAACTGTCGAAGGAGGATGGAAAAACGCAGGCCCTATCCGAGTGATGTAACGGACGAAGAATGGAGCTTCGTTGTGCCGTATCTAACGCTGATGAAGGAAGATGCGCCACAACGGCAGTACGAGTTGCGCGAGCTTTACAACGCGTTGCGCTGGTTGGCCCATGCGGGTGCGCCGTGGCGACTGTTGCCGACGAACTTTCCGCCGTGGGAGACCGTGTACCAGCAAACCCAACGATGGCTGCACGCAGGCTGCTTTGAGGCGATGACCGACGACCTGCGCTCGCTCCTTCGTGTCGCACCGGGGCATCAGGGCCAGCCCAGCGCGGTGATTCTCGATGGGCGGACGTTGCAATCGACGTGTGAGAGCGGTCCACGGGCGGGATATGACGGCTACAAACGCAAACGCGGTAGCAAAGTGCATATGGCTGTCGACACGTTGGGTCATTTGTTGGTGGTACATATCACGCCGGCCAACGAGCAAGAGCGCGCTCGGTGCAGCAACTGGCGCAGCAGGTCCAGCAAGCTACTGGCCAGACGGTGAAACTCGCATTTGCCGACCAGGGCTATACGAAGGTCGGCCGGGATGAGCGTTCCGAGAGCCGTGGCTCCACTGGGCGAATGTTTGGGAGTCTCACATACCGCCTGCCTCCGCGGCGTTCAGCGGCTCCCCGTGCGCGCTCGAAAGACGATAGCGCCTGCCACCACGGTCACAAGAGAAAAGCCCACCGACCGCGCGTTGCGGCCGCAGCCGGGTCGGGCAGCCGCGCGCGGCTGGTTCCGCAGCGCGCGTTATGGCTGTGCCAGTGCGGCGAGGGGTATATCCGGCCCACGGCGCGGCGCAATCAGACACAAACATTTCGTCCACGATTGATGGACATCACGGTGACAGAGGCGGAAGCCAAGCCGGGTAGCCGCAAGGGACGCCCGAACCATGATCCTGAGTTTCGGCGCCGACTGGCGGCCGCGGCCTGTGAGCCCGGTGTGTCGGTCGCAAAGCTGGCGCGGGGGAATGACATCAACGCAAACATGCTGTTCACCTGGCATAGTCGGTATCGCGCGCAATTGCAGGCCGAAACGACATCCCTGATTCCGGTGTCGGTGGTTCATGAGACGCCGCCGGCACGGGTAGCGATGCCACCGGACGCACCCGGCGTCGGCCATCCGACTCCGCGAACCGGGACGATCGAGATTCGGATCGGCGGCGTAGTCGTCAAGGTCGACGGCGTTGTTGACGCCGAGACGCTGCGGACCGTACTGGGGAGCTTGCGATCGTGATCTCTCTGCCCACGGGTACACGCGTCTGGCTGGTGGCGGGCGTCACCGACATGCGCTGCGGGTTCCAGGGGCTGGCGGCGAAGGTGCAGACGGCGCTCGACGAGAATCCGCTGGGCGGCAACGTGTTCATCTTCCGCGGTCGTCGCGGCGATCTCGTGAAGGTTCTGTGGGCGAGCGAGGACGGGCTCTGGCTTCTCGCGAAGCGGCTTGAGCGTGGCCGCTTCGTCTGGCCACGGGCCGACGGCGGCAAGGTCCATCTGATGGCGGCACAACTGTCGATGTTGTAACCCGCGAGGAAGGCTCGTAAACTGCGCCACATGTCGAACGGCGCGGAACTTCCTGATGATGTTGAAACGCTGCGGGCCTTGCTGAGCGAGGCCCGTGCGCAACTTGCCGAACGCGACCTTGAGATTGAGCACCTCAAGGTGCAAATCGACAAGCTCAAGCGCATGCAATTCGGACGCAAGTCCGAACAGTTGGATCGAGAGGCTGCGCGACTCGAGACGCAGCTCGATGATGTGACGGGTGGGCGTGGCGTCGCTGATGTGCGACGCGCCCGCCAATCGAGCGCGCGCACGCCGGTCAGCGACGCGTCGCCGAAAGAGGCGCTGCCGCCGCATCTGTCACGCGAAGAACGTGTGCTGGACGCTGATGCGACCTGCCCAAAGTGCGGCAGCGCCATGCAGCCACTCGGAGAAGACGTGTCCGAGCAACTCGCCCGGGTCGCGGCGGTGTTCAAGGTGATTCGCACGATCCGGCGCAAGACAGTCTGTCCGTGCGGGCACCATGTCTCGCAGTCGCCGATGCTGGGCTTGCCGATCACGCGCAGCATCGCCCATCCGAGCCTGCTGGCCGATATCCTCGTCTCGAAGTACGCGGACCACACGCCGTTGTACCGGCAGTCGCAGATTGCCGCGCGCGACGGCGTGAAGCTCGATCCGGCCAGCATGGGCCGCTGGGTCGGCCAGTGCGAGGCGCTGACCGAGGCGTTGCGCCGCTACACGATGGCACCGTCCAAGCTGCACACGGACGACACGCCGATCCCGGTGCTCGCGCCGGGCAACAAGAAGACGAAAACCGGACGGCTCTGGGTGTACATGCGCGACGACAGCCGTTCGGGCTCGACGGAACCGGCTGCGGTGTGGTTTGCCTACTCGCCCGACCGTAAAGGCATCCATCCCCAGACCCATCTCGCCGGATTCGCGGGCATCCTGCAGGCCGACGCCTACGGCGGCTTTAACGAGCTGTACGAGAGCGGCAAGATCCGTGAAGCTGCATGTTGGGACCACGCGAGACGGTACATCTACGAGGTTCACGAATCATCGCCTGCATGATTGCCAGCCAGTGAGATCCGGGTAGCCCGATTCCCGATCATGCCTCACGCGGGCGTCGCGTTGCGGACGGCCGTCGCGAGGTGCTGACCTATCTGTAGTGGACAACTAATCATTTTGGATGCTTCTGATGCCCAGTCCCCAGCGCAGGTCTGGAAGCGCTAGCCCTGACTCCACGCGCTTCGGCGCGCCCATGATCTGGCTGTCCGTGAATCTTGATCTATTCATTTCGTAGAACCCCCTCATCGAGAAAATTCGACTTCTGATTTCATCGGTTTTTCGGAGGGTAAAGTAAATCGGATATAAGTCGCTGGCTATCACGGGTCGATTGGAGGTGGCTCGGTGTCGATGGCGATCTAAAAGCGCGGGTAAATGACGACGGAAGGTTGAGCGAATCGATCAACAAACAAGGGGCCTGCAAGGCCCCTTGTTGATCGTGGTGATGGAAGGATCAGAACGGATCGAGTGGATCGTCGGTGACGGGGATCGGCGCCGACGTGCGTTGCTGACGAAGCTGCTCGTGCAACTGGATGCCGTAGAAGTCGCCGATCACGGCGAGCAGGTCGTCGAGCAACTCATAGGCCGCGAGCGCCTGCTCGGGCGTCCAGTCGTCGGGCAGCAGGAACGACAGACCGCGCCGGCGACCCGAAGGCAGTAAGGGTTTCATGGCTCGCTGTCCGGACGGGAGGATTTCTTCGTGCCGCGCCGCTGCGCTCGCGCTTCGCTGTTCTCCTGAGCTTCCTTGAGGCGGTAGGATTCGCCTTCGATCGAGATCACTTCCGATCGATGCACGAGACGGTCGATCAGCGAGACCACGCAGGCCGCGTTCGGGAACACATCCGACCATTCCTTGAACGGCTTGTTGGTCGTCACGATGGTCGAGCGTTTTTCGTAGCGACGGCTCACGATCTCGAACAGCAAGTCGGCATGGCGATTCGAGTAGGACAGGTAGCCGACCTCGTCGATCAACAGAACGTCCGGCGACGTATAGTAGTGCAGTCGGCGGCGCAGCGCGGAATCGCTGTCGAGTGCGGCCAGCTCGCCAAGCATCGCGCCGGCCGAGCAGAACATGACCCGGCTGCCGGCAATCAGCGCCTGATGCGCCACGTTCAGAGCGAGCGTCGATTTGCCCACGCCATTGGGTCCGGTGAACACGATGTTGGTGGCGTTCTCGAGGAAGCCAAGCGACATGAGCTCCTCGACAGCCATCCGATCGATGCGTTTGGGCCACTCCCAATCGAAGTCGGCGATCGCCTTGAACTTGCCGAGTTTGGAGCTGCGGATACGCCGCTGCAGCGAGCGGTTGGTCCGTTCGGCTTCCTCCCAGCGCACCAGGGATTCGACCCATGGGGCGCCGACAGCTTCGTTCCAGTGCTCGGCGAGGCCATTCAGGCGTAGCGCCTTAACGCGCGCGTACAGCAGGTCAGCAGGATTCGGGACGGGGTTCGGTATCGGTGTCGTCATCGCGGTTTCCAGAGCTCAGTTGGTCGTAAGTGTCGAGGCGGTGTGGCTGGACGGGACTGTCCTTGTTCCGCACGTGCTCGGGCAGATTGATTTCGACGGGTGGCGGCGCTCCACGCGCGATCCGCCGCCGTTCGAGCACGAGGCGTACCGTGTTCGAGTGTGGGGAACCCGTGCGCAGGGCTTCTTCGACGGCGTCTCGGACTTCGGCTGCGCCGTACCGGTCGAGCAGGCGCAGCAGCGCGGTGGTGATTGCGCCGATGTTCGCGCCGCGCTCGGCAGCCCGCACGAGCAGCGTTTGGCATATCGGTACGGCCTTGGTCAGCCCGTCAACACCCCGGTGCTGACGGGCGGCACGCTTGAACGACTGCAGTGTTTTAATGTGTGTCGGGTCTTCAATTTGCGCACCGCGATCGTAGCTGCGCCGGTGACTGGCGATCATCTCGGCGCCGTCGAACACGCGAACCTGATCGAGATCGGCGCGGATCGTCAGCGTGCGGCGAACGTACCGATGAGGAATCGAGTAGTCGTTCAGATCGAAGCGCGCGTACGGCGTCTTGCCGACCGTGACGGCGAGTTGTTCTTCGACGGAGTACGGGTTGTCGGGCAATGGCAGCAGGAACGGCTGCTCGCGAGCCAGCGCCTCGCGTACCGTCATCTCGCGATCCTCGGGGCACGGCCGATCGGCGGCCTGGCCGCGGCACCAACGTTCGGCCTGCGCGTTCAGGTCAGCGAGATCGGTGAACGTGCGTGCTGCAAAGAAGGCTTCACGGATATGGCGAATCGCGCGTTCCACGCGCCCCTTCTCGTTTCCTCGGGCCGGCGCCACCGGACGCGGCTCGAACCGATAGTGGCCGGCGAACGCAAGCAGCGTCGGATGGAATCGGATTGCATCGCCCTGACGTTCGAGCACGGCCGACTTCAGATTGTCGTACAGCAAGACCTTCGGAAGGCCGCACCACGTGTTGAACGCGCCGATGTGTCCGCGCAAGAAGTTTTCCATCCGGGCATCAAGGAAGAACCTCAGATAGATGTCGCGCGAGTACGACAGCACCATCACGAACGCCATCAACGGTCGGCGCGCACGGCCGATCTCGATGTAGCCGAAGTGGCCCCAGTCGACCTGTGCCTGTTCACCAGGCAACGTGCGCAGACGCAGGTAAGCCTCCGTTGGTCGTCGCGGTCGATGCAACGATACGAGATGTCGGAAGTGATGCGGCGAGCCGCGATAGCCACGCTCGCGCACCATCTCGTACAGGCGGCTGGCCGTGAGCGAGGGGAATTTCTCCAGCGTCTGCCGCACGAACGGCAGATACGGATCGATCAAGGTGCTGCGGGGCGGTTTTCCATGCAGCGGCAGCCCGACCTGAGCCAGCACGCGCGACACCGTGGTGTGATGCACGTGCAACTGCCGCGCAATGGTGTTGCAGCGCCACTTTTCCACGTGATACAGGCGCAGGATCTGCGCCACCAGATCAGTTGAGATCGTCACGAAGTATCTCCGTAGCCGAGGGAACGAACATCACGTCCTCGGCGCCGGATGAAGTCGCGCCGCACGAACGGTGGCAATAACCGACCGCAGCGCGCACACTGGAAAGCGCAAGATGTCGCCGCAACTTCGACGACGTTTCCCACCACGACGGCGACATCATTCGAGGACGACTGCAGTACATCATTCGCGGACGGAGCGAGTGAACCGTGATGCGTCACTTTTTGTCGACGCTCCCGGTAGCGGGCCTGCCGAAGCGCGTGAGCCAAGCGACCACGCCGACTGTCCTGGTAATGTCGACCGGCCTCGAGCATCTGCTCGCGACGCGTCGCTCGAGCGCACTCGCGCGTGCAAAAGCGCTGCCCGCGATCGCAGGGTTTGCAGATAACAACCTGAGCGCGACAACGCGCACAAAGGTAAAGGCGGCCAGTGGCCTCGGACATCGGCGGTTCCCGGGAAACGCCGAAGAAAGGGAGTCGAACGAAGTCGACGCGACGCGTGGGCGGTGCGATACTTGGGCCACACGAGTCCCCCGACCACGCCGAAGGGCGGGTCTACGGGTCCAGTGGAGGTGCGGCGCCGAGCTAACTTGCCGGTCGGAGCGGCGTCGCACCTGCTGTTTCCTCGGTGTTTCGCCGTTCTATCACATCCCGCCCCAGTATTCGGAGCGCGCGCTGCGCGCGTATCCGCTCGCCCTCCGGGCTCCCGGAAACGCGCGCAGCATCAATTCCGTGCTTTTCGCAGGGCGAATTGTCGTCGCTCGGTCTCGTCGTCAGATTTCCGCGCTTTTAGATCGCCATCGACACTCGGTCGAGCTTGCAGAATCACTTAGGATCACGAATCCAGTCTCGCTCATGTATCGTATTAGGTCGATGTCGCGCTTGATATTCAGTTTACGCTTGGCGCTTTCCTTTTGGAAGCTGATGGTCTGTTTGGTTCGATTCCGTTGTTCGGCGATCTCTTTGATCGACAACCCAGAGACATACAATCGCACGACTTCTGCTTCCAGGCGCGTAAGTTTCGGCAGCGCATTCGGAATGCTGCGTTCTGTGATCTTGCCCAACGAGGTCGCTCTGGCGTGGGGCGCGTGATGTGCCGCTAGGTGGGTGCACACGTCGCGAATGGCATGAATTACTTTCGTTGGCGGTTCGACCTTATTGAATATCGCATAAATGCCGCACTGCAGTATGGCCGCGCGGAGGGCAGCATTGTCGATCGCGGTATAAACGATAATGACGAGGTCGGGATATCGGCGGCGCAGGAAATCCAGCAGCGACAAGCCGTCGCCGAATTTTCCACCCGGCATCGCATAGTCCGTGATCAAGATATCGCACGGTTGGCGCTCCAAAAGGGCGACCAATTCTGTCGAATTGCTAACCTCTCCGACGGCATTGATCATCTGTAGCGCATCGAGATCGGCTCGCATTCCCCTGATCACGGCGGGGTGATCATCAGCAATTACGATGTTGACTGGCTTCATTTATACGAGACCTACACGTGTCCGCCGTTTAGCGACTAAGAACATCCTACTCCGCTATTGCCGACCTTAGGGTGTCCCGTTCATGTTTGCTTCGGACAGGCAAACGGTAGCGAGCGAATTTATTTGGTGTCGAAGCTATTTATTTGTGGCAACGCTTGCACATCTTTGACGTCTTTGACGGACAAGGCCGCTGTCACCGCGGGGGAGGCGTCGAAATGAGAGCTTCGACGTCTTGTAGCCACGCCTCAAAATCATCTTTCTCAACCAGGTATTGCCATTCGTCTAGTTTGCGCTCGATGTCCTGGCCGCGGAGCGCCAATTGCGTCCAGCCATATGCACCCAGGCACCCCTTGAGCGAGTGTAAGCTCGAGCAAAACGCCGTTCGATCGTTGGCGGAACAAGATGTACGTAATGCCGTCAGATCTCGCCGGACGGATGCCGCAAAGATCTCGTGAAGCTCAGGCGAGCGCGTTGGTTGCGACTCTTGGCTGACCAGAGTTGGCGTGGCATCCATGCGTCCTGACGGGACGTAGATTTGCAACGCCTCGTACAGATTTTCGATCGACACCGGTTTGATCAAGGTATGGGCGATGCTCGCATCCCGTGCGTGAGCATGTTCGTCTTGAGAAACGTGGGCAGAGATCGCGATGATAGGGATCAAAGCGTTGCGACGACGAGCTTCCCGTGCAAGATGGTGGCCGTCCATGATCGGCATGCTCAGGTCGGTTAGCAGGATATCGAAGCTGTCGTGAGCCAGAAGCGCCAGCGCCTCTGCACCGTTCCCGGTGACGCGGACGCGGCAACCGATGGCCCGCAATTGTTCATCGATCAAGTGGCCATTCGCGGCGTTGTCCTCTGCCACGAGCACCGAAAGATCAAGAGGAGGTCGTCTGTCAGCGGGCTCATGCGCGTGGCCGAAGTTGCAACCATCAGGCACTGAGGGCGCTGTAGCGATGAGGCAAAGGGCCTCATAAAGGCCGTCTACGCTGTAGCACGATAGCGAGACCAGACGCCCGGTGCGGATCGGGCGTGCCGCTCCAGCCGGGAACGCGACAATTACGTTGGACGCTTGCTCAAGGAGGCGGGTCTCATCGTCGGCGGACCAATCGGCTCGATCGCCGTAGACGATGACCGCGTCTGCGTTCGCTAGCGCGTCGTCCGAAACCTCAGCGAGCCGGTGGAAGGTCGTTGCGACAAGCCCCCACTCGGCAAGCTGGGGCAAGATGTGACGATGCCATTCGCTTGGTGTTGCGACGAATATGACGGACCACCCGCGAAACGAGTTGGCCCGATCGAGAATCGCGTCGGCAGGCGCGCTGGATAGCGGAATCCGCACGGTGAAGCGGCTGCCGATATCCGGAGTGCTGCGGAGCGTCAACGTACCGTGCATCCCCTCGGCAAACCGTTTGCATAATGAAAGTCCCAATCCGGTCCCGCCGTATCGACGTGCAATCGTCTCGTCCGCCTGCCGGAACGCCTCGAATACGTGCGCTTGTTGTTCCGGTGAGATGCCAATTCCAGTATCCGTTACGGAAAGCACGAGATCTTGCGATTCTGGCTCAGCATGAACGACCTCGAGGGTCAGTGTAATCTTCCCGGTGTGCGTGAATTTGATGGCGTTCGAAAGCAAATTCCGGAGGATTTGTTCGATCCGATTCGGATCGCCGATCAGCATCCGCGCGTTGGTTATCCGAAGTTCGCACAACAAGGCGAGCGACTTTTCCAGTGCGCTGGGGGCTGCCAGCATCAAGCTGCGCTCCGCAACATCGAAGACGTCAAATGGGATACGTTCGTACCACATTTCGCCCGACTCGATCCTGGTAAAATCAAGAATATCGTTGATCAGCGCGACGAGGTGTTTCCCGGTCTGCCGGACGAGGTTGAGCCGATCCAATTGATCGATACTCAAGGGGGTACGGCCAAGTAGCTCAAGATTGCCGAGTATGCCGTGGAGCGGGGTGCGGATTTCGTGGCTCGTTGCGGCGAGGAACGCTGATTTTGCCGCGTTGGCAGATTCCGCAGCTCGTCGGGCCTCGAGCATCTTGCGCTGCAGTTCGCGCTCGGCCGTCACGTCGGTGAGCGCGACGACCAACACGTCCTTACCTTGATACCGCGCCTGCGTCAATCGTAGTGCGGCGATCGTATCGCGGCCGTCACGCCGGGCGAGCGTAAGCGTATCGTGGATGACTCGATTTCGGGCAAGCCTGCCCACTATGGGCCGCTTTTTTTGCCTTCTCACGTAGCGGGCGACGAGCATTTTAGCGAGATCAGGAGTCGGTGCGTCGACCGCCGACTCCAGGTCGGTCATTGCCAGACTTCGTATCAGAGGGGTGGCGGAGTGCAAATCGATGAGCGCGAGACCGACCGGTGCGGTTTCGATTAGCGTGCGGCTCAGGTGTTCGCTTTCAAAGACGCGTACCGAGCGTGTGAGCATGGGCCGAAAGATCCGATGGTCGAATAGCAACAGAAACGTCCAGATCATCACAATGATACCCACGCTCACAAGCGACGTCGTCGCGAGCGGTGCGTCGAGCTCTGCAAGCATCGTGCGCCACTGCACAATGTAAAGCAGATCCCAGTCGGTCACGCCAAAGCGCTCTCGGATGATCAACTGGCCGAGCATCCATCGGAATGCACCGTTATCGTCCCGTCGCCAATGACGATATACCGACATGGTGCGGGCAACGGTCCCAGGATCAGTCTGTTGTGGAGCCGCAGTTGTGATCACCGTCCCATCTTTCGACACAACTGCAAACATGCCACCGAAACGTTCCCGGGGTAATGACGCAGCAACGAGGTGAACGGGAACTTCGCCGACTACAAAAAAAAGGTTCATCGCAGGAAACCGTGGAGGGTTTGATGGCGATTGCGTAACCTGACGCCTGACTTTAAGGAGGTCAGGAGGCAGAATTGCTCGATCGCAAGGCACTTCAAGCACTGGGTTGCTGGACCGGCTATCGGTTAGAGGGGGTGGAATGGCCGGAAGGAGAAGGCCGTACGCTGTCGCTGTATTTGAAGCCGGTCAGCAAGGTCATGTACTGCGAACAGTGCGGTGCACGCTGCCAGCAGATTCATGAGACGACGGTTCGCCGGGTGCGCGATCTGCCACTGTTCGAGTACCGGGTGGTACTGCACGTCCCCCGCCGCCGAGTCTGGTGCGAACGCTGCGGCGGTCCGCGACTGGAGAAACTGGCGTGGCTGGGCCGTTACCAGCGAGTGACGGAGCGATTTGCCAAGGCCTGCGAGAAACTGCTGCAGGCGGCCAGCGTGCAGGCGGTCGCCGCCTTCTACGATTTGGGCTGGCACACGGTCAAATCGATCGACAAGATGCGCTTGCGAGCGCGTGTGGCTGATCCTGACTGGTCGACGATCCGCTAT
The DNA here is from genome assembly GCF_001513745.1 of Burkholderia humptydooensis. Taxonomy (NCBI): domain Bacteria; kingdom Pseudomonadati; phylum Pseudomonadota; class Betaproteobacteria; order Burkholderiales; family Burkholderiaceae; genus Burkholderia; species Burkholderia humptydooensis. The sequence goes on along the minus strand of NZ_CP013382.1, from coordinate 2,128,995 downwards.
CTGGCGATGGACGAGTTCGCGCTCCATAAAGGTCATCGCTACGCCACGGTGGTGGTCGATCCGATTGGTCGGCAAGTGCTCTGGATTGGAGCGGGACGCTCGCGCGAGACGGCCAGAGCCTTCTTCGAACAGCTTCCACCGGGTGTTGCCGAGCGCATCGAAGCAGTGGCCATCGACATGACCACGGCCTACGAGTTGGAGATCAAAGCGCAGTGTCCGCAGGCTGAGGTCGTCTACGACCTGTTCCACGTCGTGGCCAAGTACGGGCGTGAGGTGATCGATCGGGTACGGGTCGATCAGGCCAATCAGTTGCGCCATGACCGGCCGGCCCGGAAGGTCCTGAAGTCCAGCCGCTGGTTGCTGCTGCGCAACCGCCACAACCTGAAGCCCGAGCAGTCCGTGCATCTGAAGGAACTGCTGGCCGCCAATCAGCCATTGTTGTGCGTCTACGTGCTACGTGACGAACTCAAGCGGCTCTGGTTCTACCGCAAGCCTGCCTGGGCGGAAAAGGCCTGGGAACAATGGATCGAGCAAGCCCGGCAAAGCGGAATTGCCGCGCTGCAACTGTTTGCGCAGCGCCTGCAGGGTTACTGGCACGGAATCGTGGCCCGCTGCCGACATCCGCTTAATACCAGCATCGTCGAAGGCATCAACAACACCATCAAGGTCATCAAGCGTCGGGCTTACGGGTACCGCGACGAGGAATACTTCTTTCTCAAGATCCGCGCCGCGTTCCCCGGTAATCCGCGATGAACCAAAAAAAAGCGGGGTGCGTTTGTCGTCACCGGTGGCAGTTACCACGCGAATCATGGGCTCACCGACAAAAGGATCGAGAACGGGGCCGAGCCATGTCACTGGCCGCCCCCATTGAGTCGCCGATGGTCCATTCGGATGTAGCGAGCTTGGGAGAGGCAGTTGTGCCGTCAAGTACCGGAACAGCATCGCGCGGTCATCCAGGAGCTTGGTCAATTGCGTAGTGTTGGGCCATGCCGCAGGTGAAATGATTGCAAGCGACGCATCCGATGCGACGGCGTACGCTGCTAGCGGGGCACCACGTCGCTGAGTGATTACAGACAACAGCGGGGCCATCTGCGTGGCGAGTCCGATGAACTTCGTTATGCGCTCGGAGGGTGCCGTGCCGGCTTTGGCACCGACGATCAGGAGCGGTGTTTGCCCGGGAAGCACCAAGGAGTCGCCTTGTGCACGGAATTGACGGACGAGTCCTTCGGCAACTGGAGACCCACGATCCCACGCGATGTCGGCGTACAGTGCGTGATTTCGCAAACTTGCTTCGGTTTGCGCCGTTTCGTCCGCGATGCGCCTGAGTTCGACCGCAAGATCCTGACGCTCACGCGCGACATAGTGCTGAATTGTGTATACGACGTGGATAATGAGTGCTGCCGTGATGGCGAAGGTGACCAGCGCGCCCCCGCCGTACATCAGCGCGCGCTGATAACGCCAGAATTGTCCTAGAGAATGGGACAAAGGATTGGACATAACCCAGACTTAGTTGATCGCGCTATTGCCAATACCAATTATGCATGTCCACAAGAGATTGCGAGCAGTATGGGAACGGACGTCGATACTCGCGAGGCGAGCGGTATTTCAGTGCGCTATGGAGATGCTTCTCGTTGTAATGCTCGAACGCAATGGCCGGGTTCCTGGTAGCCGTCGCTGCGTCAGGCTTCGGCATGAATCACGCTTCATCGTCTTCACGAAGCTCTCGGCGATCCCGCTCGTGCGAAACGGGACGCTGCTTCTGACGGGCGGGGCACATGCGATCACAGTGGGCGTATTTTCGCATTTTACGTCGTCGACACCAGATTGGTCTCGTTGCGAAAGTCGCACGGAATCGATAGCCGATTTGTGGCAGAGGGCTCGCTAGGTTGAGCAAGCTTGACGAGCCCGAGTTCCGCGATCAAAACAGATATCGCAAGCCGAGATTAACACCCCAAGGTTGCGTGAGCTTGGCGCCCTTCGCATACAAGACGTCGCCGTGAAGCTGCAAAGTCTTGGTCACTCGCGCGGCGACGCCCGCGCCGAGTTCCACCCGAGTGCCGGCCAGATCGCTGTCAAAACGGTTGCCGTTGACGTTGACGTCGTTGCCGCGCGCGAACTCTTGCACCAGGCCGACTTTCACATACGGCTGCAGGGTGCTGCCATTGGCCAACTCGAGGTTGCGGCCCAGCGCTGCCCCGATGCGCGTCTGGAACGATTTGTTGGGGCTCCCCGCCGCTTCCAGCCCGTTGTCGAGTCTCGTGGTGGCGCCGCTCGACACGAATGCCGATACCCGGGCGGACGGCTCGATAAACCAGCCGTTCGCCAAGCCGATCTGGCGGCCGAATTCGACCGACGCCCCCAAACCGAAATTGGTGTACGATCCGTTGGCTGCGCTGCCATCGCTCATCCGTACCTTGGCGTCGTTGCGGAACATGTTGCCCTTGATCACGCCGTCGACATAGTAGCCGTTGTTGCCGAGCCAGGTCGCATAGCCGCCGGCGTAGAAGCTGTCGATCGAACCGGTCGTCGCCGAGCCGAAATCAAGATCGTTGCGGCTGTAACCGCCAAGGGCACCGACGAACAGTTTGCCGGTCGCGACGGGAATGGATTTGTCCGCTCCGGCAGTGAAACCGTACTGGGTGTGCCGATACGGTTGACCGGCGCGGCCGTCGACGTTCACTCGCGTTCCATATGATCGCACCCATGCTCCGCTGGCAGACTGATTGAAGCGCAGTTCGCCCATCCGGCTACGTAGTGACGCGTCTTCGCCGTACCAAATCGTCGGTGCCGTATTGAACAGGCCGAGCACGGCTTGCGTGGACGGTGTCACGATCGGGTTGCCTTCGTCGTCGTGCGCCTGCACCAGATACCAGCCGTTGCCTTGCTGTTCAAGCACGTACTTGAAAGTGCCGGCGTCGACCATGCCGTTATTGCCGATCGCCTCGAACTTCGCATCGCCGCCAGCGATCTGCACGACATGCAGCGGATCGGCTCCCTTGACTGGCTCGACGCCGGTGTTGCGGATCGCGAGCCCGTGTTGGCCCGACGCGTTGCCCGATACGTTGAGGAAGTCGCCTTGCAACTGGGCCAGATCGACACGCATGCCGAAAGTGCCGTTGCCCGAGAGATTCCCGATATCCAGACGATGAAATGCCGCACCGTCCGGGCTCAGGTTGATGGTGCCGTCGGCCAGTGCGATGTTGGCGACCGACGCAGGACCGACCATGTTCCACACGGCCCCGGAGTTCACCGCGAGTTGCCCCACGTTGTTCAGCTGACCGGTCAGCGTCGCGTGGTTTTGCAGGTTGACGTGCGCGCTGCTGCCTTGGCCCACCTGGACGTCACCCGTAAGGCTGCTGTTATCCACGGTGAACGCGGCGGTGCTGTTGTTCGCGACTTCCAGCAAGGTGCCGTTGCCGCTCAGCAACGTGGATTGATTCTGAATGGTGATGCTGGCGTTTGCCCCCTCGAGCGCGGTGCCATTCACGAGGATTGCACTGCCGGTCTGCCCTTCGACGATGGCATGATCGACCACCAGCGTGCCATTGGTATAAACCGGTCCACCGGCGGGCGCTGCGTCCGTCGAGAAACGGACGCCGTTCGCGCCCCCGACGACATGGCTGTTGTCCTGGACGGTGGCGGAACCGGCAAACAGTGTCAGGCCTTGGCTGTTGCTGGCGGTGCCGGCGAGCTGGCTATTCGATACCACCAGCGTAGTAAACGCGCCGGCCGACGCGCCGGCCGTGGTGCCGCTAATGGCACTGCCAATGAGCGTGGCTGACGCTGGCTGGTTGGGGTCGAGATTCGCGCTCAGCATCAGCCCACGTCCGGCACTGTTGCTGACCGACGATCCTGTCAGGTTGACGGTGGAGGAAATGGCCGTGATGCCGGTTGTCCGCGCGTTGGTGGCATTCAACGTGCCGCCATTGACGACCCGATAGCTGTCAATGGGCGTCGATGCATCGATCGTCAGCGTAGTGCCGTCCACGGTCGTGAGCGCCGCGACGGGGGAGGAGAGGCTGGCGATAGCTAGCCCGATGGCTACCGCCAGGGGAGACGGTGTCATGCTGCGACCTGGGGCGGTGTGTATCGATCTAAGATGAGGGCTCATAGGGACGGAACATAGAAATTTCTGTGGCTGGTGCGAATGCTGGGCCGTAGGGGAACGGCACGGCCATGATTTTCGAGTATCGATACCGCATCACGCTATTTGACAAGTCAGAAATTGTTGGGGGGATCGATCGTCTCCTGCGGCTCAACTGATGCATAGGAGATACCTGAGGCGTCCTGAAATGCAATTCCAAGCATAGTTGATGATATGGAAATTATTAAGTGGTTGTGGTGCATGTCGAATTATTAGGTAGGCAATTAAATTGTAATTAATGTAAGAAAATGAGTGTCTGATTCAGGCAGTGATGGGCGGAGTGGACTTTGGGCGGGGTTGGAATATGGTTTCGCTTTCAAAAACAATGCGTCGGATCGTGCACTTTTTATGAAGCGCAATTTGTCTTGAAGATCGAGAAAGAATTGTCTACGATCCCTTCTGCTGTTTCGCTTTTAAGACGAATGACAATGCGGGACGGTTGAGCGCGCTGATGTATGGAGAGTATTTTTGGCGCGCCGTGGTAGTTCGTGGATATCTGGGGCAGCGAGGGTAGAAGGGAGCGTCGAGCGGATCCCTACGATAGACATCCATCGGGAATGCACAATGAAAAATGTCGATCCCGTCGTACTTCTGCACTTCCCGCAAGTAGCCTAGTCGCTGTTGCACATTTTTTGATTCAGTCGTCGCACTCCTGATAGGCTGGCATGATTTTCCGAGTATCCCGATGCAGTTGGCGATGCCGGGAAGTTTGCGCGCCGGTTGATCGCATAACTTTTTTTATCGGATGATGGGTCATGAAATTGTTTGGGAGTACGTAATGATAAAGCCAGTGAGAGGTGGCGCCGGGAATTTTGGAAAGGAGATAAGTGGACTCGCTGGTCACTGACCCGGGAATCATTCCGGCAAAGGAAACCAGAAGATGTGGCTCGCATTAACGAGCTGTCTCAATTGGGGGCGTGGGAGACCGCGATACCGCGTCGTCAGCTCCCTTCAGACAGCCCTTCGGATATCTCTTTGGGAGAAGGTCATGACGACGTCGCGCATTACTGCGGAACAAGCCCGCGCGTTGCAACGCAGCATACGCTTAGTACGCTACCAGCGAATGAAGGCCCGGGCACCGCTAGCGTTGGGAGCGCCGACCGTGCCGGACGCCTTGGGCGACGACAACTTGTTGCCCAAGGACGTGTTGATTGCCGGGATGCGCGTGCAGGTGCCGCGATGGGACAGGGTGCTGCTCGACGATGTGCTGACGGTGTCATGGCGGGAAGAGATCGTCTACACATACACGGTTACGGACCCAGACAATCAGGTCTTCCCTATCGAGCACACAATCCCTGTCGACAAGCTGTCGACCGACGGGACCTTCGTACTAAAGTACATAGTCGAAGCTGACTCCGGCCAGCCCTCGCCGTCAGACGAGACGAGAGTCAAGATCGACCGCCGGCCGCCGCATCAGGGCAATATTCCCGATGCAATGGTGTTTCCGCCGGACGTGGTGCGCGACGGTATCACTCTGGAATACTTGGATGCGAACGGCGACGAAGTGATTGCGACGGTACCCGATTGGGGAGACATGGAGGTAGGGCAAACGGTTCATCCCCAATGGATGACGCAGCTATTGCAAGAGATAGAAGTGACGCCCGAACACGTGACTAACAGGGAGGTGCCAGTACCGATCCCGGGCGAACTGATCCGGGCAACCGGGGAAGGCACCAGAACGGCAATCTACCATTTGACGAGTCGGGCAGGCTTTGATGGCGAACGTTCGATTCCATCGAATGTAAACGTGCTGCTCAAGCCAGTGCCGGCGAATCTGAAGACGCCGCGGGTGCCATTGGCTGCGGACGGTCTGATCGACTTGGTGGATGCCGATGCGGGCGTGGCGATTGAAGTCGACGCATATGACAATGTCGAACCGGGTGATCTGGTGCTGGCAGTGTGGGGCGCTACCCCGCTGACGCCGGTACCAGTAGTGCCCGGCGTTTTCCCGGTGGCGGTGGATGTGCCACGCCAGACCATACTCGCGACAGGCTCTGGAACCGCCATCAACGTCAGCTATGAGGTCCAGCGGGGCAACAAGCGTTATGGGCCAGCTTCGACGACAGTGAACGTGGACGTGGATACGGTGGCACCGGTGGATCCAGATCCGACAGACCCGGAGAATGGCGCGCTTGACCCAGTGACGGTCATAGGTGGCAGCGGCACGTCGCCAAACAACGAATTGCTGCAGCCCGATCGAGGGCAGGATGCAACGGTGACGGTGCCCTATTACGAGCGGATAGGTGATCCAGGCGGGCTGCCCGACCTGCCAGTGCTCGGCACCATCATCACCCTCTATTGGGGGCAGGCACCGCTTCCTGTGGTCACGATCGGCGAACATACCGTAGATCAGGACGACATCGACAATCAGGCGTTTCCGGACTTCACGGTGGACAAAGCAATCGTAAATGCGACGGCCAATAATCCAGCCTTTCCGGTGTACTACACGCTCAGCCGTCCATCCACCGCGCCAACGCCGAACCCAGTGTTGGCGCCAGCGCGCTCGGTGAAAGTGAAGCTGACCGGGCCAGGCGGCGACTTGGGCTTGCAGAAGGCGGTATTCCCCGAGGCTTCGGACAGAGGCTGGTGGTTGCCCGCGCAAGTGATCAATGGCGGCAAGGTGAAGGTGAATGTGTACGAGCTCATGAAGGAAGGCGATGAGGTAACGTTATTTTGGCAAGCATTTTCCACCACCAACGCTGCGCCGGGCTCGGAGATTACGGGCACCGACTATAGCTTTCCGGTAACAGTAGGGGCACCGGAATTGGCGAACGGAGTGGATTTCGTGGTGCCCTATGCGGACAAGATTGAGCCGATCTCAGGCGTCCCTAGCAAACAGGGTTCGGGCCGCGTGACCTATACGGTTGAGCAGGACGGTGACACCTTCACGTCGATCGAGCCTGCGGTGGTGAAGGTCGAACTGGGTCAACCATAGTGCCCGATGAGTCAGGATAGCTGGCGGGGGCGTCTCAGTGAGCCCCCCGGCTGCGGCGTGTGCGCGAATTCGATGATTGTCCGGATTGGCGTAGCTGCATCGGCCTTATTGAGGTGAAAAGTCAACCGGTGCGTAAGCGTGGCATCCAGCGCGACTCGTGCTGACATTCCGATCGAGGCGCGCCGTTTTTAATGGACATAACCGATGAAGACCCTGTACATGGAATCTGGCACGGTGGGCCTGGAGCATGCTGCGGAGCAGGTGCACGCGTTGATTCCGCTGTATATCCCGGATGCGGTGCCGGTGCCGTACGACGACCCGGCCTCGCTGTTGTATGCAGTGGGCATAAGCGCCATCAATGACGGGCTCAAGGTGTTCGTGGAAGCGTACGACGCCATGGCGATCGGCGACCTGGTCGAGGTGCACTGGGACGACACGGGCGTGCCGTTTGACAGTGTGGAGGTGACCAATGACAACCTGAACCAGCGGCTGGGGCTGAATTTACGGGAGGAGCGTTTCAGAGATGGACGGTTCGAACCGTTCTATCGGATCCGGCGTGTCAGCGACCTGGATACGGACAGCGACCCGCGGGACATCTGGGTCAAGCTGGAACGACCGGGCGGGTATGACCCGATACCGAGCACGCCGCGCCATGAGAATCTGGCCGCGCCGGGCGTGCCGGACGATGTGGCGCAGGACGGCGTGGATGCTGATCGCGCCAAGCTCGGGGTGGACGTGACGATCGACCCCTACGAGAACATGGCCGAGTACGACCGCATTGACTTCAGCTGGGGCGGCCAGCGCCAAGTGCACCTGGTGCGGTTGAGCGAGGTGGGGCAGGCGGTGGTGATCCATGTGTCCGAGGGCGAGATCCTGGCCGCGGGGGATGGGCCGATCGTGCTGGAGTACTGGTTGATTGACGCGGCGGCCAACACCACGGATAAAAGCCATTGGTCGCTGGAGACCGTGGTGGAGGTCGTGGCGGGCAATGCGCCGCTGTTGGCGCCGGTGGTCAAGGAGGCCGACGAGAATGGCGAACTGGACTTGGCGGGACTGGCGGGGCAGGATGCGACGGTGCAGGTGGCGGCACTGGGCAGCGACTTCGTCGTGGGCGACACGATCATGCTGACATGGGCGGGGCGCACGGCCAATGGCGCAAGCGTGGAGCACACGGCAAGCCGAGAGGTCACAGCGCAGAAGATCGAGGAGTTCCTGATTCCATACGCGAAGGTAGCCGCGATCGCGCAAGGGAGCGCTCGCGTGTCGTACGTGCTGCGCAAGGGCAGCGGCGGAGGGGAGTTGCGCTCCAAGCGCACCACCGTGACGGTGGTGGGCGAGGTGGTGCCGTTGCCGGCGCCGGCGGTCAGGGAGGCACAGGACGGCCAGCTTGACGCGGACGTGGTGGAGGCGACGGTGGACATCGAGCCCTACCTGGGGATGGCGGCTGGCGATGTGGTAACGCTGGTGTGGGCAGGCACCAAGGCGGATGGCACCCCGACCGATTACCGGGACACCTTCCCGGTGAGCGGTGGGGCGGTGGGCCGTCCGGTGGAGTTCCGAGTACCTGGGCCGACGCAGATCGCGGTGCTGGCGGGTGGCCAGGTGGAGGTGTATTACCTGGTCAGCAACGCCAGCGGGGCGCAGGCGGTATTGCTGGCGCGGGAGTCGGCGCGGCTGCCGCTGACGGTGGTCGGAAAGCCGGTGATGCTGCCCGAGCCAAGCGTTGACGAGGCGTCGGGCGGGGTGCTCGACCCCGAGCCGTTGCCGGCCGCCGGCGCCACGGTGCGGGTGAAACCTTACGACGGCATGCACGACGGTGATTATGTGACAGTCAGGTTCGCGCCCGGCAGCGGTGCGGGCGAACACATTCAGTCATTCGACGTTACGCAGAACATGGTCGGTAAGGACATTGTGATGCGCGTGCCGAAGGCGAAGGTGCAGTTCCACCTGGGCTCACAGGTGATTGTCAACTACACCGTGGAGCGGTACGACAACACGACCCAGAACTCTGAAAACCTTACACTCAACGTCCGCACGGTTGCGAAGTGGCCCGCCCCCGGCGTGGACGAGGCTCAGGGAGACTATCTCGACCCCGAACTCGCCAGGCTGGGGGCGACGACACGCGTATTCAGTTACTCACAGATGCAAAGCGGGGACCGGATCGTCATGCACTGGGGCAACCCTGGCGATGTCGGTTTCTACACTGACAGCATCACGATCACCACGGTACGCAATTACACCTTTCTGCTCACGCCGGCTGACGTCGCCCCATGGATCGGGCGCACAGTGCCGATCTGGTACCGGATCGAGCGTGGTGTGCAGCAGTATCCGTCGGAAATCTTTTCTTTGCGCATCGGCGCGGCAGAATTGCCGATGCTCGAGGCGGCGAGCGTGGTCGAAGCCGTGAACGGCATTCTCGATCCGTCGAAGCTCACGACCAAGGCGACGGCAAGAATTCCAGTCTACGACGGCATGGCCAGTGGCGACTACATCCACCTGACCTGGGGGGGCGGCCCTGGTAGCGGTGGTCTGGAATGGTTCATCGATGTGACGGGCAATATGGTGGGCCGTCCGATCCTGCGAGACATTCCGCTTGCCAACATCACGCCGTTCGAAGGTCGGAACGTCGAGCTCGTCTACACGGTTGACACCGGTCAGCCGCCGGTTCGCGAATCGGAGGTCTACTCGGTCCGGGTGCAGCGCGAGTCGCTGCAGCTCGCCGCGCCGCGCGTGCCGGCCGTCAACAACGGCGTGCTCGATCCGCGTGATGTGGCGCAAGGCGCAGAGGTGCTCGTCGACCGGCAGACCGGTATGCAACAGGGCGACACGATTCGACTGCACTGGGATTGCACAATTCCGGCGGGTAGCTACACAAGTGATGAACTCGTCGGCAGTTCGCAGAACCCAGTGTCGTTCACCGTGCCGGCGGCGAATGTTCATGCTGGCGTGAATGGCGGCGTTGATGCCTGGTACGAGTTGCTGCGTGGCGGCACGTTGATTGGCACGGGCGATGCGCTTGAATTCGCGATCAGGCAGTCTGACCTGCCGTTGCCTGTCATCACGCAGGCCAACGGCCAGACGCTGGACCCGGACGACGTGCCCGCCGGGGGCGCGACGGTCATGCTCGCGGCGAGTGCGTTGTTCAAGCGCAACGATCAGATTCTGCTCACGTGGGCTGGCGCGCCCGGTGGCGGTTCGGGGACATACCCGCACACCGTGTCAGCGGCCGAAGAAGGTGGCATCGTCAACATCACCGTGCCCAAGTCGGTGGTCGAGGCGAACAACGGTGGCACTGTCACGCTGACCTACTCGGTCACGCGCGCCGCCGGCGGGCCGCCCGAGTACTCCGGCCACAACATCTACGATGTGCGACGCGAGCTCGGCAGCGGCGATCTGCTCGTCATGGGTGCACGTTACAACGGCAGCATCTACCGGGCGTCGGGCGCCGCACAGTACCTGAGGGCGCTCAACCGCACCACGCGTGCCGACCTGCTGGCCGAGTGGCGCTATGAGGACGAGCCCACGTGGACGACGGGCGTGAGCTTCAAGGACACCCGACCGTGGGTGGCGCTGCGTGTGCGCTCACAGACACATCAGATCACCATTAACGCCGCGAATATCGTCGGGTCGGGGGCCGACAGCGTAGGCACAACGGGCGTGGCGGCAGTCGTTGCGCTGCTCGCACGGAAGAATGTGATCGGTTGGGGCGTTCCAGCTTATGGGGGAGACGTGCCGCCCACGATCATCACGTACACAGATGTTGAGGAAGTCTCATCGACACAAAGTGCCTTTGCGGTGCGGCGCACCAACGGGCGTGTGGCAGTCTGGGGCAATACCGCGCAGGGTGGGGCGATTCCCGATGGCGGGGGGAGCATCGTCGACGCCGTGCGTATCCAAGGCAACGGTTCGGCATTCGTTGCAGTGCGCGGCAACGGCTATCTTACGGCTTGGGGAACGGCGGCGGCCGGCGGCACCTTGTCGACCGAGGCGCAAGGGCTGGCTGACGTGGCGTTCGTCGCGACGTCGGGCACGGCGTTCTGTGCGTTGCGGCGCAATCGTCAGGTGGTGGCGTGGGGAACGGCGGCCAGCGGCGGCAACGTGCCAGATGCCATCAAGGCGCTGACCGACATCTCTGACGTACGAGGCAATTACACGGCGTTCGTCGCGTTGCGTGCCAACAGTACCGTGGTGGCGTGGGGCACTGCGGCCGATGGTGGCACGGTACCCGGCGTCATCGCCGCGCGTACCGACATCATTGAACTGGCAAGCTCGTCGGCCCGCGCATTTGCGGTGCGTACGCAAGGCGGGCAGGTGCTTGCATGGGGAAACGCGAACCATGGTGGCACGGTACCCGCCGACATCGCCGCATTGACTGACATCGAGGAAGTGACCGCGACGTGGGGCGCATTCTGCGCGCGGCGCGGCAACGGGTCGGTAGTGGCGTGGGGCGATACCACGCGAGGTGGAACAGTGCCTGGCAATATCGCGGTGCTCACCGACATTGTGCAGGTTGTGGGCACGGGGGCGGCGTTTGCGGCGTTGCGCCGCAACGGCACGGTTGTGACATGGGGGTTAGCGGCTGCCGGCGGCGATTCGTCGTCGGTGGTCGGGCAACTCGTCAACATCCACGCGGTGTACTCGAACAGTCAGGCATTTGTCGCACTCAAGGCCGCAGGCGGTGCGGTGACGTGGGGTATCGCTGCCAGCGGAGGCGACAGCAGTTCCGTCAGAACGATTCTCGACGCCAACCTGTTCTATCAGGCGACCGCAGGTGGCCTGTCGTATTCGAGCGAAAAAGGACGGGCCATTCTGGCGATGGCAGGCTGAGCGGAGACTATCGTGGCGAAAAATCTGGCAATGCAGACGCTTGACGCCACGTCCGCCACCGCACGTAGCCCGGGCATGCCGCCGCTGGCGGCCGCCCCGGCGCGGGTGGTGTGCAAACAGGTCGTCGGGCGCGGGCTCGACCCGTCGTCGCTCGATGCCCACGGGGCGACGTTCACCATCCCGCCATATGCGGGCATGGCCGATGGCGACCGCGTCACGCTTTACTTCGACTACGGCGGAAATTCGCAAGGTGAGGTGCACGTCGACATCGGGCAGGCATGGGTCGGGCGGCCGATCACGTTGCGAATCCAGCGTGCGGCGTTGCAGGCCGCGACGGGCAAGTGGGCGTCGGTGCGCTACGGCATCGAGCCCGCGGCCGGCGGAGGCACGGTGCTCTCCGATGCGCTTGATCTCTGGATTGGCGCCGACGTGCTGCTCGCGGCCCCGCGCGTCATCGATGCGGTGGCGGGTTATCTCAATGTGACGAGCGGCGCTGATAGCATCGATTCGGACGATCTCGGCGACGACGTGATCGACGTGCGTATTGCCATTCCCTTGTATCGCGGCATGACGGCGGGCGACGCGGTCTGGCTCGAATGGGATGAAACGCCGAACGAGGGGCACTTTCGTGACCGTATCGACATTCCGGCGGTACGCGAGACCGTGCTGCTCGTGCCGGGCGAATCGGTGCGCGCCTGCGTGGGCCAGAGCGTAGCGGTACGCTATGTCGTGCTGCGCAACGGCGTAACCGAGCAATCGCAGGTGGTTGTTGTGCGCGTGGGCACTGGCGACGAAGGGACCGGCGATGACGACGTCGACCCGGGCACGCTTGTGGCGCCGTTGATCAAGCAAGCTGTCGACGGCGCGCTCGATCCCGATCAGTCCACGCGCGGCGCGGTGCTGGAATTCGGGCCTTACGCGAGCATTCGCTCCGGCGATCGGGTGCATGTCTACTGGGGTGAAGTGGACGCGCCCGGCTCGTACGCATGGATATGCGATGTCACGGATCGTTACGTCACGCAGCCTTATCCGTTACATGTATCGCATGCGCTGCTCACGGCATGGCGCGACATGACCGTGCCGATCTACTACGAAGTAGCGCTTGACGATGGCAACGTCAAACGGTCGGCCGTTCGCCGTGTGCGTATCGGGCGCGCGCAGTCGTCTGCACCACCCTTGCCGCAGGCAAGCGTCGACGGCGTGCGGGATGGCAAGCTCGACCCCGACGATTGCGCGAGCGGTGCGGTGGTGCGTATTCCGGCGTCGGCCGCCTTGCGCGAACGTGATGAAGTGACCGTGACGTGGCGCAGTGCATCGGCCGCAACGAATACTAACGTGAGGCGTGTCGTGAGCTTGGTCGACGTCGGGCGGGATCTTCTCATCCGCGTGCCGGCGAGTGTCGTTGCCGCTGGAGCGTCGGCGAGTGCCGCGGCCGTTGCCGTGAGCTGGAAGCTGCGCAGGACGGGCGCGACGGCGACGACGACATCCCCGGTGACCTATCTGACATTGGCGCGCGCGCCCGGCAACGGTGCGCTCACCGTCATGGGGGCGCGTTACATCGGCACGATCACACGCGCGTCACGTCTACCGCGCCGGCTGAGCGCGTTCGATACGACGACACGTCGGCGGGTTGCGGCGCAATGGCGCTACGACGATGCCGCCCTGTGGACTACGGCCGAGTCGTTTCGCGACACGCGTCCCTGGGCCGCACTCAGAGTGCGCGCGCTGGGCGACTGGGTAGTCGTACGGCCGGCCAACGTGGCCTTCACCGGCACCGACACGGCCGCGCCGGGCACCCCGGCCAACGCCGCGTTCGTCGCACGACTCGATCGAGGCAACCCGATCGGCTGGGGCGACGCCGCATACGGCGCCAACATACCGCCCACGCTTATCACCTATGACGATGTCGCAGAGCTGAGCGCAACGCAAAGCGCTTTTGCCGTGCGCCGTCACGACGGACGCGTGGCGGTATGGGGCAACGAGGCGCAGGGTGGCACTTATGCCACCGCCGCGACTGTCACCGACGCTCGGTGCATTGTTGGCAACGGCACGGCCTTTGCGCTGCTGCGCGCGAGTGGCGCCGTGTCGGCGTGGGGCGCGGAGGATGCTGGCGCGACGGTGCCCGCGAACATCGCGGCGTTGCGCGACCTAGTCAATTTGTACGCGAGCAGTGCATCGTTTGCGGGCCTGCGCTCAACCGGACAGGTCGTGGCCTGGGGAAGCGCCGGCACGGGGGCGCAGGTGCCGGCCGACATCGGTGAGCTCACTGACATCGAAGATGTCATTTGCACGCTGACGGCGTTTGCCGCACGTCGTGGCAATGGCAGCGTGGTGGCATGGGGGGCGGCAGAATCGGGCGGCGTGGTGCCCGACCGTATTGCGGCTCGACGCGACATTGTAGAGTTGGCTGCGGCCACGGCCGGCGCTGTGTGTGTGCTGACGTCGGGGGCACAGGTGCTTGCGTGGGGAGACGCCGCGATCGGCGCAACGGTGCCGCCAGAAATTTCCGAACAGACCGATATTGAAGAAGTCGTTGCCACGGCTGACGCATTCTGCGCGCGCCGCCGCAACGGCAGTGTCGTGGCGTGGGGAGGCGCAGCGAACGGGGGCGTGGTTCCGATGACGATTGCCGCACTGCGCGACATTGTGCAGGTTTCGGCAACGTCGTCGGCGTTCGCGGCGTTGCGCAGCGATGGCAGCGTGGTGGCGTGGGGCAACGCGGCGCGAGGCGGCGACGTGACGGCGGTACACGACACGTTGCTCGACGTGCGTGCCATTTACGGTAATGCGGGCGCGTTCGCCGCGGTACTTGCGAACGGCGGCATTGTTTCTTGGGGGGAGGCAGCTGGCGGCGGCACGAGTACGGCGGCGGCGCCCGTTCTTGACACTGGCCTGACATACACCGAGCGGGTGTCGTAACAGTTCGAGCGATTGACTTCCCACCGTGGCGTGCGAGCCGGCGACGAGCCGGGCACACGGCGTGCGACTTTTACTGATGTCCTATTGATGTGGAGACTCTAATGGCTCAGCAAGATACAACCCTTGAACAGCCGGCCACCGCGAAAACACGTGCGGCGGGCACCACGTCAGGTCGCAACGCCGCGCTGGTGAACGCGGATCCGCCAATTAGCAACGAGGCTGTGAATGGCGCGCTTAATCCCGACGATCTGCCGGTGCGCGGCGCGACGTTCGTCGTTGCCCCCTACGCCGGCATGGACGATGGAGACTACATCACACTCCGGTTCGACCAAGGTGGACCGAATGAAGCGACTGCGGATTTTGACGTCTCGAGCAACTGGGTGGGGAAACCGATCAGCCTAATCATCTCAAAAGCGAAAGTGCAGGCGGCGCTGGGCAACGACGTCGATGTGGACTACGTCGTCGAACCCGGCAACGGCGGCACAATCATCAATTCCGATCCGCTGCCGCTCTTCATCGGCGTGCGCGAAGAGGTGAAGCTCAAGGCCCCTTCGGTCGACGAGGCCGACGGTGACCATCTCGATCCGGAATACATCGAGTTCGGCGCGCGTGTGCGCATTCCCGTCTACGACGGCATGGCGATCGGCGATGAGATTCACCTGTTCTGGGGGGTATCGGGCGATCCCGGTTACTACACCGACAAGATCACCGTACGCGCGGTGCGCGAGATCACGTTCCCGATCCCGCCGGAGAATCTCGAACCGTACCTCGACAAGAAGGTCCCGATCAGCTACGACGTGTTGCGTGACGGACAGACGCAGCCGTCGAACGTCTTCACGCTGCGTATCGGCGACGTGGAAGACGACGATTTGCTCGAGACGCCGGTGGTGGCCGAGGCGACGGGCGGCGTGCTCAATCCGGATCTCGTGCCCAACGGCGCACAGGCGCTCATTGGCCCGTACACCGGCATCGAGGACGGTGACTATGTCCTCGTGGTGTGGGGCGGCGGGCCGCCGACCGGCGCCGAGTGGGGCATCGACATTACCCAGAAGTATCTGACGGAACCGTACCCGATTCGCATTCCCGCCAACAAGATCACGCCGTTCATCGACCGAACGGTGGAGCTGTACTACGAGAAGGAGTTGCCCGACGCCACGTGGCAACCGTCAAAACGGCTCACGCTGGAAGTCAAGCGCGAGTCGGCGAAGGCCGACCCGCCGTCGGTGCCGGCGTCGAGCAACGGGCAGGTCGACCCGCGCGACATCGATCCGTCCACTGGACTCGAAGTGATCGTGCCGTCATATGCCGGTATGCGTCAGGGCGACAGCATTGTCGTGTACTGGACGAGCGAGAACGGTCTTGGCGACTTCACGAGTGATCCCTATCTCGTCAAATCGATTGATGTCGGCAACCCGGTCAGCTTTCATGTGCCGCTTGCCATCGTCGTCGTGTCGTCTGAAAAGGGCGTTGACGTGCACTATGAAGTCACCCGGGGGGGGACGCCTATCGTGCTGAGCTCGGCGCTCGAGCTGACGGTGCGTCAGGTCGAGCCCCCGCAGGCGACCATCGACGAGGCCAAGGGCGACAAGCTTAACCCCGACGACTGCCCGAACGGCGCACACGTGGAACTGGGCGCATCGGCCAAGTTCCGTGCCAACGATCAGGTGATCTTCTATTGGCGTGGCCAGCCCGGTGACGGTACGTTCTCGAGGACCGTTACCGTCAAACCGGAGGAGGCCGGCGGTCCGCTTGAGATCGTGGTGCCGCTCACCACGGTACAGGCCAACGTTAATCATTCGGTGTCGCTCGAATACACGATCAAGCGCACAAATGGGGCCCCCGACGAAATTGCGCCGCCTGCGGTGTTCGACGTGATCTCCGTGCCCGGCAGCGGCGAGCTGCTCGTGTTCGGTGCGCGCAACAACAGCAGCATCTACCGAGCGTCGAGCATGTCGCAATATCTGAGCGCGTTCCAGAAGACCACGTTACAGAACCTGAACGCGCAGTGGCGCTACGAAGACGAGACCGACTGGAAGCTCGCCCACAGCTTCAAGGACACGCGCCCGTGGATGCCGCTCAAGGTGCGTTCGCAAGACGACAGCGTCACGCTCAATCCGGCGAACATTTCGGGATCGGGCACCGACGCGGCAACGCGTGGCGCGTCTGCGCTGGTTGCCCACCTGAACCGAGGCAACGTCATCGGCTGGGGCGTGGCGGCCTACGGCGGCAGCGTACCGCCGACAATCATCACGTATGACGACGTTGTCGAGGTGAGCGCGACGCAAAGCGCGTTCGCCGTGCGGCGCACTAACGGCCGGATTGCGGTGTGGGGCAACACCGCGCAAGGCGGGGCGCTGCCCGACGGGTTCTCGGTCATCGACGCGGTGCGCATCATCGGCAACAGCATGGCGTTCGCGCTGGTGCGCGCCAACGGGCAGGTGCTGGCGTGGGGCACGGCGGCTTCTGGCGGGACTGTGCCCACCGATATCGCCGGCCTGACCGACATCAGATCGGTGTGGGCGACGGGGACAGCGTTTGCGGCGCTGCGGGACAACGGTGCGGTGGTGGCGTGGGGGGCGCCCACGACGGGCGTTTCGGCGGCTATCGTTCCGCCCGAGATCGCAGCGCTCACCGATATCGCCGAGGTGCGCGGTAACTTCACGGCGTTCACAGCACGGCGCAAGAACAAGACCGTTGTCGCCTGGGGGGCGGCGGCCGATGGGGGCGAAGTGCCCGCCATCATTGCCGCACGTGCCGACATCCTCGAACTGGCGAGCGCAAGTGCGCGGGCCTTTGCCGTGTGCACTGAAGGCAAGCAGGTGCTGGCATGGGGCAACGCCACCCATGGGGCGACCGTACCGGCCGAAATCGAGGCACTGACCGACATCGAGGAGGTCACGGCGACGTGGGGGGCGTTCTGTGCACGGCGCAGCAACGGCAGTGTGGTGGCGTGGGGCAACGCGAATCAGGGGGGCACGGTGCCCCTCGACATCGCCGTGCTCAACGACATCGTGCAGGTGACCGGCACGGGCGGCGCCTTCGCGGCGCTTCGCAAGAACGGCACGGTCGTCGCCTGGGGCGACCAGCAGTTGGGCGGCAATACTGCCACGGTCGCCCCGCTCCTGGTCGACGTGCGCGCGCTTTATGCCAATACTGAGGTGTTCGTGGCGATTCTGGGCACGGGCGGTGTCGTAACCTGGGGCGTGCCTGCTGGCGGCGGCGACAGCTCGTTGGTCAAGCCGATTCTCGATACCGGCCTGACCTACGAGGCGACGGCGGCGGTGCGCGGCCGAGCATTGGCGGCGCGGCATCTGTGACGGGCGCGGAAGTGAACGGCGTGAATGACAGCCACGGCAAGGGAGGGGAGGCCGGCGGCAGCGATGCCGGCGCCCCCCCGCCGGATTGCCTTGATGCCACCGGGGGCGTGCTCGACGGTGTGCAGCTCGACGTGCATGGCGCATGCTTCGTGGTCCGCGCGTACCAAGGCATGGTCGAGGGGGACTTCATCACGCTGCGATTCGACGTACGCGGGCCGAACGAAGCATCGGCCGAGTTTAATGTGACCGAGGGCTGGGCTGGCAAGGACATTGTCCTTTGGGTTCCGAAGGACGCCGTTGCGGCAGCTGCGGGTTGCCACGTGGACGTTGACTACGTGATTCAGCCAGGAAGCGGTGGCACCATTCGCAACTCGGCGCCGCTGAAGCTCTCCATCGGCAAACGCAGACGACATTACCGGAGCACAACCATGTATCTGGATCAAGACTCGGGCAGCAGGCGAGACGCCGCGGCGACGCTCGAAGAGCCGACCGTCGAGGAGTCCGTCGGCAACAAACTGGACCCGACGCTCGATCAGGGGACCGTTGTCGTGCCGCTCTATGCAGGCAAAGCCCCGAACGACGTGGTGACGATGTACTGGGTCGGCAAGGACCCCGCGAGTTCGACTAACGACAGCTTCCGGGTGACGTCAACCAATCAGGGGCGCGTGATCCGGTTCTATGTCGATGGTCAATACATCGCCGCCAACAACCGGACGACGGTTGAGGTGTACTACGAGGCCGCCCGCGCGAATGGCAGCAACGACGGCTCCATCCATATCATGCTGGAGGTCGGTGAGCAGGCGGGTGAGCCAGGGCTCGTCGATCCCCCGGCAGTCGAGGGTGTGCAAAACGGGGTGCTAAATCTGGAGAACGTGCCGGCGGGCGGTGCGCCCGCCACGGTGGCGGCATACGAGGGCATGGCCCACTACGACGTGGTGTTCATCGACATCAACGGCGGCGAATGGGAGGACGGCAAGCAGATCGCCACGCAGGCTGAGATTGGACAGCCGGTCGCGTTCACGATTCCACGCGAAGTGTTGGCAATGTTCTCGGGGCGTGAAGTGTCGATGCGAACGACCGTGATTCCGGCGTCGGGCGGCGATTCCATTCGCTCGAACGAGGTGAAGTTCCGCATATTGGAGCCGGTCGGTGCCTTGCCCGAAGTGATCGTGCCGCTCGCCGATGGCGATGCACTTGACCCGGAACAGGTGGTCACGCCCACAGTGGAAGTGGTCGTCAAGCCGTATCAGGGCATTGCCGAGGGCGATGTGATTACGTTCACGTGGCGCAATACGAGCGGCACCCCCGCCCCCTTTACCGATGTGAAGACGGTCGGTGCCATCCCGCAGCAGGACTACGTGTTCGAGGTGCCCCGCGCGCATGTCGATCAGAACATCGACAAGTGGGCCATTCTCTCGTACACCGTGGTGCGCGGCGGTGCGCCGGCAAAGCCCTCGGGCGATCTCACGCTATACATCGGTGCGCCCTTCGAGGCCGCGGCAACGCTCGACGCTACCGGCAAGGACTACATCGTGGCCGAGAAGCCGCCGCTGGTGGTGCCTGACTTCGGCTCTTATACCCGCGAGGCCAAGTTCGGGACAGAGCCCTACACGTACGCGACGGACGACGCGTCGATTGCTACCGTGGACAACACGGGGCGTGTGGTGGCGACCGGCAACGGCACGGCGACCATTTCGGCGACCGACAGTCTCGGCGTCGGCCGGAGTTACCCGATCACTGTCAAGGGTGTGAAGCAATTGTTCTTCGTGAGCGCCTCGGCGAACTTCGCCGGCGCACAGGCCGCCTGCGCCGCCGCAGGGCTGCGCACTGTCACGCTCGATGAGATGAAATCGTTCTGGCGCGGGTACTTCCCAAGCACGGGGCCGGTGGCGGGCTACATGGGGTGGCTGGGCTACCTCTTCTGGACGGGCACGCAGATTGGCGCCGGCACCGCCTACGCGTACGACCTGAACGGCGCGTCGGAGCAGGGCAACGCCATAGGGCGCAACGAGGCGGACTTCCTGCAGGTGGTTGGTATCGCCCCGTGATGCCGGGTTGAACGCTTGCGCTGCCAATGGCGCCCAATCCCCCTTGGGAGAGGGACCGGCGCATTCCTTCGCGAACTTACTTGGGACGTGTTTCATGCGGACCAGAAACGGGGGGCTGCGCAGTGCTGCGAAGTGTGGCTTTTAGCGGGGTGCACATGGAATGGCACACCTGCGGCCGCTAACGTCTTTGTCGCCGCGCGTATGGCGCAGGCCGCGCCAGCCGTTACTTTGAAGGTCAGCGGTGCGGTTGTGGCGGTGGCAAATACCGAACTGGGCCTGAACGTCGAGCATCGGTAGCGCAAAGGGCTGAACAAGCGTGCGGAAAATTCCCACCAGCCCACACGGGTGCGCAAGAAGGTGATGCGGCGCTTCAGCGATTCGCCTTGATTCACGGGCAGGTTGCGAATCTGTTCATGGCGTGCCGCTACAACCGCAATGCTCAACACAAACGCGAGGTGGGCACCCCAGGCCTTTGCGGTCTGAGAGAGGGCGTCGTGCGCCGGTATGCGTGCTTAAGGCGATCGCTTGCCACCTCCAATCACCATCGCTCACCCGCCCATCGAACAACTTGACAGCACCGTTGGACACTCCTTAGGGGAAACATCATGCGTTGGCTAGCCACTTGTTCTGCAATCTTGTTCCGCGTTCGCGGCTTGGGCCACCGATATGCCGCCGTCCTTGCCTTGTCGGCAGGGTTGGGCTTGTCAGCCACGCCGACATTGGCGCTGACGGGGGCCGACGTTGCGTACCTTGTCAATCAACGTTATCAACAGGCATCCGAAAAGTGCGCCGTGGACAAGCCGGCTTGGTTTTGCTCTGGGGTACTAATGCGGGCATTGCCGGGCGGTTCCGCGCAGACTTTCTGGCAGCTCGACGCCACTGAGACCGCCTTGCAGTCGGTGCCGTTCGCCTACGTGCGGCGTGATCTGAGTACAAACGCGCTGTCGTCGAGCGCAGGCTATATTTTGGCGGATGCCTTGAGCGCCGTCGGACAAGGTAAGCCATACGAGGTGCGTTGTGCGTATCCATTCGAAGTGCAGCCAGGCGCGACGACAGGGAGTCATGGCTGCGATCTGGCTGGCGGCGCTACACGGAATCCGCCGGACTTGAGTTCGTGCAGCACGCAGGGTGTGACGGACGCCGCATCTTGGGTCGCACATTTTGCAGGAGAGGACAACGACGTGCAGCGCCAGTGTTCCCTGAGCGCGCAGGTCGCAGCGCAGTTCAGAGCGAGTCTTGAAGCACACGAGCAAGTGTCGCCGACGTTTTCCAATCAACCCACGACAGTCCTGGTGGCTGCGTGGGACCCGTCGCAGCCTGCGACGATACCGATCGAAGCCTTGTTTTACGACGTCGGTAACGGCGGCCAATTGAGCCAGGCGCAGCGTTATCAGAAGCAGTATTTCGACGCCACCGGACAATGGGTGCCGATTCTGCGCATGGCGTTCGTGCCGGCGAGTGGTGCCACATTTGGTTTTGACGAGACCGACCAGCTCGACAGTGGCTTCACCGTTGCGGACCTGCTCAACGCGCGCTTTCAGGACACAGCACCTTGCCCCGGTGACGCTGCCGCGTATATGTGCAACGGTGTCATCATTCGCGTGACCGGATACGGCGCGGGATTCCATTCGTGGAATCCGAGCCCGACAGCGATCAGGCTCAATGGCGTGTCGTTCTCGTACATGCGGGCCGATGCGAATTTTACCGCGGTCGCTTACGAGGGCGGTGCGGGCTTGATCATGCGCGAGCTGGGCGCGCCCACGCAGACCCCTATCATTGCGCGCTGCATATATCCGACTGACGCCGGCACTGACGGCAGGGCCGACAAATGCGGTATTCGCACCAACCCACTGAGCCGTCCCTGTGCAGAGCAGGGTGTGACGACGGTCGACCAGTGGCGTGCCATCTATAACCAGACCGGATGGTCCCAGTCATGCTCGCTTGGCATGGACGCGGCAGCGTTCAACCTCAGCATTGAGGCACGCAGGACACTCCCAACGCCCCAGACCATCAGAACAGAGATGTGGAACGAGCTGATCATTGCACCGTGGCCGCAGGATGTACCGCTCCAAATTCCGATCGAAGCCGTTTTCTACACGAAGTCGTCTCTTGTTGGTGCGCAATACATCCAGCAGGACTATATGCAGACCACGGGCCGTTTTCTGCCTATAGTGGGTGTCAATGAGATGTCCCCGACCGGAAAGCCGTTCACGTATCGGCCCGACGATCAGCAGACCCCGCGAGTGGGAAGCGTGCCTGCGCCGTCGGGATATGGCGTCGCAGGGAGATCTTACTAATATTACTGTGTCAATAAATCAGCATTGGCCGCTGAACAAAACGGACATCGCTGGAGCCGGCGCGCGATGTATGCAGCGATGCGCCAGCGCAGCGTGGTGATGGAATCAGCCACGTGGCGCTGCGCACGCTGGGGAACCGCGTGGTACGTAATCCGAGGGTAGGGCAAATGAGTCGCGGATCGCGGAGTCTTTTTTACTGTCGCCTTGAATGAGGTGTTGAGCAACAAGAAACCCGTAGGCAGCAAGTCAGGAGCGGAAACGGAGGGAGGCGGTGGTGATTGCAGGAGAATTCCGCCTTCCAAGGTAACAAACACAGCAGTCAATCTGCCACCATGGCGAAACGTAATCGGGAAGCGGACGGCAGTCAAGCAGCGGAAGCGGAAATCAAAGTATCTGCAAACGACTGGGCGATTGATGCCCCGAATCGAGGTCGTAGTCGGGGCTGCACAGGGTGCGCAGGCGTTCGTCTATCGCCGACGGCGCAGTCTTTTAAGCTCAATGGCGCACTTGGCGCGCCGCCACCGTCCGATACGACGTGGCCCGCACAACAATGAAATACAGCCAATGCTTGCGAATCTCTTTTTTTCTGATGAGGTAACTCATGTTCTGCCGTCGCTTTCTGACCCAGACGCTCACGGTGGTCACCGCCTGGCTATGTTTGCTGCCATTGCCCGCTCACGCGCTTTCCGGCGCCGACACGGCGTATCTCATCAACCAGCGCTATCAAAAAACAGCGAAAAAGTGCTTCGTCAACAGTCCAGTGTATGAGTGTGCGGGCGTGCTGTTGCGCACCGCGCCGCGTGATGGTACCGGGACGAGCTTCTGGCGGCTGAGTCCGGCGGAGATGGATGCCGGGTATGCGGAACTGAGTTACGCGCGGACCGACTTACCTCCCGTAAGTCCGCCTGATTCGGTCGGCTTCATATTGGCCGACAGGCCGACGGCGGCGGGGGATGGACGGCCGTATCAACTGACGTGCGGCGGGCTCGCTCAGGGCCAAAATCTGCCACCTTGCCCGTCGAATCCCGATGCAGTCGGTGTGAGCCTGTGGGACGTCAACATGCCGGGGACACTGGCGGTGCAAGCAATTTACTATGATGTCGCGCATGGCGGCCAACTTGCGCAGGCATTGCGCTATCAGAAGCAATATTTCGACGGAGCGGGGCAGTGGGTACCAATACTCAGATCGCAGCTTGGTGCTGGTTTGGCGACCGTATTCGGCTTCGATGAACGCGATCAGCTCGACTGGGGCTACACGGTCGCAAGAAATCTCGAAGCTCGCTACATTGATACGCGCATGACCTGTCCCGGCAATACGCCGGCCTACAACTGCTCTGGTGTACTCATCCGTGTGACGGGCTATGGCACCACTTTCAAGTCGTGGAACCCGAGTCCGAATTCAGTATCGCGCAACGGGGTTTCCTTTTCGTTCGCGCGTATCGATATGAAGATGACGACGACGGTCAGCGGCGGGCCGGGCGTCGTCATGCGGGAGTTGCAGTCGCCCACCGCGCATCCGCTCGAATGGCGCTGCGCGTTTCCACAGAACGCCGCGACGTCGGGCCGCTCGGACAGTTGCAACGTCGCGAGCGACCATCGGTTGTGTGATGCGAGAGGGATCAACACTGCGGCGCAATGGCAAGCGGCGTTTGGCAGCAACTCCAACATCGCCTGCGGTCTGGCACCGACCGTGGCGCAATTTGGTGTTCTGGTCGACCTGCGTCAGACGCTAACCGCAGGACACAACGAAGTCATCATCGCTGCCTGGCCGCAAGACATTCCCGTGCAGATACCTCTCGAGGCGCTCTTTTACCCGGCAGCAAGCGCCAAGCCCGGGGCAGAGTACATCCAGCAGGACTACATGGCGACCACGGGCCGCTTCATGCCGATTCTGTCGGTCGATCTGACGAAGCCCGCAGGCTCGATTTTTACGTACAACCCCGCCGATCAGAATGGCGCCATACAGCCGGGGTCGGTATTTGCCATCCCGGGCGACGGTGGGCCGTATCCCGGCTGGTAGATCGATTGGCGCAGATGTTGGGACCGGTCGATCGGAACCGCGCAATTTCGCATACCTCATGAGGCGTGGCATGCAACGAATGGACGAGCGTAGCCGCATCGCGGCGGCCGAGATTGGTCTGCGATTGTGTCGCGGGAGTACGCGTCGACCCGATGGTCGGCGGGTGTTAGTCGCGATACGTAAGCATCCGGCGAAGACGCCTTGAAGCGCGGGAGTTCTGACGCGAGCATCGTGTCCATCAACAACTTTTAATGTAAGCACCTGGCTAAGGCATCTTGATCGATAAGTCGTGCCGACCGATGATCATGTCCATTCAAATTTTAAATGGACAGGTATACATGATGGACGAAGTCGAGGTTGTCCAGGATGTGGTTCAGCCGAACCGGCGCCGGCGGCATAGCAAGGAATTCAAGGAGACGGTCATTCGTGCGGCAATGCAGCCGAACGTATCGATTGCGGCCATGGCACTGCATTACCGGTTGAACGCCAACCTGCTGCGCAGCCGGGTTGCAGCGCAGGAGGAACGCGATGCCGCTGAGGCGGCCCGACAGGAATTGAATGTCTCGTCGCCGGAATTTGTGCTGCTGCAGATGCAGAATGGTGTTGATGTTGCAGGGGCGACGCACATCGAGATCGAAGTGCGCAGGGGCGCGAGGGCAATCACGGTGCGCTGGCCACTGTCGGCCGCGAGCGACTGTGTAACGTGGCTGCTGGGGGCTATGAGTTTTGTCAAGCGGTAGGTGCTGACTTGGGTTGGTAAATGGGTAAGCGGCTCGGTATGGTCGTCCCCCACTGCTGATTGCGCCGACGCATGATGGGCGCGATCAGATTGACGGAGACGATCATCCATGTCGAATTCAGCGGGCCGAGCCCATCCCCGTCGCACGTATGCGCGGGAATTCAAGCAGCAGGTGATCAGAGAGACGTTGGAACCCGGTATGTCGGTGTCGATTGTTGCTCGACGGCATGACATCAACGCCAACGTGGTGTTCGGCTGGCGTAAGCAATATCGTGAAGGCAAGCTAGTGTGATGAGTTAAAAATTCGTTGAATTATTGGTCGCCTGTAGTACTGTGTGATGGAATTGCACGGATACGAGAGGCGACAATGAGCGGAAGACCAAAGGCGGATTTGGTGCTGAGCGAATCGGAGCGCGAACAACTCAAGGCGTTGACCATGCGCCGCAAGACCGCACAAGCGATGGCGTTGCGAGCGCGCATCGTGCTGGCCTGTGCCGAGGGTATGGACAATAAGACGGTCGCGGCGAAGCAGCGAGTCACACAGCAAACGGTCTCGAAGTGGCGTGCGCGCTTCGTTGCCGATCGGCTGGATGGTCTGCTCGATACGCCGCGGCCCGGCGCACCCAGAACGATCGACGACAGCCGCGTTGATGCGGTCATTGCGAAGACGCTTGAGAGCGTGCCAGCCGGGGCCACTCCCTGGAGCACGCGCACGATGGCCCGTGAGATGAACCTCACGTGTGCGATTCATAGACATCGTTTCAACTAGAATGAGGCGATGGATCGAGAGATCGCCGCGCGATTACGGTGGGTGCGCATGTATCACGAGACCGGCATTGCCGGTCTCGTGTGTGCGAGGTGTGGCATATCCCGACCGACGCTTCGCAAATGGCTGCGTCGCTATCAGGAGGCCGGTGAAGCCGGCCTCCAGTCCCAAAGTCGTCGTCCACTCCGCAGCCCAAACCGGAAGGTTTCCGACGCCGATCGGGCAACGATCCTTCGATTGCGTACCGAGCACAAAGGCGCGCGGCGAATCCAAAATGAACTGCGACTGCACGAGCAACGAGAACTGTCCCTCGCGACCATTCACAAGATCTTGAGCGAGGCGTGTGTAAAACCATTGATTCGATCCAGGCGACCGGTGCAGCCGAAACGCTACAGCCGGCCGGTGCCGGGAGACCGCGTCCAGATGGACACGATGAAGATCGCTCGAGGTGTGTATCAGTACACGGCGATCGACGACTGCTCGCGGTTCCGGGTACTAGCGCTCTATCCACGCAGAAATGCCCGAAATACGCTGCTCTTTCTTGATCGCGTTATCGAGGAGATGCCGTTCCGAATCCAGCGCATCCAGACCGACCGAGGCGGCGAGTTCTTCGCCGAAGCGGTACAACGGCGCTTGATGAGCGAGTGCATCAAGTTCTGGCCGATTCCGCCGCGTTCGCCACACCTCAATGGCAAAGTCGAGCGTTCACAGCTCACCGATTTAAACGAATTCTGGATGCATCATCAGCCGACAGAGGATGCGATCAGCGAACGAATTGAGGAGTGGCAGTTCAGCTACAACTGGCGGCGGCCGCACGGCTCACTTGGTGGCAAGACGCCCGTCGATCGTATCGCGGAACTGACCGAAATCACACCTCTCGCAGAGAAGGTGGAAAGTGCCTACGAGGAAACGAAAGAGCGAATTCGGCACCGCGAATGGCGCGTCGACAAAGCCCTCGCCGAGCATCACCGGCGCGTGTTGGAGTTCGCATCTCCCACCGGAGACGCGAACTCCAACACGCAACGAAAACGGCGCCCCAAAAAGTGAAACGATGTCTATGAATCGCACACGTCGCGCATATACACCCAGAGCCGTCCGGTCTTCGTCTTCTTGTTGCCCGGCGCGAGCACCGGGATCGGCGTGTCGTCCGTGTGCAGCTTGGACGGTGCCATCGTGTAGCGGCGCAACGCCTCGGTCAGCGCCTCGCACTGGCCGACCCAGCGGCCCATGCTGGCCGGATCGAGCTTCACGCCGTCGCGCGCGGCAATCTGCGACTGCCGGTACAACGGCGTGTGGTCCGCGTACTTCGAGACGAGGATATCGGCCAGCAGGCTCGGATGGGCGATGCTGCGCGTGATCGGCAAGCCCAGCATCGGCGACTGCGAGACATGGTGCCCGCACGGACAGACTGTCTTGCGCCGGATCGTGCGAATCACCTTGAACACCGCCGCGACCCGGGCGAGTTGCTCGGACACGTCTTCTCCGAGTGGCTGCATGGCGCTGCCGCACTTTGGGCAGGTCGCATCAGCGTCCAGCACACGTTCTTCGCGTGACAGATGCGGCGGCAGCGCCTCTTTCGGCGACGCGTCGCTGACCGGCGTGCGCGCGCTCGATTGGCGGGCGCGTCGCACATCAGCGACGCCACGCCCACCCGTCACATCATCGAGCTGCGTCTCGAGTCGCGCAGCCTCTCGATCCAACTGTTCGGACTTGCGTCCGAATTGCATGCGCTTGAGCTTGTCGATTTGCACCTTGAGGTGCTCAATCTCAAGGTCGCGTTCGGCAAGTTGCGCACGGGCCTCGCTCAGCAAGGCCCGCAGCGTTTCAACATCATCAGGAAGTTCCGCGCCGTTCGACATGTGGCGCAGTTTACGAGCCTTCCTCGCGGGTTACAACATCGACAGTTGTGCCGCCATCAGATGGACCTTGCCGCCGTCGGCCCGTGGCCAGACGAAGCGGCCACGCTCAAGCCGCTTCGCGAGAAGCCAGAGCCCGTCCTCGCTCGCCCACAGAACCTTCACGAGATCGCCGCGACGACCGCGGAAGATGAACACGTTGCCGCCCAGCGGATTCTCGTCGAGCGCCGTCTGCACCTTCGCCGCCAGCCCCTGGAACCCGCAGCGCATGTCGGTGACGCCCGCCACCAGCCAGACGCGTGTACCCGTGGGCAGAGAGATCACGATCGCAAGCTCCCCAGTACGGTCCGCAGCGTCTCGGCGTCAACAACGCCGTCGACCTTGACGACTACGCCGCCGATCCGAATCTCGATCGTCCCGGTTCGCGGAGTCGGATGGCCGACGCCGGGTGCGTCCGGTGGCATCGCTACCCGTGCCGGCGGCGTCTCATGAACCACCGACACCGGAATCAGGGATGTCGTTTCGGCCTGCAATTGCGCGCGATACCGACTATGCCAGGTGAACAGCATGTTTGCGTTGATGTCATTCCCCCGCGCCAGCTTTGCGACCGACACACCGGGCTCACAGGCCGCGGCCGCCAGTCGGCGCCGAAACTCAGGATCATGGTTCGGGCGTCCCTTGCGGCTACCCGGCTTGGCTTCCGCCTCTGTCACCGTGATGTCCATCAAATCGAAAATGATGGCCACCACTTTGATGTCGCTCCTCGTCGCCGTCTACGACGGCCGTCGTGAGGTGCTTACTTTCCAAACGGGCTCTTAGATTGAGCTGGTCGGAATTCGTTGTATTGGGGCGGTTGACACTTCTCGACGCGTTAGCTTACGATTTGCGTGCGGTTTAAGTCGAATCCTGGGCAAACTGGCAGCCCTCGGTGTACGCACCAGACATTTGCCGGGACGGCGACGCCAGTCTTGCTTGTGGGACTCTTTCTTGACTTGATGGCCTCTAATTGGAGAGCCGGACAGAGCGTGCCGTCCTTCGATGCGAGTTCATCAATGGCAGCCACTAGTGCGCCGTCGTCGCGCGACGCTTCTTCCCGAGACTTGCAGGCCTCTACAGCAATCCTCCGGACGTTCGTCCATCTCAAGGTAACGCGTTTCACCTCGGGCACCGCGCCAAAGTTAGTCGAGCGATCGCAACCAAGGCCCGACAAAGATAACAAAGCGCTCGCCAAACGATTGCGCGAGGCACTGAGCGACGTTGGCGTCTCCCTTAAGCACATATCAGATCCGGATATCGCCTCCCGCGTTCTTGGCTATTCGCATAGGTGCGCCCGTAAGCGCACGACAGCGGTGCCGAAAGGGAAGTTCACCTTGGCTGTCACAGCATCTATATTGACATTGATTGCCGCGCGGAGGGGGCATGATGCGACTGACATCCAAGGTCTCTGCGCGTATCTCACGGCGTATGCCCTCGTCACTTTTCTGTCGAGGATCGACCGGCTCCGTGCAGCGAATGTGGGTGCGAGCATATAGCTTGCGAGAAGCATTTAGACGATTCTGAGGCGCTTGACCAATGACAAAAAAGCAATCCCGCACCGCAACATCGATATTTCTCGAAGGATTTAAAGAGCCATATCTATGCTCCGATGGGCGACCATTCATCAAACTTCTGAATTGGTACACCGGCTTCGGTAAGACATATAACGCTGCGGCGTTCAGCATTGATCTGTATATCAACTGCGATGTCATTCCCGTATTCATTGCGCCCCTCCAGTCCTTGGTATCAGGGTTCACCGATGAAATACACAAGCATCAGAAGGCCGGCGCATACGCGGACGAAATCGAAGATGCCATCCGGGCCCGTGGCGCAGCCGTTCCGGTGCATCGTCTTTACTCCATTGAGTATCACCTGAACGATAGAAGCTTCTTCCAGGCTTGCTTGGCCTTCGTCAGTTGGCTAGAGCGCCACCCTCATATCAGTATGGAGGTATCGACCAAGCTTGCGGACACCGACAAGAGCGTTCGCGCTCGCGTGACTGAGCTGCGCCAAAAGGCAACCTATTGTGCGGAATCCAACTTCCTCATGATGGCAACCACTGACGACACGTACGAAGACACTAGGGCGGCTTACGTAAAGGCCGCCCGGCGGGCACGTAGTCTGGCTGATAGCTTGGTCTGGCGCCTCATCAAGCTAGACGTTGACAGTCGTCACCTGAAGCAGGAAGCTCATCGGTTCATGCGCGTCCACGAAGTCGCTGAGCTTGTTCGTCGGCTTCACCCCCTTCAAGAGTTCCTGGATAATCCAGGCGTCATCGTCTGTACCGCCTCGAAGGCGCAGGTGGGGCACAAGGTTTACGGCTCTGATGGAAAAAATGGCTTTAAAGAGCATCAGTTCGAGAATTTGCCACTGTTCCTCGAAGAACTCAATAGTGATGGGAGTCCGTTCGGACGCATGGTCTCCCGCCGGCCGGATTCGGCTCGCGTAGTCACGTTTATCGACGAAGAGGAAGACTCCTATTGGTATCTATTTGAGCGGCGTAAGTCGATAGTGAATTCGGATGGTGACAGTGACCTTAATCACGTCATCTCGGAGTTTTTTCAGTACTTCGATTTGCGCTGGCCGATGGCGTTCGAAAAGCTCCGCCGTGACGGCCCCACGGACCTCGCATTGGCAACGAAGGTCTACGAACATCTCGAAGATTTCGCGAAGGTGAGCAAGGCGGTAGAGGATGAATTTCTGCTTGAGGTATCGCGAACTGGTGCCAAGTACATTAACGATACCCGTCGGGCAGAAATTCTGCGTAGTCATCTATCCGACCAGTTTCCGACAACGGCGAAGCGTTTCGATGACGCGGAGCTCTTGATCATCCTAAATCAGTTGCATGACCGTAGTGATGTGCATGCCGCATTCAAGCGTTTTCGGCAGAAGGCCGGAGTACTCAGGCGAATGCGCGACTACGTCCTGAGCATCACTCGCCGTGGAAGTACAACCTACGAAACCTTTCGCGATCTGCACGAGCTAGTGGCAAACAAGAAGTACTTCACCATGAGTCGCTCCACGTATGGCGAGGTGTTGGATCAGCCTGGGCAGACATTCTTTACTGAATCCGCCAGTGTCATGGATACGGAGTTCCTGCGCCGAGTGGAAATGTCGCGTGACACGGCGCATCAGACCATCCGGCTTGAGTACCACGATAGCGATGTGCCGGCCGACGCGTTCACGTTATTGGATTACCTGAATTTGGTCGTATTCATGGCGTCCGTACTAGCGGTGACAGCAGGGGACAACGCCATCGAGATGTCGAAGGCGGACCAGGAACGGTATCCCAGCCTCGACCAATTTCGCTCGGACGTCCGGCGATTATTTGACGGGCGTGCAACCGAGGAGGGTTTGGCCGCAGAGACCAGTGATAGGGAGCTCCTGACCGACACGTTCCTGTTCAAGGACACGAAGAACGTCGTGACTCTCGAGGAAAGCCGAAACCAAGCTGAAGAATACAATATGACTGCTGATGTCAGCCTGACGCTGACGATCACGTCCCTTCGTGCCACCCCGGAAGAAGACATCGTTCGTGCGCTTGGGCGATCGAACGGCGTGTACCTGATGAGCGCAACGGGCGGTTTGGCATCAGCGTCCTCAGGCGCGTTTAATACGCGGTATCTCAAGCGTTGCCTGGAGTCCCGTGGCGGCTATTTTAGCGATATGACTGAGAATGAATTGCAGGTTGTTTCTTCTCAATCTGAAAAACTAATGGGCAAACGGGAACGCAAGGTCGTCATTCTGGATGACCGCGACCCGGCGCGTACCTTCGAAGTATCTAAGAGCTTCAAAGGTCTTCTCCAAACCTTTGAAGATGCCAGGCCGACGAAGGAGGAATCCGACTATGCACAGATGAACAGCTACAAACGCTGCGAGCTTGCTGGCTTGGTAGCTAGTCTGGACAAGTTGCTTTCAACGTCGATGCGTTCAGGCCTTGTGCTGTGTCAGACGACCCAGCATGTACGCAAGTGCCTGATGCGCTTGTCGAAGAGCTAATGTCGAATTTGGTGTACGGCGGGTGGTCGGCGGGAAATGAGAAGGCGGTGGCGGTTAGCTGAAAATGTTGCTTTCCACGGTAACACCCAGCAACCGAACTCCACCACCATGGCGAAACGTACGCAGGAAACAAACGGCAGTCAAGCAGCAACGGAAGTGAAGGGCCTGCCCGGTCTGGACGACCTGATCCAGCAGGGCGCGCGGCAGATTATCCAGCAGGCGATCGAGGCGGAATTGGCGGCATTGCTCGAGCAGTATTCGAACGTGAAAACGCTGGACGGACGGCGCGCGATCGTGCGCAACGGCTATCTGCCCGAACGCGAGGTCGTCACGGCAGTCGGGCCCGTGCCGGTTCAGGTGCCCAAGGTGCGTGACCGTTCGGGCTCGGGCGTGAAGTTCAACTCGAACATCGTGCCGCCCTACGTGCGCAAGTCGCCCCGGGTGAGCGCGGCGCTGCCGTGGCTTTACCTGCGCGGTGTTTCCACCGGCGACATGAGCGAAGCGTTCAGCGTGCTGCTCGGCGAACAAGCCAAAGGCCTCTCGCCCAATGTCGTGGTGCGCCTGAAGGCGCAATGGGCCGACGAGTTCGAGCGATGGAACAAACGCGACCTGTCGGGCTCGCGCTGGGTCTACTGGTGGGCTGATGGCATTCACACCGGCGCGCGCAGCGAAGACTCCGATGGCCAGTGCCTGCTGGTGATCATCGGCGTGAAGCCGGACGGGAGCAAGGAGCGCGTGGCGCTCGCCGACGGCTATCGCGAATCGAAGGATTCGTGGCGTGACCTGTTGCTGGACCTGAAGGCACGCGGGCTGCAGGCCGGCCCGCTGCTGGCTACTGGCGACGGCGCGATGGGCCTGTGGGCGGCGCTTGAAGAAGTGTTCCCGCAGACCAGGCAACAACGCTGCTGGTTCCACAAGATCGGCAACGTGCTCAACGCTCTGCCGAAATCGCAGCACGGCCGCGCCAAGGCTGCCCTGTCTGAAATCTGGAATGCGGCAACGCGAGCCGAGGCCATCGTCGCGTTCAACCAGTTCGTTGCGACGTATTCGGCCAAATATCCCAAGGCCGCTGAGAAGGTCACGAAGGACCGCGACGAGTTGCTCGCGTTCTACGACTTTCCAGCTGAACACTGGCAGCATCTGCGAACGACCAACCCGATCGAATCGACGTTTGCGACGGTACGTCATCGCACAACGCGTACGCGCAACTGTCTGTCGCGCGCGACCTTCCTTGGTCTGGCATTCAAGCTGATCGAATCGGCTGAACAGTCGTGGCGCCGTATCCGCGGCGTGGACAAGATCGAACAGCTCATGAAGGGCATTCCCTTCAAGGATGGTACCCCGGTGATCGAAAGCACACCGGCTCAGCAACCGCTCGCCGCCTGATCATGCCGCCGACTGCTGATACACCAGATTTGACAACTGCTCCTTGTCGAACATGAATACCCGATTCGTTACCCAAATGGACACTACGGGTGAGCTGTTTGTTGTCAGCCCGAAAGCGCTTCCAAGCTACCGTGAGTTTGGGGTGACCGAAGACATTATGGTGGTACTTTATTCCGCCTCACGCTTTCGTAAGCGCGATCGCACCAAGACGGGGGTGTTGGACGAGGACGACGACAAGGGGCAGTTCAGTAGTGACCTAGAGGACGCACTGGACATTAGTGAAAAGAAGCTGCTGCTATGGAGCGCTTATAAGTCAGCCTCGCGCGGTATCAATTTTCTTACTCGGCAGCACGGGGTACAGCGTGATTTCGAATTGTTTTGCTTGTTGAACGACCCATACTACACGCAACACACCCGGCTGAGCTCCAGCGGTTTCTCCATGGAGATGTTTCAGAGCTTTGCTCAGGTGCTGCGCGACGAAAACGAGAACTGGGCGTCTATGTCTAAGGGGGACCTGCTGTTCGAGTACTCACGCAACAAATGGAAGCGCCTGAGAAAAGAGCATTTCATTGATATTACTCGAACGGTGTTCCAGGCACTGGGCCGTGGCGAGCGACGGCCGGAAACGCAAATGTCGACACAACATCTCTATGTTAGCTCGGAGGCGGCGCGTATGGTCCATCTAGGTTTGGGTCATGCGCCAGAGTTACGTAGGCGTGCTTCGCCGGCGCAACGGG
This sequence comes from Burkholderia humptydooensis, assembly GCF_001513745.1. Lineage (NCBI taxonomy): Bacteria > Pseudomonadati > Pseudomonadota > Betaproteobacteria > Burkholderiales > Burkholderiaceae > Burkholderia > Burkholderia humptydooensis. Next base: position 2,094,969 of record NZ_CP013382.1, on the reverse strand, counting down.
CCGTGCTCGCCGCGATTGCTCGGCATAATATTGATGTAAGTATTTTCCGATCGGATGGAGATCGGCAAATGCATCATCGAGAGAGTCTAAAAAGGGCAGTTGCGCTCCGTCGCTTCACTAGCCAGACTCCGGCGCGGTTTCGCTCCGACGCGGGAGCTCGCAGTCTATGGGACAAGTTGTTCGACGCGATGATGTTCCGTGACCCGCTCAAATACCTGGGAAAGCTATCTGCGGCAGGAGTTCCACTAGACTACTGTGACGGATGCTTCACCGAAGTGCCTGCGAATGCTGATACCTATACTGTTGAATTTGGTGCGGCTGGGATACTCGAGCGCGTCATCACGGATGCTGCGGATGGATCTGACGCGTACAATTGGATCGGCATGGTGGCACCCGAAGGGCTTATTAGCCAGCTCTCGTCTCCTACGCGAGATCTTCTGAAGGAGTCACGCGGATTCAAATTGGTTGACAAGGCGACGAAGCTCGTTCCCCAGCCATGGTTTGTCACCGAAATCATGAAGGGATACATCGCTGAACTGGAGTTTGAGGAGTACGTGGGTAATCAATTTAACGTCTGGCCTCGGAAGAATGCGCTAGGCGGTTATCCTGTAGAGTACCTTCAGGTGACTGAGCATCCGCTGTATCCCGATCTGTACCAGTTGTTCGACTACTATCTAGTGCCGCGGCCGAACGTGCTAGTGGCAGTGGACCTGAAGAACTGGGCACGAAGCACGGACAGCCTCAAGAAACACCAGCTTCAAATGGGGGCGCAGAAGAAGCATCAGCGTCTGCGAGAGCTGTTTCCAGACAAGACCATACATGCGCTCTATGTGAACTTGTACGGTGCGCATAAGTTCACTGTCGCAAAACCACCGACAGGGACTATTCGGTTCATGTCCCTATATGTGCCGAATACCGGCACAGACATGTGGATGCCGAATACGAACCTGCGCGAATCTATTTTGGGGAACTGATGCCGATCCGTAGTCTCGATTCCAAAACTGTCGCACACGGTCGATTGAATGCACTTCGATTCACAGCACCAGTAGCAGAAGCGGCGCGCGCGCTCGCCAACTGGCAGGTAGATCAAGGCGGTCTGCTTGTTCCGATGGCGATGCCGCTTCCAAAAGCTACTGAAGGCTCTCCGAAGGGCGTTAGCTTTTTTCGCCATCGCGCAAAGCTAGTTCGCGCCCAGATTGCCCAGGAACTGGGACTCGTGGGCGACGCTGCCTTGAAATTGTCGTTCACAATGACCTGGAAGGATGCGTGGTACCTTGGACCTCGTCCGAAACTGGACGCTCAGAGCATGCTCGACGCAGTTGCTGCCAGTCCCGCCAAGTTTATCGAACTCATGTTGCTGAAGGAGTTGATTGAGTCGTCAGCTATTGATGCGGAGGACACATTTGTCGGTGGGGGATTTGGACCGGGCGTTTACCTAGGGAGCGCCAGCCAGGCTTCAAAACGCCACCTCCAACTTGCTGAGGTTGAGTACACGGTCAATTCGAAACATGGATTCCTGCTGTGTGACATGACTGCTAAGCGCTTCTCGCGCAAGCTGAAGACTTCCGCGGAGAATGCTTCTGCAACGCGACTAGCGAATGCGGGCGAGGGATTTCTGGTTGGTGTCACTCGCATCGTGCCAGACGACTTCCACGAGCAAGACGGACGCAAATTTCCGATGGATGGCCTGAGTCTAGACCTCAACAAGGTTCGGCGTACCCGGTTCTACTACCTGAACCTGCTGACCGAATTTGCGATGCGACTCTTCACAAAGGCTAGAGTGCCCTTCGCACGTGAGACATTCGCAGCTACGCATTTTGTCGACGACGCATATATTCCTCTCGAGCCCTTGGCCCAGTTGAAGCATCCCATTATTGTCGTGAACACGACCAAGGAGCCGTTGGACCATGATGCCCTCGCCCCGCTAGTGCGGTTTCCCGAGTACCTTCCTGGTTATCACGTGGCCGGTAACAAGAAGGTGCACTTTCCTGCCCCCGACGTTAGGGCCGTATCGGTAGTGCCAGAACAACTTGATTCTGCAGTGAACTACCTGTTTTTGAATGGCAAAGGGGACGATGAATCAGGGAGCGTCCGCTTGGCAAAAGGTGGATCAACGGAATCTCAAGCCGTGACGCCGCTGGTAGCGTACCTAGCCCTTTCGAAAGGTGAGGGGCGAACTGACCCTTATACGGAAGTGAAGTACCGGCATCTGCTTGCGCAAGACAGATTCAAAGTGTCGACGCAGGGCCTGGATTATGGTCCCAACTCTTTGGCGTTACTGCGCCCAGGTAAAGCAGGAGGGGGCGAAAATAGGCAACTGCAGGAGGCACTTAAGCGGTGCCTGGTCGAGATGTCGCTGAAGGAGGCTTTGCTCGGGCACAAGGCGATAGCGGTCCCAGCCATACCTGACAGTATTCCAGTCCACCTAACGCTGCTGGCCACGCGTCGCGCGCGTATGCCAGGTCGCGCGGCTCCGGAACAGAGTATCGCGGCCGTGGATGTTCGCGTTGAGGGCAGCTCCATCGAGGTCATCCGGGTACGGCGTACGCCGTGGGGTAGCGGTGAAGCGGTGCTCGATTTTGTCTTCGAATATGAGTTCCTGCGGGAACAGGGCAAGGACGTTATACGCGATGGGCAATTCTGGGTCCTCGACCCAAGCTCTGGAGAGCGATTGACAGTTTGGGCTGGCACATTCGTGCCCAAAATCATCTTGAGTGACGCTTACGAAGGCATCGAACATGCAATCGGTGTGCAGGACAGCTATTTGGCCGCACGTCGTGAAGAGGGGAGCAAGGGAAAATATCTGTCAAAGGGGCGTGAGTTCAACCTGCTCCCGTATTACATCTCCATGTTCAAGCCGGAACATTCTGTGCGCGGTGAGCGTATCGGATCGAAGATGCCGATCCAGGACTGTGGGGCGTTCATTCGAATATTCGTGCCGCCAGAGGGGGGAATTGCCGGGTCTGGAGACGCCATGTCGGGGATGCGTGACCTCATGCACTATGGGGCCGATGGGGCGCCAACGCGCGCAGGGCTGCTAGATTTGCCGCTCGTTCAGTTGTATCTGCATACAATGACCAACGGGGTCTTGGTCGGTGGCGGTAACTCGAAGATGAGCGTACTCGAGAAGTTGGCCCGCTTGGCACTCGAAAACTGAAATCTGCGTCGCAAGCATGAAGTCAGATGTGGCTGCGCGAATTTGGACAGTCGGATAAGTGGAGCGACCGGGGCCTGAGCCAGCGATAATGCCGGCAAAGGAACCTGGAAGATGACGAAGAGAACCCGACGGACGCACTCAGCGGCGTTCAAAGCGAAGGTGGCACTGGCAGCGGTCAAAGGCGAGCGGACGCTGGCCGAATTGGCGCAGCAGTTCGATGTACACCCGAACCAGATCACGGAATGGAAACGGCAATTGCAGGAGCGCGCGGCGGACGTGTTCGGCGTGGGCGGTGCGCCGTCGAACGAGCCGCCGGTTGATCTGAAATCGCTGCACGCGAAGATCGGGCAACTGACGCTGGAAAATGATTTTTTAAGCGGCGCGCTCGACAAGGCGGGATTGCTGAGCGCAAAGAAATGATCGACCGTAAGCACGCTTTGCCGATTTCGCAGCAGGCCCGTCTCGTCGGCGTGGCGAGATCGAGCGTGTATTACCGACCGCAGCCGGTGAGTGAAGCGGATCAGTTGCTGATGCGACGGATCGACGAATTGCACATGGAGTTTCCCTTTGCCGGGGCGCGGATGCTGGCGCGCCTGCTGCGTCGGGAAGGCCATGAGGTTGGCCGTCGCCGAGTGCGGACGTTGATGAAGCGCATGGGCGTAGAGGCGTTGTACTGCAAGCCGAACACGAGCCGTCGCAACGCGCAGCACAAGATCTGGCCGTACCTGCTGCGCGGCATGAAGATTGACCGGGCGAATCAGGCGTGGGCACTCGACACGACCTACATTCCGATGGCACGAGGCTTCGTGTACCTGACGGCGGTGGTGGACTGGTCGAGCCGCAAGGTTCTCGCGCATCGGGTGGCGATCACGCTGGAAGCCGTACATGCTGTCGAGGCGCTGGAAGAAGCGTTCGCCCGCTACGGGCGGCCGGACATCGTGAACACCGACCAGGGCAGTCAGTTCACGGCCAACGCGTTCACCGAGGCGGTACTCAGTCGGGGCATCCGGCTGTCGATGGACGGCAAGGGAAGCTGGCGCGACAACGTATTCGTCGAACGGGTCTGGCGGAGCATCAAGTACGAAGAGGTCTACCTGAAGGCGTATGAGTCGGTCAGCCATGCCCGGCGCTCCATCGGCGAGTACATCAGCTTGTACAACCGGAAACGGCCCCATTCGAGCCTGGCGGATCAGACGCCGGATGAGGCATACTTCGCGACGCTGCCTGCGATCAAATCGGCAGCATAATTGCCTCGGACGTTCCACTTAAAAATCTCAGAAGACTGTCCGAACGAGCGAAGCCACCTCTGTCTGCAGGTCGCAAGCTATGCCGTCAAGGGGGGCTGCTTGGGGCCTGCTCTTTGCCAAGCGCGGTTAGGCGTAGCTGCTCGCCGTCTCGAAGCTCGGGACGATGAATGCGAAAACACCGATCGCGCCTCCGAGTACGCCGTTGGAGGTGCCGTGCCATGCCGGCGACAAAACGTGTTCATATGGTCATATCCGGGTAGTCAACGAGGGACGCGAAGACCGGGGCGAAACTAACAGCTGCGACCAGGAGTTCCTGCTCATTGAGCACGTCGGAGGGGGTATTTGGTGCTGTGATGTCTGCCATCGCGGCCGATGGTGCCAGTGACTAAATTGCGTGCAGCAAAGGCTGCCAGGGTGAGATATCTCGGACTCGAAGGCGACACCGAGCATCCATCCGGCGAAGATGGCAGTCACGTTATTGCGAGGAGATCCAAAAAAAAGGCGGCGCATCGAGGATCGAGATGCGTCGCCCAATGCGGATATCGAGGGAATATCCGCAAGCACGCTATGTGAGGCGATGCGCGCACCGGTGTGCCGCGCGCGTCGCCCGTCAGTTGGCTATTTTGCGCCGACGACGCCGAGCGCGCTGCTGTAGTTCGGCTGCAGCCAGACCTTGTTCGCGTTCAGGTTCGTCGTGTCGAAATAGATCGTGTTGCCCGAGCGCACGCCGATTTTCGCGACGTTGCCGTAACGGCCGTTGACCTGATCGGCGAGCTGTTTCGCCCACACGCCGCGATCGGCGTTGTACGGAGTGATCGGCTGGCGCACGTCGACGACTTCCGCGCCGCGCGCATCCGCGCCCATCACGCGGAAGCGAACCTGCTGGCCGGCTTGCGGCGCGATGCCCGGCTCGACGAACGCGCGCGTCGCGACCCACGGGAAGCCCGATGCGCGCTCGTCGGCGGCGATCGTCACGTCGCTGCAATTGAAGAAGCCTTCGTTGCCGGCATCGATGCGCTGCCAGTAGCTGTACAGCACAGCATCGCCGGTGCGGCCGGCGGGCAGCGTCACGTCGAGCGTGTAGAACGACTGGATCGAGCCGGGCAGATGGCCCGCGCCGTTCGCGGGGACGGGTGCGGGAGCCGGCGCGTCGTAGATCTGTTGCAGATCGTCCCAGCGCAGCGGCTGCGACGGATTGTAAGACGGCTTCGAGATGAACACGCGCATGCGCGCCGGATTGTGCGACGTCGTGTTTTCCCACTGAAGTTCGACATGACCGTTGTTTGGCGTCAGTTGCGTCTTGCGCCAAACCGTCGTCGGCGCCCTGTCGAGACCCGCCTTCGACGTGTCGCCGCCCGCGCACAGCAGGCCGTCGGGCACCGCGGCCTTCAGTTGCGCGAGATCGTTGCCCTGGCCGACCGGATTCGCGGACACCTCGTTCCATTGCGTGAAAGGGTAGGCCGAATTGTTGCCGGCGCGATAGGCGGCGCGGCAGTCGTCGTGCGGGATCGCCGAGCCGTCGGGCGGGTCCCAGTAGCCGCCTTCGAGGCGGCATTGATATTGACGCGCGATCGGGAAGCCGACTGCACCGTGCGCGTCGGCGTCGGCGGGCGCGAGCAGCGCGGCGAGCGAAGCGGCCAGCGTGGCGGCGGCACCGAGCGCGACTGCGGCGCGCACGCGCTGACGGGGTGACGGCGCATCGAAGAGCGACTTCATGTAGCGTTCCTCCTGGTGAGAAATGACACGGTTCGCGTTCCGCAGCGTGATGGAGATGCGTCGATTGTTTTGGATGTCGAAATGTACGGCGTTGGCGCTTTCTTCCGAGGATTCCGTCACGATGGTAGATGACGTCGCACGCCAGCACGGCCTACCAAAAATGGCAGGCGCGGCGAATTCGCGCGATGCCGGGCGTTCGGGGCGACAGGCGGCCTTCTGTCTGCCCGATCCGTTCGAAGAGGGCGCGTCGCAAGCAAAGAGATCGCAGCCTATCGCCAGTGCGGAGGTGGGCGTTACCACGAAACTTGGGAGGTTGACCGGCGAGGCGCGCGACGATCGCGCGGCGGCGGTCGAACCGGGCGCGCGCTCATTCGCTCGCCCGCTCGTCCTCGTCCGCGTGCGGTCAAGCGGTCAAGCGGCCGCGCGTTCGACGCGCGCGTCAATGCAGATACGCGGCGGGCTGCGTAGGCGTGCGAATCGCAAGCCCTGCGTCGAGCAGCGCGATCGAAAACCAGCGGGCGATCTTCAGCACGCCGCTGTCCGCACAGCGCGGCAGCCAGTCGGCGAGCGCGCGCAGCGCCGCTTCGCTGCGCGCCGATTGCAGGTGGGCGAGCGCCTGCAGAAGCTGCGCCTCGTCGTTTGCGGGCCCGCACGCGCAACGGCAGTGCGTGTCGAGCGGGTGGCATGTGTTGCACGTGAGGAAGCGCATCAGCATGTCGAAATGCACGAGCCCGTCGGCGCGCAAGCCGGCCGCGGTCAGCACGTCGCGCCACGATTGCCGGCGGCATCGCGTGTCGTCGGCGGCGACCTTGGACGGATGCAGCCACCTGCGGATCGCGGTCAGCACGATCCGCGCCGCATCGGCATCGCGCGGTTCGACGTCGGCTTCGGCGAGCGGTGCGCCGTTCGGGGCGGCGTGAGGGAAATGCATGGCGGAACCTCCGGAGTTCGATGCGGCACGCAAGCGGCGGGCCGCGCATGGATGTCGGTCGGCGCGGCCGTCAGCGTGCGGGGCCGAGCCATTCGCGCACGTGCGCGCCGCGATCCGGACGTCGCGCGTCGCTCGCGGGCGCGGCCGGCGTGCCGACGAACAGGAAGCCGACGAGTCGCTCGTCGGCGCCGAAGCCGAGCGCGGCGTGCATCGCCGGCTCGTGCGAATCGACGCCCGTTGCCCAGAAACCGCCGTAGCCGAGCTGATGGATCGCGTTGAGCATGTTCATCGCTGCTGCGCCGACAGCAAGCAACTGTTCGACCTCCGGTACTTTCGACGTGCGATTCAGTGCCGCGCCGAGCGCGATGACGAGCGGCGCGGCGAGCGCCCTGGCTCGGCGGTGCTCGTGCGAGCCGGGCGGATCGCCGGGCGCACGCGCATCGGCGAGCTCGACGAGCAGATCGCCGAACGCGTGGCGCGCCGCGCCGCGGATCACGACGAATCGCCACGGACGCAGGTTGCCGTGATCGGGCGCGCACAGAGCGGCGTCGAAGATTGCGTCGAGCTCGCGCGGGCGGGGCGCGGGTTCGGTCAGCGGCCAGCGGGAGCGGCGCGACAGCAGTCCCCGCAGCGGGCCGCGCGGGTCGTCGGATACGGCGGCGCGCGCGGGCGCCGCGGAGGCGATGGCATTCATGGTCGAGGTTCCGGTATCGGGCGATGAACGGAATACATCATCGAACAGATTCGCTTTAAATGCAAACGATTCTCATTTGCGAATGAGGCGATTCGAGGGCCGCGTGACGATTCGGGTGGGGCAGCGCGTCACCGGCGGCCGTGCGGTTCGCGGGATTCCGGCGGCGAGCAAGGCGCGTGCATCGATTCCCCCGAACCGGCCGCTTGCAGCGCGCGTTCTCAATTCGTGCACGCCAGGAAGCTTCGGGGTGATGCATCGGCTGATCGATTCCTGGCAGTGTGTTATCGCGGCGCCGGGCTGCCGCGCGGAAAGCGGTTCGAGCGCCCTCGATGCCGAGGTTCGCGCAGTCATAACTATCCGGTTAATCCAGAAAGAGCCGATGGTTCGATCGGATACCGAAGTGATCGCCCGCATAGACAGACGCGCGGGAAATCTGCCACGCGGGCGACACCGGCTGCGCCGAATCGGCACATGCTGGCCGCCGGCCTTCGCACCTTCGTGGTGCGGTGTGCCGCGCAAAAGTGCCAAATCAGACGGGAGGCCGGAGGATTCCAGCAAGGCACGCTCTTTGCTCATCAGACATTGCGCCGGTTCGGCATGGAGAGATGCCGAGTGAATGATGGATGGAGAATTTTTCGATGAAGCCGTTCGACGAAATGCTGCAACCCGGCGATACTGTACGGGCGCCGTATGAGCGCTTGAAGCAATGGCTCGACACGCAGGATCCCGCGAGCCTCGCCCAGAAGGCGCACGACGCCGAAGGCGTGTTCCGCAAGACCGGCATCACGTTCGCCGTGTATGGCGACGCCGAGGCCGCCGAGCGCTTGATTCCGTTCGACATCGTGCCGAGGATCATTTCGGCAAGCGAATGGAACCGGCTGTCGCAGGGGATCGAGCAGCGCGTGATGGCGCTCAATGCGTTCCTCGACGACATCTATCACCGCCAGGAGATCGTGCGCGCGGGAATCGTGCCGAAGCACCTGATCGCGCACAACGATGCGTTCCTGCCGGAGATGATCGATTTCCGGCCGCCCGGAAACGTTTACACGCACATCATCGGCGTCGACATCGTCCGGACCGCGGAAAATCAGTTCTACGTGCTCGAGGACAACGCGCGCACGCCGTCCGGCGTGTCGTACATGCTCGAGAACCGCGAGACGATGATGCAGCTCTTCCCCGAGCTGTTCCAGCGGGTGAAGGTGCGGCCCGTCGAGACATATCCGCAACTGCTGCGCCAGTCGCTCGCGGCCGTCTGCCCGCCCGGCGGCAATGCGGACAATCCGACCGTCGCGGTGCTCACGCCCGGCATTCACAACTCCGCGTATTACGAGCACGCGTTCCTCGCCGACCAGATGGGCGTGCATCTCGTCGAGGGCAGCGACCTGCAGGTGATCGGCGATCGCGTCGCGATGCGCACGACCGAAGGCTTCCGGCCGATCGACGTGCTGTACCGCCGCCTCGACGACGCGTTCCTCGATCCGCTCACGTTCCTGCCGGATTCGGTGCTGGGCGTGGCCGGCATCATGGACGTCTACCGCGCGGGCAACGTGACGATCGCGAATGCGCCCGGCACCGGCATCGCCGACGACAAGGCGATCTATTCGTACATGCCGGAGATCGTCGAGTTCTACACCGGCCGCCGCGCGATGCTCGAGAACGTGCCGACCTGGCGCTGCGCGGAAGCGGACAGTCTCAAGTACGTGCTCGAGCATCTGGAGGAACTCGTCGTGAAGGAGGTGCACGGCTCGGGCGGCTACGGGATGCTCGTCGGCCCCGCGGCGTCGAAGGCCGAGCGCGACGCGTTCGCGGCGAAGCTGCGCGCGAAGCCGTCGAACTACATCGCGCAGCCGACGCTCGCGCTGTCGACGACGCCGATCCTGACCGAGCGGGGGCTCGCGCCGCGCCACGTCGATCTGCGGCCGTTCGTGCTCGTGTCCGACCGGATTCGCATCACGCCGGGCGGCCTCACGCGGGTCGCGCTGAAGGAGGGTTCGCTCGTCGTCAACTCCAGCCAGGGCGGCGGCACCAAGGACACCTGGGTGCTCGCCGACTGAACGCACGCGCAAGACGGCGCATGCGAACGCACGCGCTTGCGGCGCGCGTTCGCGCGCGCCGCACCGAACAACGATCGGAGTGGACGGCAAACATGCTTCTCGGACGCACAGCAAGCGGTCTTTACTGGATGTACCGCTATATCGAGCGCGCGGAAAACACCGCGCGCATCGTCGACGCCGGATTGCGGATGGCGCTCACGCGCACGTCGGACGCGCCCGCGGAATGGTCGTCGGTGCTCGTCAGCTCGGGCGCGGACGACGGCTATCGACAGAAGTACGAAACATATGCGGCGGACACGGTTGCCGACTATCTGCTGCGCGATCGCGACAATCCGTCGAGCGTGCTCTCGTGCATCGAGTACGCGCGCTCGAATGCGCGGATGGTGCGCACGGCGCTCACGCGCGAGGCGTGGGAGAGCGTGAACGGCGCATGGCTCGCGATCAAGCGGGCGCTCGCGCAGCCGATCCGCGCGAGCGCGCTGCCCGCGATCCTCGACGAGATCAAGCGCGAGACCGCGCTGATCCTCGGCAGCTTCTACAGCACGATGCTGCGAAACGAGATCTTCGATTTCGCGCAGATCGGCGCGTTCGTCGAGCGCGCGGACAACACCGCGCGGATTCTCGACGTCAAATATCACCTGCTGCTGCCGTCGGTGTCGCACGTCGGCACGATCCTCGACAACTACCAGTGGGAATCGATCCTGCGCTGCGTCGCCGCGCACCGGTCGTATCGCTGGGTCTACGACGTCCAGTACAAGCCGCTCAACATCGCCGACTATCTGATCCTCAACGGGCGCATGCCGCGCTCGCTGCGCTACTGCTACGGGCGTGTCGTGTCGAGCCTCGAGCATCTCGCGAAAGATTACGGGCTCACGCACGGTTGTCACGAAACCGCCGCCAAAATCAGGCAGTCGCTCGAGGGCAACACGGTCGAACGTGTCTTCAAGAGCGGACTGCACGAGTTTCTGACGGATTTCATCGCCAAGAACAACAGTCTCGGCCTCGAAATCGCCCAAGCCTACAACTTCGATTGAGGTCAGCCATGCGCCTTGCCATCCGCCACATCTCGCGCTTCCAATTCGATGAACACGCGCCGCACGTGCTGCAGCGCCTGCGGCTGCGCCCGCAAAGCGGCCCATGCCAGACCGTGCGGGCGTGGCAGGTGACGATCGACGGCGTCGAGCCGACGCTCACCTACGCGGACGGCCTCGGCAATCATGTCGACCTCGTGCGGCACGAGCGCGACAAGCCGGAGTTCGCGATCGTCGCGGCGGGCGTCGTCGAGACGCAGGATCGCGCCGGCATTCTCGGCAACGTCGTCTCGTATGCGCCGCCCTGGATCTACGAGCGCACGACCGACCTGACGCGCGCGGGTGACGCGATCCGCGCGCTCGCCGACGCGCTGCCGATCGAGCACAAGAGCCTCGACGCGCTGCACTGGCTGATGACCGAGGTGCACAGCCGCGTCGCCTACGAGCCGCATGCGCAATCGGCGCCGCGCGACGCGGAGACCGCGCTGCGAAGCGGCGCCGGCGCGAGCCGCGATCATGCGCACGTGTTCGTCGCCACGGTGCGCGCGCTGCAGATTCCGGCGCGCTACGTGTCCGGCTATCTGCTGACGGACGGCCCGATGCGACGGATCGCGGAAGCGCTCCAGCAGGCGAGCGGCGTCGCGCAGCAGGCGATGCAGATGCGGCACGATGCGGATGACGCGGATGGCGCGGATGGCGTGCACGAGGCGCCGGGCGATGCATCGCGCCGCACGAGCGTCGCGATGCAGGAAACCGCGGTCGCGACGCAACCGCAATCGGGCCATGCGTGGGCCGAGGCGTACGTCGAAGGGCTCGGCTGGGTCGGCTTCGATCCGTTCATGAACCGCTGCCCGGACGAGCGCTACGTGCGCCTCGCGGCGGGTCTCGACTATCGCGACGCGATGCCGGTGTACGGTCCGGGCGCGAAGCCGGTCGGCGTCGAGATCAGCGTGATCCAGTCCCCGGAACTCGTCTGACGCGCGCGCCGCGCGCAGCGGCGCGGCCAACGGCGGCGCGTGGCTCGCGATGCCGCCGCGCCGCCGCGCGTCGCACCCGACCGTCCCCGCAACCGCACCGAACGGCCCACGTCATGTCCATTCACGTCGCGCTTCACCACGTCACCCGCTATCGCTACGACCGGCTCGTCCATCTCGGGCCGCAGATCGTGCGCCTGCGGCCCGCGCCGCATTGCCGCACGCCGATCCTCTCGTATTCGATGAAGGTCGATCCTGTGCAGCACTTCGTCAACTGGCAGCAGGACCCGTTCGCGAACTACATGGCCCGGCTCGTGTTTCCCGAGCGCACGCGCACGTTCGAGATCGCGATCGATCTCGTCGCCGAGATGTCGGTCTACAACCCGTTCGACTTCTTCCTCGAAGAGCATGCGCAAACCTTTCCGTTCGACTACGGCGGCGCGCTGCGCCGCGAGCTCGCGCCGTATCTCGCGTGCGATCCCGACACGAGCGCGTCCGACGCGTTTCGTTCGTATGTCGAATCGATCGACCGCGCGCCGGCGGGCACCGTCGACTTCCTCGTCGCGCTGAACCAGCGGCTGCAGCGCGACGTCCGCTACGTCGTGCGGCTCGAGCCGGGCGTGCAGACGCCCGGGCAGACGCTCGCGCTCGCGTCGGGCTCGTGCCGCGACAGCGGCTGGCTGCTCGTGCAGCTTTGCCGCCATCTCGGCCTCGCCGCGCGCTTCGTGTCCGGCTATCTGATTCAACTGACGCCCGACGTGAAGTCGCTCGACGGCCCGAGCGGCACCGAGGTCGACTTCACCGATCTGCATGCATGGTGCGAGGTGTATCTGCCGGGCGCGGGCTGGATCGGCTTCGACCCGACGTCGGGGCTGCTCGCGGGCGAGGGGCACATCCCGCTCGCCGCGACGCCGCAGCCGACGAGCGCCGCGCCCGTCGAGGGGCTCGTCGACGAATGCGAGGTCGAGTTCGAGCACGAAATGCGCGTGATGCGGATCCACGAATCGCCGCGCGTGACGAAGCCGTACACGGACGAAGCTTGGCAGCGCGTGCTGCGGCTCGGCGCGCAGGTCGATGCCGATTTGAACGCGGGCGACGTGCGCCTCACGCAGGGCGGCGAGCCGACGTTCGTGTCGATCGACGACCGCGACGGCGCCGAATGGAACACGGATGCGCTCGGGCCGACGAAGCGCGGCTATGCGACGTCGCTCGTGCAGAAGCTGCGCGCCGAGTACGGCGCGGGCGGCTTCCTGCACTTCGGCCAGGGCAAGTGGTATCCGGGCGAGCAGTTGCCGCGCTGGGCGCTGTCCGTATTCTGGCGCGCGGACGGCGAGCCCGTCTGGCGCGATCCGGCGCGCTTCGCCGACGAGCGCGAGCCCGCCGCGTACACGACCGCGGACGCCGGGCGCTTCATCCGCGCGCTCGCGGCGCGTCTCGGCTTGACGAGCGACTACGTGACGCCAGGCTACGAAGACGTCTGGTACTACCTGTGGCGCGAGCGGCGGCTGCCCGTGAACGTCGATCCGTTCGACGCGCGGCTCGACGACGAGCTCGAGCGCGCGCGCCTGCGCAAGGTGTTTTCGCAGCAGTTGGACAGCGTGATCGGCTACGTGCTGCCGCTCAAGCCGCTCGCGCCGAACCCCGCGCTCGCGGGGCCGCGCTGGGAGACGGGCCCGTGGTTCTTCCGCGACGAGCGGATGTATCTCGTGCCGGGCGATTCGCCGATGGGCTATCGTCTGCCGCTCGATTCGCTGCCCTGGGTGAGCCGCGGCGATTATCCGTATCTCGTCGAGCGCGATCCGTTCGCGCCGCAGGACGCGTTGCCCGACGCGAGCGCACTGCGCGCCCGCTATGCGGGTGGCGGCTACGGCGTGCCGCGCGATCCGGGCGCGGCCGCGCGCGATGCCGCGGCGCCCGCGCGGACCGTGATGCAGGCGCGCGCCGGCGAGCATGCAGGCGCGGTGAGCGCGGCCGACGCCGCACGTTATCCGCAGCGCTTCGAATCCGCCGCGTGGATCACGCGCACCGCGCTGTGCGTCGAGGTGCGCAACGGCGTGCTCTACGTGTTCATGCCGCCGATCGCGGCGCTCGACGACTATCTCGATCTGCTGACCGCGATCGAGCTCACCGCCGAGTCGCTCGACGCGAAGCTCGTGCTCGAAGGCTATCCGCCGCCGCGCGACGCGCGGCTGAAGATGCTGCAGGTGACGCCCGATCCCGGCGTGATCGAGGTGAACATCCATCCCGCGCACGATTTCGACGAGCTCGTTCAGCACACCGAATTCCTGTACGACGCCGCGTATCGATCGCGGCTGTCGAGCGAGAAGTTTATGGTCGACGGGCGGCACGTCGGCACGGGCGGCGGCAATCACTTCGTGCTCGGCGGCGCGACGCCCGCTGACAGCCCGTTCCTGCGCCGTCCCGATCTGCTCGCGAGCCTGATCGCGTATTGGCACAACCATCCGTCGCTGTCCTATCTGTTCTCGGGCCTGTTCATCGGCCCGACGAGCCAGGCGCCGCGCGTCGACGAGGCACGCGACGATCAGCTCCACGAGCTCGACGTCGCGTTCGCCGAGATCCGCCGCAACAAACTGCGCCACGGCGAGGAGATGCCGCCGTGGCTCGTCGACCGCGTGCTGCGCAATCTGCTGATCGACGTGACGGGCAACACGCATCGCAGCGAATTCTGCATCGACAAGCTCTATTCGCCGGATTCGGCGACGGGGCGCCTTGGCCTGCTCGAACTGCGCGCGTTCGAGATGCCGCCGCACGCGCGGATGAGCATCGTCCAGCAACTGCTGCTGCGCGCGCTGATCGCGCGCTTCTGGCGCGCGCCGTACACGACGCCGCTCGCGCGCTGGGGCACCGCGCTGCACGATCGCTTCCTGCTTCCGACCTTCGTCGGGATGGATTTCGACGACGTGCTGACCGAGATGCGCGACGCGGGCTTCGCGTTCGATCCGGCGTGGTTCGCGCCGCACCTCGAATTCCGCTTTCCGCTGTTCGGGCGGATCGCGTCGCGCGGCGTCGCGCTCGCGCTGCGCGGCGCGCTCGAGCCGTGGCACGTGATGGGCGAGGAGGGGGCGATCGGCGGCACCGTGCGTTACGTCGATTCGTCGCTCGAGCGGCTCGAAGTCCAGGTGAGCGGGCTGAACGACAGCCGCTACGTCGTGACCGTCAACGGCCGCGCGCTGCCGCTGCAGCCGACGGGTACCGCCGGCGAATACGTCGCGGGCGTCCGTTACAAGGCATGGGCGCCGCCGTCGGCGCTGCATCCGACGATCGGCGTGCACGCGCCGCTCACGTTCGACATCGTCGACACATGGATGCGGCGCTCGCTCGGCGGCTGCCGGTATCACGTCGCGCATCCGGGCGGCCGCAATTACGACACGTTCCCGGTGAACGCATACGAAGCCGAGAGCCGGCGACTCGCGCGCTTCGTGTCGATGGGGCATACGCCGGGCACGATGACGGTCGAGCCGGCCGCACCGAGCCGCGAGTTCCCGTTCACGCTGGATTTGCGGCGTGGCTGAGCGGATGCGCGAGCGCGTGCGGGTGCGGGTGCGGGGCGCGTCGAAGGCCGCGGCAACGGCGCCCGCGTCGCCGCGACGCGCAGCGTGCGGACGTAGCGCGCCAGGCGTGCCGGGCATATGGTACCGGGCAGGAATGTTAGGATTCGACATCGACGGGCGGCGCGCGCCGCGTGCGCGCGGCGTTCGCGACGCGACGGCGGCCCGGCGTCGCCGCCTTTGAAAAATCGAATCGTGCTTTCACTTTCCTCCGACGACGATCTGACCGCCGACGCGATGCAGACGCTATTCGATACGGGTTCGCAGCAGGACGCGGCCGAGCTCGGCGCGGCGCTCGCCGCGCCCGCGGTCACGGGCCGCTACGACGAACTGCGCGGCGGCGCGGCCGCGCTGTCGAGCGCATCGCTCGCGCCCGCGTGGCGCGCGTTCTTCACGCAGCTCGGCAGCGTCGGCTTCGCCGATCTCGACCGCCGCGCCGATGCGCTGCAGCGCCGGATGCGCGAGAACGGGCTCGCCTATCATCCGCACGAGCGGGCGGCGGGCGGCGGCGCGGTGCGGCCGTGGTCGCTCGACCTGCTGCCCCTCATCGTCGCGCCCGACGACTGGGCGGCCATCGAGCGCGGCGTGCTGCAGCGCGTGCGCCTGCTCAACGCGATCCTCGCCGATCTCTACGGAGAACAGACGATCCTGCGCCGCGGGCTGCTGCCGCCCGCGCTCGTCACCGGGCATCCGGGCTATCTGCGGCCGATGTGCGGCGCGCGCGCGCCGGGCGGTACGTGGCTGCACGTCGTCGCGTTCGATCTCGCGCGCGGGCCGGACGGCGCGTGGCGGATGATGGCGCAGCATACGCAAGGCCCGTCGGGGCTCGGCTATCTTCTGGAGAACCGGCTGATCGTGTCGCGGCTCTTCCCGCGCGCGTTTCGCGGCCTGCACGTGCAGCGGCTCGCCGCGAGCTATCGCGCGCTGCTGCAGAGCATGCAGGCGCTGAGCCCCGCGCGGAAGAACTCGCGCATCGTGCTGCTGACGCCGGGCCCGCACGCGGCGACCTATTTCGAGCACGCGTATCTCGCGCGCTACCTGGGCCTCACGCTCGTCGAAGGCGGCGACCTGACGGCGCGCGACCAGCGCGTCTATCTGAAGACGCTGCGCGGGCTCGAGCCGGTGCACGGCATCCTGCGGCGCGTCGACGACGAATGGCTCGACCCGCTCGAACTGCGCCCCGATTCGCTGCTCGGCGTGCCGGGGCTGATGCAGGCGGTGCGCGCGGGCAACGTGCTGCTCGCGAACCTGCCGGGCTCGGGCTTCCTCGAATCTCCCGGCATCCTCGGCTTCCTGCCGCGCCTCGCGCAGAGCCTGCTCGGCGAGACGCTGTCGCTGCCCGCTGTGCCGTCGTGGTGGTGCGGCGAGCAGGCGGCGTGCGACGAAGCGCTGCCGCTTCTCGCGCGCGGCATCGTGAAGCCGACATTTCCCGCGAGCGTGCAAGTGGGCGGCGTGTTCGAGCCGGTGATCGGCGCGCGGCTTGCGCCGCCGCAGCTCGCCGAATGGCGCGCGCGGATCGCCGCGCAGCCCGCGCACTACACGATCCAGGCGGACCTGCCGCCGTCGCTGGCGCCGACATGGGCGGGGGGCGCGGGCATGGGCGACGGCGGCGCGCGGATCGTGCCGCGGCCGCTGCTGCTGCGCGTGTTCGCGCTCGCGGACGGCGCGCGCTCGTGGCGCGTGCTGCCGGGCGGCCTCGCGCGCGTCGGCACGCGCGACGAACTGTTCAACGCGCCGATGCCGCGCGGCGGCAGCAGCGTCGATACCTGGGTGATGACGGAAGGCGCGGTCGATCCGACGACGCTGTTGCAGACGCACCTGGGCCCGGACGACCTGCAGGAGCGATCGCGCGCGATAGCGAGCCGCGCGGCCGAGAACCTGTTCTGGCTCGGCCGCTATACCGAGCGCGCGACGAATTTGACGCGGCTCGCGCGCGCGGCGCTCGAGCGGCTGCGCGGCGAGGACGACGTCGAGACGCCCATCCACCTGCATCTGCTCGATGCATTGTGCCGCGACAACGGCCTGCTGCCTGCCGACGCGCCGTCGGCCGTCGATGCGCCGCGCGCGTTCCAGCAGGCGCTGACGCTCTCGCTCACGCCTCGCGCGGATCGCTCGACGGGGATCGCGTCGTGCCTGTTCGGGATGCGCGGCGCGGCGGCGGCGATACGCGAGCGGCTGTCGCGCGAGCAGTGGCGCCTGATCGACGACGCGACGCAACTGTTCGACGAAGCCGGCGACGCCGCCGCCGAGCCCGAGGAACAACTCGGCAACGACGCGCTGCTGCGTCTCGAGCGGCTGAATCTGCTGCTCTCGGCGATCACGGGCGCGCAGACCGACAACATGACGCGCGACGACGGCTGGCGCCTGCTGTCGATCGGCCGCCAGATCGATCGCCTCGAATTCCTGGGCGACGTGCTCGGCCACGCGTTCGACGGCGGCGCGATCCACAAGCAGGAGGGCTTCGAGCTCGTGCTCGAGCTGTTCGACAGCGGCATCACGTTCCGCTCGCGCTTCCAGCGCTGCTTCGATGTCGCGCCGCTGCTGTCGCTCGTCGTGCTCGATACCGACAATCCGCGTTCGCTCGCGTGGGTCGCGCAGGCGCTGCGGGGCCGGCTGTCGAAGGTCGAGCGCAGCGAAGGCTATGCGCTGTCGGAGCTTGCCGACGGCATTCCGGACATCGCCGGCTGGCCGCTGCATGTGCTGTGCGAGACGGACGGCGACGGCCGCCACGCGGCGCTGCTCGCGCGCCTGCAAGCGTGCTGCAAGGCGGCGCGGGATGTGTCGAACCGAATCGGCGAGCGCTATTTCAGCCACGTGCGCGACGCGGGCAGGTCGCTATGGGGATGACGAAGCAATCGCCTGCGAACGCGAAGACGGGCGCCCGCGCGCGCAAGGCGGCCGTGCGCGCGGAGCCGGCGCGCGGCGCGCTGCTGCGCGTTACGCACGACACGCGCTATCGCTATGCGGCGCGCGTCGAATCCGCGCAGCATCAGGCGCGTCTGCGGCCGCTCGAGACGCCGCGGCAGCGCGTGCTCGAGTTCTCGCTCGAGATCGATCCGCGCGCCGAAGGGCTCGTCGTCGATACCGATTCGTTCGGCAACGAGCGCACGTCGTTCGCGCTCAATCAGCCGCACGAAGCATTGTTCGTGCGCAGCCGCAGCGTCGTGCGCGTCGCGCCGCCCGCGCTGTCGGCGGGCAAGCGCGGCGAGCCCCCGCCCGCGATCGCTGCGCCGAGCGACGGATGCGCGAGCGCGTGGGAAGTGGTGCGCGAGTGCCTGACGTTTCGCGCGGGGCGGCCGTTCGATCCGGCGAGCGAATTCGTGTTCGCGTCGCCGCACGTCGCATGCCATCCGGATCTCGCCGCCTATGCGGCGGCGAGCTTCACGCCGGGCCGCCCGCTCGTGCAGGCCGCGTGGGAGCTGATGCGCCGCATTCACGCGGATTTCGCGTATACGCCGGACAGTACCGACGTCGGCACGACCGCGCTCGACGCGCTCGCGCTGCGCCAGGGCGTGTGCCAGGATTTCGCGCACGTGATGATCGGCGCGCTGCGCTCGCTCGGGCTCGCCGCGCGCTACGTGAGCGGCTACCTGCTGACGCAGCCGCCGCCGGGGCAGCCGCGATTGATCGGCGCAGACGCGTCGCATGCGTGGGTCGAGGTCTACGATCCGGCCTGGCCCGAGGACGCCGGCTGGCTGCAGCTCGATCCGACCAACGATCGCGCGCCCGGCGACGATTACGTGATGCTGTCGATCGGCCGCGATTACGCGGACGTGACGCCGTTGCGCGGGGTCATTCGCGGCGGCGGCGCCGATCAGGTGCTGACCGTCGGCGTGACGGTGGAGCCGCTCGATCCGGCGTCGTGATCCGCGCGAAGGGTGCGCGGCGCAGCGGCGTCGCGCCGCATGCCGGCGAGCAACTGCCCGAGCTTTTTCCCCGCGTAACGCGCTTGCGCGACGCTCAACGCCGAATAGCCGACGACGACGCCCGCGGGCAGCGCCGCGCGCGTGCGGAACGCGTGCAGCGGCTCGAGCGCGAGGCCGGCTTTTGCCGCATCCGCGACGAACGCGCGTTCGTCGATTCCGTGTCCGAGCCACAGCACGAAATGAAATCCGGCATGCTCGCCGGAAATCGCGTACTGGCCGTGCGCGTGCCGGCGAAGCTGCTCGAGCACCGCATCGCGGCGCTGCAGGTACGCGTGGCGGCTCGTCCGCAGATGCTTCGCGAAATCGCCGCTGCCGACGAAGCTCGCCAGCGCGAGTTGCTCCGTGGTGCCGACCGAGCGCCCGACGGCTTGCGCGAGCGCCGACATCGCCGAGCGCAGCGCCGCCGGCACGACCATGAAGCCCACGCGAATTCCCGAAAAAAGCGTCTTGTTGAACGAGCCGCAGTAGATCACGCGATCGCGCACGTCGAGCGATTTCAGCGCAGGCAGCGGCGCGGACTGATAGCCGAATTCGCCGTCGTAGTCGTCCTCGATCACCCACGCGCGCCGCGCATGCGCCCAGTCGAGCAGGTCGAGACGCCGCGAGACCGACATCGTCACGCCGAGCGGCGATTGATGCGCGGGCGTCACATACGCGGCCGCGACACGGCGATGCGCGCTCAACGCGTTCGTGTCGATGCCTTCCGGGTCGACCGGAACGCAGATCGATTCGGCGCCGGCCAGCTCGAAAATTCGCCGCGCGGTTCGATAGCCGGGATCCTCGATCGCGATCCGGCTCTCGTTGCCGGCGATCGTGCGGGCAATCAGATCGATCGAATGCCGGATGCCAGTCGTGATGAAGATGTCGGCCGCGCCGCACGCGATGCCGCGATATTGGCCGAGATAGTCGGCAATCCGCGCGCGCAGCGGCTCGGCGCCCTGCGGCGGTAACGCGCAGAGCTCGGCCGGCGTCGCTTCGGACAGCCCTTTGCCGACGTGCCGCTTCCAGGTTTGCATCGGCAGCAGGGCGGGGTCGGCCAGACGCGCGACGAACGGCACGCCGGCGCGGACCGGACCATCCGGACCGGCCGGTTCGGCCGCGCGGCTTCGCGCGATCTTGCCGGCCGGCTCGCTGCGCGGACGGGACGCGTGCTTCGCCGGACGTTGCGCGGGCGCCAGATAGTCGTCGGGGACGACGGCGCTCACGCGCGTGCCCGAGCCGTGCGCGCGGGCGATGTAGCCTTCCGCGCAGAGGCGGTCGAACGCCGCCTCGACCGTGCCGCGCGCGACGCCCCATCGCGCGGCGAGCGTCCGGGTGGAAGGCAGCAGGCTGCCGCCCGGCAACAGCTTGCGCAAGATGGCGTCGCGCAGCGCGTCGCCGATGCAGTCCTGCTTCGATTGCGCGGAGCGCTCGGACAAGCCGGGCGGGCGCGGCAGGTCGAGCGGGATCGCGGTTTTCCCTCGCGTCATAGTGGTCTATTCAGGTTTCGATCAAGTGGTTCTTCGGTTTATACCACATCGCCTTTACATTCTGGCCTGCGGCCATTCGATCCGGGCCGCGTGGACCTTGCCCGAATGAACGCGACCGACAAAAACACACTGCCCGACTGGGGCTGGCCATGCTTGCTGATGCTCGTCGTCTGCCTGCCGCGCGCGACAATCGACGCGTACTTGCCGTCGCTGCCCGCGATGGCGGACGCGCTTCACGGCACCGACGCGCAGATGCAACTGACGCTGACGATGTACATGGTCGGCTACGCGCTGTCGATGCTGGTGTCCGGCCCGCTGTCCGACCGTTACGGGCGCAGGCCGGTGCTGCTCGCCGGCATGCTCGTGTATCTCGGCGCGACCGTCGCGTGCGCGATGGCGACGAGCATGCCGGCCATCGTCGTCGCGCGAGTCTGCCAGGCGCTGGGCGGCTGCAGCGGCGCCGTGATCGGCCGCGCGATCGTTCGCGAGCGCTTCGATGCGGCGATGCAGGCGACGATGCTCAGCCGGATATCAGCGGGCATGGCGTTGTCGCCCGTCGTCGCGCCGCTTGCCGGGCAATGCGTCGCGCATTGGCTCGGCTGGCGCGGCGTCTTCGCATTGCTCGCGTTCGGCGGGGCGGCGGCCGCGCTGATGGTGCATCGCTACCTGCCGGAGACGCGCGTGCGCGCGACGAGCAGCGAGCGCGATGCGAGCCTGCCGAAGACTTACCTGTCGCTGCTTCGCGACCGCCGGTTCGTTCGCTACTCGCTCGCGATCGGCTTCGTCTATTGCACGTATTTTCCGTTCATCGCCGAATCGTCGGCGCTGTTTCAACGGACGCTTCACGTATCCGGCGCCGTCTATGCGGCGATATTCGGAATCACCGTGCTCGGCTACCTGATCGGTTCGAGCGTGTTTCGCCGAGCCAGCGGGCGATTCGGAATCGACGCGATCGTCGCGTCGGCCGCGGTCGTCAATCTGTGCGGCGCGGCCGCGCTGTGGATCTGGACGTCCGCCGCATCGCCGTCCGTCTGGTCGATAGCGTTGCCGATGTTCGTCGTCATGGTGTCGGTCGGCGTCTCGATTCCGGCTTGCCAGTTTGCGGTGCTGCAGCCGTTCGCGAAGATCGCGGGCACCGCTTCCGGATTGTTCTTCTTCATTCAGATGGCGATGACGGCCGCATGCGGCGGGATGCTGAGCGGGCTGTCCGATGGCTCCGCGCGACCGATGGCCGTCGTCACCGCCGCATCGAGCGCGGCGTTCATGGCCGCCGCGGTGCGCTGTCGCCGCTCTTTGCCGCGGGCGGCATGACATTGCCGGCGTCGCAGGCTATGAAATGCGCGAATGCGCGGTCAGCAATCCGAAGGAATGCGCGTGACGAACTGAACGTCCGTGGCGAATTCCGCGCATCGAGCGGCGAACGGACATTCGTCGCGAGCGGCGGCGCGTGGCGTGACGTCGCGATCGTCAGGACGCGAGACATCGATCGATCAATGTCGAGAACGCATCGGGCCGCTCGATCATCATCAGATGGCCGCAACCGTCGATGACGTGGTGGCCTGCGCATTGCGCGAGCGCCCAATCCGGCGCGTTCCATCCGGCGCGCGAGCGTTCGCCTGCGATCAAATGCACCGGATGGCGTTCGAACACCTGCGCGAGCGCAGCGAGATAGCCGGTGTCGCCGGTCGTTTCGACGACCGATCGCCCCATCGCGCGAAGCGTCGACGCCGGCTGATGATCGAGCCAGCGGATCGCCGTCTCCCGCATCGCGGGCGTGGGCGCATCGACCGCGCCGCCGAGCCATCCGAGCGGATCGGCGCGAAAGCCGTCGAGCATCGCTTGCGCGTCGGGCTCGCTCATCCGGCCGACCGACGCCGACCAAAACGCGTCGGCCAGCGTGAAATTGCCTTCGACGTTGACGATGCGCCGAACGCGTGCCGGATGGGCGTGCGCGAACAGCATGGCGATCGCGCCGCCGACCGAGTGCCCGACCATGTCGACGGGCGTCCCGCCGGCATGCGCATCGACGAACGCGCGCAGATGCTCGACTTGTGCGCCGAGCGTGATCGATTCGGGCGGCGCGGCGCGATGCTCGCCGTAACCGAGCAGATCGGGCGCGGTGCGCTGCGACGCGCTGCCATGCGTGCCGAGGCGGCCGATGAATCCGTGGACAAAGACGACGGGCGGCGAGGCGTTCATGAGCGTTCCCGATGCCGATGAGGCGCGGCGGCCTGGTTCAGCTCCGCACGGAGTTCGTCGAGTTCGAGGCAATGCGTGCGATCGTGGTCGAGCCACTCGCGCACGAGTTCTTCGAGCGTCATTCGTCGCACGCCGTCGCGGATGCCGCAGCGCGTCAGTTGATCCGGCCGCAGCTTTCGCAGCGACGCGCACAGGCGTTGTCGCGACTCGCGGAATGCGCGAACGGCTTCGTCGAGATTCTCCCGCAGATAGCCGCGCTGCTCGGCAAGCGCCGTGCCGTCGACCGATTCGATCGCCGGCAGAGGCGTGGTCCGGACCGCGCGAATCCGCTCGGCGAAGATCGCATCGAGGTCGCGCAGGTGGCATGCGTGTTCGACGAGCGCGAAGCCGGTCCCGGGCGGCCGTTGCGCACGCTGTTCGGCTGGAATGCGTGCGATCGCATCGGCGAGTGCCGCCGGCATCCGTGCGAGCAGGCCGACGACTTCCGCGAACGGCGGCCGATTCGGCTGCGGGCCGAATACCGCGCCGTAGCTGAACAACGCGCCGCCGACGCGCCCCCGCGCTTGAACGACCTCGTGACCGTGGCGGCGCATCACGTCGGCGACCATCGCGCCGCAAAACTGCCTGGCGGTCGTATCGTGCTCGATCTCGGGGAATTTCCGCGCGATTTCGTCGGCGACGGCGGCGATCGCGGCAATGCCGACGCGCGACAGCGCGGCGAATTCGATGTAACGCTCCGGCTGCTCGATCAACGCTGCGAGCTGCTGTCCGAGCGGGGTGGTTCTGAAGCGGTCGAAACGGGAATGCATGGGCGGCGTACCCGGCGATGTAACGTATCAAAACGATACGTTATGAGGCGGATGTCGGTCAACCCGGATTTTCGACGGTCGTGATGCTCGGGCGCTCGGGCGCTCGGATGCTCGGTATTCACTCGCGGCGTTTCGTAACGCCGCGCGCCGAAACCGCCTCGCCGCCTCATCGCACGATCGCCTCCGGCAAATGCCTGCCGAGCATCGACAGCATCATCCGCGTCTTCGCGGGCACGGGCCGCGCGGCGGGATAGAGCGCATGCAGATCGAAGCCCGCCGGCGCGCAGCAGCTCATAGACCGGCGGCCAATGGCTCGTGCCGATCGCGGCGTCGATCGGGCGCATCAACGCTCGAGCGCTTCGCGTCGAGGAGGCGCAATCGCTCGAGCGTCGAAGAGGCCGAGCACGCGGATGAACGGATGCGCGGCGAGCACGCGCGACACGTGCCCGAGCCGCCGCGCGAGACGGCCGCTTGCGCGTCGATCCGTTGATGCCGCTGCGCGCGATCCATCAGGCGGCGATCCATCCGAGCGTCGCGTTTCTGTCGGCCGTATTCTTTCTGATGCAGGTCGGCACGGTCTCCATCTGCAGACGATCATGCTGCTGCTGCAAACGCGTTTCCATTACACGAGCGCGCAGCTCGGCCTGTTCAGCGGCGCGATCGGCGTGTGCTTCGTGCTCGGACGCCTGATCGGGCGCGCCGTGGCGGTGACGGCGCGCTCAGATATTCCATTGCGGCGCGGTGTCGTGCAGACGCTGCCTGAGCTGCTCGACCTCGTGCGAGAGCTTCGCCGTCAGCGAGACGTAGCCGGACAAGTGCGTGGGCGGCACCTGCTCGCCGGCCGGCATGGCCTGCCGGTGCGGCGGCCCGAGCCGGCTCGGCGTGCCGAACTTCAGCGCGCGCCCGGCGCCGACGAGCATTTCCTGGACCCGCCGGTTGTCCGCCTTCATCTGGATCTGGACGAAGCGTCTGCCTGCTTCGTCGTCCTCGCCGGGTTGCAGGTTCGACAGGATCTCGAGCGAGCTCATGCACAGCCGCAGGCCGCGCTGGATCGCCTCGAGCTGCGGCATCGACACGGAGATCTCCTTCGATACCGACGGCATCAGCGAACGGAGCTGCACGAGCAGCGCGTTGAGCTTCGCCATGTCCTTCAGGTGCTCGTTGTCGCTCACGTAGCGCTCGTCCGCGATCCGCGCGTGGACGGCCGCGCAGCCGCGCAGCGCATCGGCGAGCTTGTAGCGCCACGAGTAGGTTGCGTACAGCGGCAGCGCGAACGAGAACGCGAGCGCGATCACGATGCCGACCAGCACGTTGACCGCGCGCCAGAGGCCGTCGGCGATCTCGTTGTCGCCGTGGCCGGCGACGATCACCATCGTGATCGCGGACAGGAGCGCGATGTAGCCGGCCTTGCCGATCGCGTGATACGCGCAGACGCCGCACGCGACGCTCATCACGAGAAACGTGAGCGGCGACAGATGCACGGTGGTTTGCAGCAGGATCAGCGACAGGCCGGCGATCGCGCCGATCAGCGTGCCGAGCGCGCGCTCGGCGGCCTTCTTGCGGATGTTGCCGTGATGCTGGAGCCCGCCGATCACGATCAGCACCGTGATCGTCGCCCATTCGCCGTGCGGAACGTGCAGGCCGGTCGTCAGCGCGATCGAGGCGAGCACGCTCAGCGCGACGCGCGCCGCATGGATCAGTTTCGCGTGCCGATAGCGGCGATAGGGATCGAGCACCGGACGCAACGCGTTGCGGGCGAAGCCGGGCAGGCGGGATTGTAAGGTCGACGTCATGAAACAGCGGAGTGGGCGAAAACGCTGACCGCCGCACGCGATGCGCGCCGCGGCGGGATCGATCGTTACGCTAACCTAAGCATGATGCGCTGTCCATCGCGATGAGCACGCAGTGCCGCGGATCGTTCGCACGCGGGCCGGCCGTCATCGATGCGTGGCGCGACAGCCGGCACCGCGCGGCGCGGCACCGCTCGCGAAAAAAGCGGTGCCGCGGGGTTCGAGCGAGGCGCCGCCCGGCGACGGAGGCGCGTCAGCGCGTGAGCGCCGTGAATCCGTCGAGCAGCCGTTCGACGTCCGCGGGCTCGATCGCGCCCATCGTCGACACGCGGAACAACGCGCTCGACAGCCCGCCCTGGCCCGCATAGATCACGAAGCCGCGCGCCTTGAGGCCGTCGTGCAGTTGCTCGTACGTGACGCCGGCGGGCAGCCGGTACGCGCGCAGCACGACCGACGATTCGCCGTCCGGCAGCACGAGCGGCATGCCGCGCGCGGCGAGGCCCGCGCGCACCTGCTCGGCGAGCGCCGCGTAGCGCGCGTGGCGCGCGCGCCAGCCGCCCGCTTCGTCGAACTCGCGCAGCGCCTCGACGAGCGCGTAGTACGCGTGCACCGACGGCGTGAACGGCGTGTTGCGCGCGTCCTGCAGCTTCGCGAGCCGGCCGAGATCGAGGTAATACGTGCGGCTCTCGGCCAAGGCGAGCGCGCGGCGGCGCACGATCACGAACGCCGCGCCCGGCACGCCGTGCAGGCACTTGTTCGCGGTCGCGGCGACCGCGTCGATGTCGCCGCCCGCGAAATCGATCGCCTCCGCGCCGAAGCTGCTCACGCCGTCGACGAGCAGCCGCACGCCGCGCGCGCGGCACACGGCGGCGAGCGCGGCGAGGTCGTTCAGGCGGCCCGTCGTCGTTTCGTGATGGATCACCGCGACGTGCGTGATCGCGCGATCCGCGTCGAGCTTCCCGGCGACGCGCGCGAGATCCGGCGCCTGCATCCAGTCATGTTTCAGCACGTCGTGCGCGATTCGGTACTGCGTCGCGATCTGCGTGATCCGCTCGCCGTACACGCCGTTCTCGATCACGAGCAGCTTGCCGTTTTCCGGCACGAGCGCGGCGATCATGCTCTCGACCGCGGCCGTGCCGGAGCCCGTCATCAGCACCGCGCTCCACTCGGCCGGATCGAGCGCGTACGCGGCGACAAGCCGCACACGCGCCTCGTCCTGCAAATCGAAGAACTCGCTTTCGCGATGGCAGAGGTCCGGCTGCAGCAGGCTCTTGCGCACGCGCTCCGTCAGCGTGACGGGACCGGGGTTCAGCAACAGCATCTTCGTACTCCTTCTCAGGCTGGCGTCGCGCCGAGGTGGCGCATCAGGCGCGTCTTCACGTCGACGGGCGTCACGGTGGGGCGGGGCAGGCCGTCGGGCACGCCCGCGCGGATCGTCAGGCGCGCGAAGTGCGCGCCGCCTTGCTTCGCCGCCTGCGCGCCCGCGCGCGCCGCGTCGAGCGCCGCGTCGAGCACGCCGAGGTCGTCGCCCTCGATCGCCGTCGCGTAGCCGCACGCGGCCGCCACGTTCGCGAACGACACGTATTGCGATACCGTCGCCTGGCCGCCCGTCGATTCGTGCGCGCCATTGTCGAGCAGCAGATGCACGAGGTTCGACGGCCCGTACGCGCCGAGCGTCGCGAATGCGCCCATGCGCATCAGCGCGGCGCCGTCGCCGTCGAGCGCGATGACGGTCAGGTCCGGCCGTGCGAGCGCGAGGCCGAGCGCGAGCGGCGTCACGCAGCCCATCGAGCCCACCATGTAGAACTGGTTCGGGCGATCGTCGAGCGCGTACAGCTCGCGGCCGCAGAAGCCCGTCGATGCGAGCACGGCCGTCGAGTCGGCCGGCGTGCGCGCGACGATACGCGCGAGCGCGTCATGGCGCGTCGGCCATGCCGAGGGCGCGGCGGCGCGCGGCGTCGCGCGCGCGGCGACGTGCGCGCGACGCTCGGGCATCGCCGCGTGTTCGAGCGCGTAAGGCGCGACGCTGCCTTTCTGCATCACGAGCGCATACGGGCGGCCCGTCGCGTCCATGTGCGCGATCGCGCGGTCGAGCGCCGGACCGATCGCGTCGGCTTGCGTCGGAAACGTTTCCCACGGAATTTCCATCGTGTCGAGCATCGCGGGCGTGATCGGGCCCATCAGCGCGTGCTGCGGCTCGTCGGGCACGCCCGGCTGGCCGCGCCACGTGACGATCAGCAGTTGCGGCAGCCGGAACGTCCACGTGAGCGACGTGAGCGGACTCACCGCGTTGCCGAGCCCCGAGTTCTGCATCATCGCGATTCCGCGCCGGCCGCCGAGCGTCGCGCCCGCGACGAGCGCGACCGCATCACCTTCGTTGGCCGCCGACACGTAATGCAGCGCCGGATCCTGCAGCACGTAATTGATGAACGGCGTCAGGTACGAGCAGGGGACGCCCGCGTACCAGTCGAAGCCGCGCTCGCGCGCCGCCTCGACGAACTGTGCGGCTTCGATCATCGCGCGTCCCCGTTGCCCGCGTTCTGCTCCGCATACGGCGTCTGGCCGTGCGCGAAATCGCCCGCGCGGCGGAAGTCGTCGAGATCGTTGACGCCGCGCCAATGGCCGTGCACGTACTGCACCTCGATCTGCTCGCCCGCGTCGATGAGCGCGTTCAGGAGCGCCGGCAGATCGAGCGCATCGAAATCGTCGCGCGCCTTCAGCGTGTCGAGCATCGCCTTCAGCCGCGCGACGCCCGCGCCGCGCACGTTCAGCAGGCCGATCCAGCGGCCGTGCGGCCCGGCCTCGCTCGCGTCGCTCGACACGCGGCGCAGAAGCGCCTTCTGGCCGAACAGCCCGCGGTCGTCGGCGGCCGAGCAGAACGCGAAGTCGCGCACGCTCTGGTTCGACGGCTGCGTCTGCGACGAGTCGACGACGACGCTGAACTCCGCCTCGCTCTCCGCGAGGTCGCGCAGGATGTAGCTGCGGAACAGCAGATCGCCGTACGAGACGATGGTGTCGCCCGTCATGCGCTCGGCCGCGCACGCGAGCGACGCGAGCTCGCCCGTTTGCGCATGCCGCTCGTTGACGACGAGCTTCACGCCGGACGTGTCGATCGCATCGGCGCGATAGCCGCCGACGACCGTGATGTCGTTCACGCCCTGCTTCTTGAAGCCGTCGACGAGCCAGCGCAACAGCGGCTTGCCGGCGATCGGCAGCATCACCTTCGGCTTGTCCTCGGTGACGGCCTCGAGCCCCTTGCCGCGGCTCGCCGCGAGCACGAGCGCCGCACTCGACGCGCGCGCGCTCGACGACAGATAGATCCGCTCGGCGGCCGAGTATTCGTCGGCGTCCTGCAGCCGGAAGATCTCGTTGACGCTCGCGACGCGCTCCTCGACGTTGACGAGCGTTTCGCTGTCCTGGATTTCGCGCGCGACCGCCTGCATCGCGGACGCCGACGCGCGGATCAGATGGTTCGCCCAGATCACGGTGCTGATGCCCGCCTGGCGGAACACATCGGTCGGCGTGCTGTAATACTTGGTCGGCACGATCACGAGCGGCGCGCGGCCGCTCCATTCGCGCGCGAACTGCAGGATCTCGTCGGGGCGCGACAGCTTGCTGTGGATCAGGATCGCATCGGCGCCGGCCTGCGCATACGCGTTCGCGCGGCGCAGCGCCTCGTCCATCCCCCAGCCGGCGATCAGCGCCTCGACGCGCGCGACGATCGAGAAATCCGGATCGCTCTGCGAATCCTTGCCGGCCTTGATCTTGCCGCAGAACTCGTCGATCTCGGCGAGCGGCTGGCGCTCGCCGTCGATGAAGCTGTTGGTCTTCGGGAACTGCTTGTCCTCGATGCACACGCCGGCGATGCCGCGCTGCTCGAGCTTCTTCACGAGCCGGCGCACGTTGTTGAAGTTGCCGTAGCCGGTATCG
The DNA here is from genome assembly GCF_001513745.1 of Burkholderia humptydooensis. Classification (NCBI taxonomy): domain Bacteria; kingdom Pseudomonadati; phylum Pseudomonadota; class Betaproteobacteria; order Burkholderiales; family Burkholderiaceae; genus Burkholderia; species Burkholderia humptydooensis. The sequence goes on along the minus strand of NZ_CP013382.1, from coordinate 2,065,473 downwards.
CCGTCGAGCAGGATCGGCAGGTCGCTCGCGTCGGCCATGAATTCGAGCACGTCGACGACCTGTGTCCAGCTCGCTTCGTTGTTGTCGCGCACGCCGAACTGCGCGGAGATCGCGAGCCCCGACGCCCAGATGCCCTTGAAGCCCGCCTCGCGGACGATCCGCGCGGACAGGCCGTTGTGCGCCTCCATCAGGAATTCGAGCGACGGGCTCGTCAGCATCCGCCGCAGCCGCGCGCTGCGCGATTCGGTGAAGTTCGGTTCGCGTGCATTCATCGGATGGCCCCTATCGTGCGTTGTTGGATGTGCGGCAGGACTTCGTCGCACGCGCGCGCGACGTCGCCCGGAAAGTCGATTTCGATCCACGGCGAGCCCGTCACGTCCGCGATGTCGAACGTGCGGCCGCCTTCGAGCAGCAGGTCGCGCACCGCCTCTTCGTGCGGCATGTTCGCGCGGCCGCCGTCGACGTAGCCCGCGACGATCTCGGCGAGCCGCCGCGCGGCGCCTTCGCTGAAGCGGAAGAAGCCGACCGATTCGCCGATCGTGTCGTATTCGAGGCCCGCGGCGAGCTGCTTGCGCAGCTCGACCGGCACGCCGTCCTTCACGCACAGCTTGACGGGCTCGTCGCCCGTTTCGAAATCGCGGTCGATCAGCAGGCGATCGATCGCGCGCGACGGATTGGCGACGAGCGCGTGCAGGATGGCGTCGTCGTAGAGCACGTCGGCGTCCATCAGCAGCACGTCGCCGCCGCGCGTGAGCGCGCCGGCGGCCGTGTGGACGGTCAGCACGCTGCCGAGGTCGTAGCGCGGGTTGAGCACGATCTCGGCCCTGCGGTTCAGCCGCGCGAGCTCGGCCTCGACCTTCTCGGACTGGAAGCCGAGCGCGAGCACGATCTCGTCGACGCCCGCCGCGTCGAGCACGCGCAGGTGCCGCTCGAGGAGCGACGTGTCGTCGAAGCGCAGCAGGCACTTCGGGAATTGAGCCTCGGGAGGCAGTTGCAGGCGCAGGCCTAGGCCCGCCGCAAGAATGATGGCTCGCATGAGTTCTCCACGCAAAGGACGCCGACCGTCTCGTCGTCGGATCAATCGGCGATCGGCTGCGGCGCGCGCCGCCGCTGCCAGTTTCTTTCACTGAAATGCAGGTACAGTAGGCCCGGCAGGCCGAGCGCGAGCTCGCGCGCGCGTTTCGCGAGCGACAGCGCGAGCGCCGCGTCGGGCGGCAGGCCGACGAGCGGCGCGAGCAGCAGATAGCCGCCTTCCTGCGCGCCGAGCGAGCCGGGGATCGCGAACGCCGCGCCGCGGATCGCCTGCCCGACGCTCTCGAGAAGCAGCGCGTCGAGCCAGCTCACCGGGTGGCCGAGGAAGCGCAGCGCGAGCCACACTTCCGCGGTGCCGACGACCCAGCCGATGAAGCTCAGCACGAACGTTGTGCGCACCTTCGCGCGTTCGCGGTACAGCCGGCCGAGCGCGTCGTCGATCGCGTCCGCGCGCGTCGCGAGCGACGACCAGTCGCGCGGGCCGAGCAGCTTCGACGCCGCGCGCAGCCCGCGCCCGAACAGGCCGCGGCGCTGCGCGAAATAGAAGAGCGCCGCGCAGCCGCCCAGCACCGCGGTCGCGACCAGCGCCGGCGTGCGCAGATGCGAGGCGGCATCGTGCGTCGCGTACGCGCTGAACGCCACGATGCCGACGAGCGCGAACACCATCTGCGCGAGCGCCTGCATTGTCGTGCTGACCGTGATCGCGGCCGCCGCGTCGGCCAGGCGCGCGCCGCGCTGCGCGAGATAGCGGACCATCAGCACCGGCCCGCCGATCTGCCCGGCGGGCAGCAGGCTGTTCACCGCCTCGCCCACCCAGCGCGCGCGCAGCGCGTCGCCGAGCCGGCTGCCGGGCTCGCCGGGCCGGAACATCACCGCGATCGCCGTCGCGTCGACGACGAGCGGCACCAGATGGAACGCCGCGACGAGCGCGAGCCCCCAGCCGGCCGACGCGAGCGTCGCCGCGACCGCGCCGAGGCCCTGCCATGCGAGGAGGGCGACGAACGCCGCCGTTCCGAGCGACAGCAGGATCATCCCGGTGCGCGTCATGAGCGCGACGGGCGGCGTGCTGCCGTTTGCCTGAATACCTGGCGGAAGCCGAAGTACGCGATCGCGTCCTTCATGTTCGACACGAAGCGCTTCCACGGGCGCATGCCGGGGTCGGTCACGTACTCGAACGTGAGCGACACGCGAATCTCGTTCTCGCCGAGCGGCGTCACGCGATGGCGCAGCTTGTCGCCGTCGAAGAGCACGATGCCGCCGTGCGCGATCTGCACCGAGCCCGGCTCGTCGGGCGCGTCCGGATTGCGCGTGTGCAGCTCGTAGTCGAGCCGGCTCGTCGAATCGTCGATCACGCCGAAGAGCAGCGTGTAGCGGCGGCCGTCGTAGTACGACGTGTCGTAGTGCCAGCCGATGTGATCGCCCGGCTTCGTGTAGTAGTACAGCGCGTACGCGTGCGGATCGTCGTCCGGCGACGGCAGCAGCTTGTCGCCCGTCAGCGTCTCGAGGAGGCCGACGAGCGCCTTCGACCGGTACAGCTCGGCGATGAGCGGCGCCTTTTCGTCGATCGTGTGGCGGCTCACGCTGCCGCCTTGCTTGTGGCCCGGCAGATAGTTGCGGTTGATGTCGGGCAGGAGCGCGCGGGCGCAGTCGGCGAGGCGGCCGGCGAGATCCTTCGGCAGGAATTCGTCCAGATAGAGGAACGCATCCTGGCGGGCGAAGTCGTCGCGCAGCCGTGCGCGGTCGAGCGCGGCCACGCGCGCGGCGACGGCAGCGTCAGCCGAACCGTGCGCCGCCGGTGCTTCGAGGTCCATCGTCATTTCGAGGGCTGGATTTCGGTTGAGTTGGGCGCGCCAGCGGCGGCGCCGCGGCGCACGATGCGCCAATAGTCGATCACGACCCATGCGGCGAAGAGCGGCGCGCCGATCGCTGCCGCGAGCAGGAACGGCTCGACGCCGTCGAGCAGCGTGACGACGGGCAGCAGATACAGCACGTCCTCGGTCTCGAAGCCGCCGACGAACGCCTGCTTCGTGCCGGCCTTGCCGGCAAGCGACTCGATGCGCATCCGCAGGAAGAAAATGAGCGCGACGGCCGCGCCCGCGACGGTGCCGAGCAGCACGGGCGACGCGGCCATCTGGCCGCCCGCCGCGACGACGCCGGCGCCCATGCTCACGAAGAGCGCGATCGTGACGAGCGCGTCGCTCGCGAGATCGTAGAAGTGACCGAGCCTGCTCGACTGGCCGCTGATCCGCGCGAGCTCGCCGTCGGTGTGATCGACGAAATTGGACAGCACGATCAGCAACGCGCCGGCGTTGATCCAGCCGAAGCCCGGCTGCGCGAGACACCAGGCGCCGGCGAGACCGATCGCGAGGCGCAGCGTGGTGAGGTGGTTCGGCGTGACCGGCGTGCCGACGAGCGGCGTAACGAGCCGACGCGCGAGCCGGGCGTCCCAGGTGCGGGGCGGCGGGCTCGAAATACGGTTGGCGGCGGTTTTTCTTGGGTCCATCGGCGAAATATATACGGAATTGTAATTTGTTGCTTTTTCATGACTGGAACGTGCAGATTGCGCGCAACAGAAAGAAAAGTGTAAGGTTCCGTGCCGTCTCGCCGAGGCCGCCGCCGACCCTCGAACGTCGAGCGGGCTGCGCCGCAAGTCGCGCACGGATTTGATTTCGGGCAAATAGCCAGCAAATCCGGCAAGTTACTTTTGCACGGGGCGGACACTATGCCGCGGTGCGGTCTGCGATACTCCGGCCGTGCTTCCGCTACCCGGCCACGACTGCCGCCGGCGCCGGGAGCGCGCGCCACTCCGGAGACACCCCTGCGGCGCTGCGTCGCCAGATCTAATACAACCGTTCGACATTCAGCCATGCCAACTTCTCGTATCCTCGCCCCCAGTCTGCGCTCCCTCGTCCGCACCGTCGACGAGGCCGCCGCGCTGATCGGCCCGAACATGACCGTCGCGATGAGCGGCTTCACCGGCTCCGGCTATCCGAAAGCGGTGCCGGCCGCGCTCGCCGCGCGGATCGCGGCTTCCCACGCGCGCGGCGAAGACTTCCGCATCAACGTGCTGACGGGCGCATCGACCGCGCCCGAACTGGATGGCGCGCTCGCGAAGGCGGACGGCATCTCGATGCGGCTGCCGTACCAGTCCGATCCGACGCTGCGCGACAAGATCAACGCGGGCGAGCTCGACTACCAGGACATCCACCTGAGCCACGTCGCGCAGTACGCGTGGTTCGGTCTGTTCGGCGAGCTGGACGTCGCGATCGTCGAAGTCGCGGGCATTCGCGAGGACGGGCGCCTGATTCCGTCGGCGTCGGTCGGCAACAACAAGACGTGGCTCGACCAGGCGAAGCGCGTGATCCTCGAAGTGAACGCGCGGCAGCCGCTCGGCCTCGACGGGATGCACGACATCTATTACGGCACCGCGCTGCCGCCGAACCGCAAGCCGATTCCGCTCGTGAAGAGCGACGACCGGATCGGCGAGCCGTATCTGCGCTGCCCGGCCGAGAAGATCGTCGCGATCGTCGAGACCGACGCGCCCGATCGCAGCAACGCGTTCGCCGCGCCGGACGAGACGTCGAAGCAGATCGCCGGACTCCTGATCGATTTCCTGCGCCACGAGATCAAGCGCGGCCGCCTGCCCGAAAACCTGCTGCCGCTGCAGTCGGGCGTCGGCAACATCACGAACGCGGTGCTCGCCGGCCTCGGCGAGGGCGGCTTCTCGAACCTGACCGCGTATACGGAAGTGATCCAGGACGGCATGCTCGATCTGCTCGCGAACGGCACGCTGAGCTTCGCGTCGGCGACCGCGCTGTCGCTGAGCCCGGACGCGGTGAAGCGCTTCGCCGACGAGATCGACACGTTCCGCTCGAAGATCGTGCTGCGGCCGCAGGAGATCAGCAACCATCCGGAACTGGTGCGGCGTCTGGGCATCGTCGCGATGAACGGGATGATCGAGGCCGACATCTACGGCAACGTGAACTCGACGCACGTGATGGGCACGAAGATCCAGAACGGGATCGGCGGCTCCGGCGATTTCGCGCGCAACGGCTATCTGTCGTGCTTCATGTCGGCGAGCACCGCGAAGGGCGGCGCGATCTCGCGGATCGTGCCGATGGCGAGCCACGTCGATCATACCGAGCACGACGTCGCGGTCGTCGTGACCGAGCAGGGGCTCGCGGATCTGCGCGGGCTGTCGCCGAAGCAGCGCGCGCGCAAGGTCATCGCGAACTGCGCGCACCCCGATTACCGGCCGATGCTCGAAGACTACTTCGAGCGTGCGAGCCGCGAGAGCTTCGGCAAGCAGACGCCGCACCTGCTCGGCGAAGCGCTGTCGTGGCACGAGCGCTACGTGCGGACCGGCTCGATGAAAGCCTGACTTCCGGTACGGCAAGGCGCCGGGCGGGCGGCAGCTCCCGCCCGGACAGGCGAATGAAACGGCGCGGCACCGGAAGGTGGCCGCGCCGTTTCGTTGTGGCGCCGTTGTGGAACGTTGTGCGTAGAGGCTTGGCGCGGTGTCGAGTTCGGGCGAGGGAGTCTCGAGGATGTACTCGGTTCCGTCGAGAAACTGCGGATGCACAGTCTTCTTAAAAACAGTTCGTGATACTACTGAATGCGGTGACGGCCGCTCTCGTCGAATGGATGGCGCTGCCGTTGCGCGGCGAGCGGGCATCGATTCGTCAGGCATCGACCGGGACGGCTCGTCTGTCTGGTCGATTCAATCGTTATTGCATCGATTTCGATTATTGAGCGGACATATGATGGGACATGCAGAAAAGTTGTCTCTTGTGCGAGTTAAAATGAACCTGATGTAACAAAGATGTTTCGCCCGACGTTCCGGCGTGCATTCGGACTCTCCGCTCGCCCGGCCGGCTTCTGCTCGCATGCGGCGAATATTTTCAACCGGATTGCAATTACTTCGAGGTGGGATTACTGTGGGACAACAGGCCGCGCAAACGATTGCGAATACATATTAAGTAGTCTGAGAAATCAGGCCGGGCGCTATGAAGTAGTGATTGAGTAAATTGGCAGCCAGGCGAGGAAATGTCGCCGGAAGGATCACCCAAGATAAAAATCTCCGCGCCGTTCGACACTCGCTCCGCATCGGAGAGAATCCTCTTATTTCAAATTCATTGAATCAAACTTACAGTCCCGTTTGTAAGAAAAAATTATTTCCACTTGCCAAATTCACGAGCGTTCTATAAGTTTACAGCGTAGACTGTAACGATATGAACGATTGTCACGCCGCTGTCGTTGAGGGCCGCTAAGGTGTGACGCTTCAGATAAAACCCGATGCTTGGATGCTGTTTCCGCCGCAATCGCAACGGCGTATTGATTTATGTGTACGCTGTATTTGATTTAACGGAAGCGCATCTTACCGATTACCGATGCGGAAAGCCGGCGCATGCCGGTTCGCAGGGATTGGGCTGGGCGGAAGGGGGGGTAATGCCGCTGAGAAAAAACAGCAGCGTAAACGGTTTCCGTGGAATATATTCCTGAAACCCACGGCCGTTTGTTTGCCTTTGTCGGCGATTGCCAATCTAATTCCCCAAGCCGCTTTGACTGATGGTCGGCATCGAGTTATGTGGTCGCTAATACATTCGAAGAAATAAATTCGGGTATTTTGACAAAGCGCAAGCTAATCTGGTTTTGCGCAGTCGGTACCTGACGCCTGTGATTTGTGGACAGACCATGAACGACGATGCACTGCCGGGCCATTCGCCGGATTTGCTGGATTTCGACGAGGATTTTATCAAAATCGACGCAGCCATCTGCGAATACGATTCCGTCGGTTATGCGCCGCAACGCAAGGGAGAGAGTGCGTTCCAGTGGGCGTCCGTCGAAACGGCTTGTCTCGCGCTATTGAAAAAGGCGAAGGACGTTCGGGTCGCCATCTGGCATCTGCGCGCATGTATCGCGCGGCGCGGATTGAGCGGGTTGGCCGACGGCGTTCGATTGCTGGCCGATCTGATGAGCGCGCCCGTCGAGGCATTGCATCCTCGCGCGCTGCCCGACGAATCGCCGGGCGAGACGCTCCTGATTCATCTCGGCTGGCTTGCGGGGCCGCAGTTTCTGCATCAACTCGGCGGTTCCCGGTTCGAAGACCGCGATGCGACGCTCAACGACCTGATCGGCGGGCGCGCCGCCGCGATCGTGGAGGATCGCGACTATCGCGATAGAGCGAATACTCTTGTACATGACATTCAGGATTCCTTATCGCGAATCAGGAAATCGATTGCAGTGGTGGAGCAGGAGCTCAACCTCTCTCGCGCGCTCGACCTGTTGAGCGTCGCGGCGTCGCGGCTCGCGCAAACGGGATCGGAGAGCGAGGCAACCGCAAGCGTCGCCGATGAGAAGCCGGCCGATGCGGCGCCCGGCGCGCAGCAGCCCGCCGCGAGGCCGGGCGGCGGGCTGAGGTCGAGGCAGGAAGTCGGCGCGGCGCTCGAGCGGATCGTCGAATACTTCCGCTTGCACGAGCCGAGCCATCCGGCGCCGATCTTCCTGTCGCGGATTCAACGAATGCTGGGGGCGGGTTTCGAGGAAGTGATGGCGGAGCTCTATCCCGAGGCGGCATCTCTCGTGGCCCAACTGAACCGGCCGCAGAGCTCCATCAAGTAACGTGAACAACTTCGTGTAGAGGGTTTGCTCATCATGGTTCGACAAAAGGATGGACAGAAATTCATCGGGGAGAGTCGTGCGCCCCGCGTGCAGATTGAATACGACGTCGAGGTGTACGGCTCGCAGAAGAAGGTCGAGCTGCCGTTCGTCGCGGGCGTGATGGCGGACCTGTCGGGCGACAACGTCGAGCCGCTCGGTCCCGTCGAGGATCGGCGCTTTCAGGAGATCGACGTCGAGAACTTCGACGAGCGGATGGCGCAGATCGCACCGTCGCTCAGCTATCACGTGAAGAACGTGCTCACCAACGACGGCACGCTGATTCCGATCGATCTCACGTTCTCGTCGATGGAATCGTTCGAGCCCGCGGCGGTCGTCAAGCGCATTCCCGAGCTGTCGACGCTGCTCGAGGCCCGCAACCGCCTGAAGGAGTTGCTGACCTACATGGACGGCAAGGCGGCGGCGGAAGACGTGATCCAGGAATTGCTGAAGAGCCCGCAGTGGGCGAACGAGGCCGACGCGGCGCCGGGGCAATCCGGCAGCGCCGGTGAGGGTGGAGACCATCAACCGGAAGAGGGTGCGAAATGAGTATGCAGCAGCTTGAATCGTCTGCCGAGAAGGTGGTCGTCGATCAGAACGTCAACGAGGATCTGAAGGACATCCTGCGCCGCTCGTTCCGGCCGCGCACCAACGAAGCCGCCGAGGCGGTGCAGAACGCCGTCGAAACGCTGCTCACGTATGCGCGGCGCAGCCGGGTCGTGGTTCGCGAGGATGTCGCGCAGACGATCGAGCAACTGGTTGCCGAGCTCGACAAGAAGATCTCCGAGCAACTGACTCTCGTGCTGCACAACAAGCGCTTTCAGAGTCTCGAAGGCGCGTGGCGCGGATTGCACTACCTCGTGTCGAACACCGACACGAGCGAGAACCTGAAGATCCGCTACCTGAACATCTCGAAAGCGGATCTCGGCAAGACGCTGCGGCGCTTCAAGGGCGTCGTGTGGGACCAGAGTCCGATTTTCAAGATGATCTATGAGCAGGAGTACGGCCAGTTCGGCGGCGAGCCGTTCGGCTGCCTGATCGGCGATTTCTATTTCGACCACAGCATGCAGGACGTGTCGATCCTCACCGAGATGTCGAAGATCTCGGCGGCCGCGCACGCGCCGTTCATCGCGGCCGCCGCGCCCGGCCTCCTGCAGATGGACGACTGGAGCGAGCTGTCGAATCCGCGCGACGTGTCGAAGATCTTCACCGCGACCGAATACGCATTCTGGCGGCGCCTGCGCGAGAGCAACGACTCGCGCTATCTCGCGCTCACGCTGCCGCGCTTCCTCGCGCGCGTGCCGTATGGCCCGAAGACGCAGCCCGTCGAAGAGTTCGGTTTCGAGGAGAAGGTCGATCCGAACCGCGCCGAGGACTTTTGCTGGGCGAACTCCGCTTATGCGATGGGCGCGAACATCACGCGCGCATTCAAGACCTACGGCTGGTGCACGAAGATTCGCGGCGTCGAGTCGGGCGGCGCGGTGGAGGTGCTGCCGAAGTTCGTGCTGCCGTCGCAGGATCGCGAAGTCGATCTGCACTGCCCGACGGAAATCGCGATCTCGGACCGCCGCGAGCACGAGCTGTCGGAGTCCGGCCTGATGCCGCTCGTGTATCGGAAGAATTCGGACACCGCCGCGTTCATCGGCGCGAAGACCGTGCACCGTCCGGCGATCTACGAGGACGACGATGCGACCGCGAACTCGAATCTGTCGTCGCGGCTGCCGTACATCTTCGCGACGTGCCGCTTCGCGCACTACCTGAAGTGCATCGTGCGCGACAAGATCGGCTCGTTCAAGTCGGCCGAGGACACGCAGCGCTGGCTCAACGACTGGCTGATGAACTACGTGGACGGCGACCCGAGCATCTCGAGCGAGGTGACGAAATCGCAGCGTCCGCTGTCGGCGGCGGAGGTGGTCGTCGATGAGATTCCGGAGAACCCCGGCTACTATCGCGCGCAGTTTTTCCTGCGCCCCCATTTCCAACTGGAGGGTTTGACCGTTTCTCTCCGGCTGGTTTCGAAGCTTCCGTCGACCAAGCAAGAGGTGACGACCTGAGCCGCGACTCCCGGGCCGGTTGCGGTTTCGCTTAAAGAAGGAGGTGTTCGAGGCGCTGCGGGACGGAGTCGAACCGTTTCGCAGCAGATTCAACAGCGGTCTTTTCGATATGGTCTTGTTATAACTAATTAGGAGTTCATAGCATGGCAAATGCGTTGGTTGATTACTTCTTGCAGATCGATGGCGTCGAGGGCGAGTCGACCGATCAGCAATACCCCGGCCTGATCCAGATTCAGAGCTGGCAGTGGGCGGAAGAGAACTCCGGCCGTTGGGGCTTCGGCAGCGGCGGCGGCGCAGGCAAGGTCGAGATGAAGGACTTCGAGTTCCGCATGGTGTCGAACAAGGCTTCGCCGAAGCTGTTCCTGATGTGTGCGACGGGCGAGCACATTCAGAACGCGAAGCTGATCTGCCGCAAGTCGGGCAAGGGCCAGCAGGAATTCCTGACGATCTCGTTCGCGAGCGGCCTCGTGTCGTCGTTCCGCACGCTCGGCAACATGCCGATTTCGCAGCTCGGCCACGCCAGCGGCGAAGTCGACGGCGTGCTGCCGACCGACCAGATCCGGATCAACTTCGCCCAGATCGAGTTCGAGTACCGCGAGCAGCGCAACGACGGCACGATGGGCGCGGTGATCAAGGCCGGATACGACCTCAAGCAGAACGCCCCGATCTAACCCGCCGGAAGGTTCTGGTTTCCAGGCTAACCTTGGGCAGTGTTGTGGCCTCGCGCCACAACACTCGGGAACACGCACATGAGCGATCTTCAACTCTACAACAAGCTGTCGAGACGGATTCGTCGCCATTCGCTTCAAGAGGTCGTCGCCGATCACCTGGTCGACCTGATGAATCACGCGATCCGCGGCGCGCGCATGCGTATCGCGGACGACAGCCCGGCGGCGCATTCGGTGTTGAACTTCGGCTGTCCGCCGATGCAGACGGCCGGCGCGACGAAGATCAATCCGGCTCATGCGGCCGCGCACATCTGCGAGGTGATTCGTCGCTTCGAGCCGCGCGTGGATCCCGTCGCCACGACGGTCAAGCCTCGGACCGAGAGCCGCAAGCGTCTCGCGCAGACGATCTATTTCGATGTGTCGATGAAGGCGCGCGAAGACGGAGCCGAGCTCAGGGCGAGCCTCGCGCTCGATTACCTGAGCGGCTATTTCAGCCTGGCGGACGACCGATGAGCGGCGAACGGCGATGAATTTCCTCGATCACTACAACGACGAATTGCGCCAACTGCGCGATGCGGGCGCGCGCTTCTCCAAGGAGCACCCGCAGGTTGCGTCAGCGCTCGGGCTGCATCCCGATGCGGTTACTGATCCGTTCGTCGAGCGGCTGCTCGAGGGCGTCGCGTATCTGTCGGCGCGCGTGCAGAAGCGGCTCGATCGCGAGTGCGCGGAGTTCGCGCAGCAGGCGCTCGGGCGCATCTGTCCGCTCTATATGGCGTCGACGCCCGCGATCTCGACGTTCGCGTTCCATCCGGATCTCGGCTCGCCTGACGCGTTTCGCGGCAACACGCTGCCGCGCGGCTCGCTCGTTGCCGCGCACCTGCCGGGCCGCAAGCTGCCGGTGATGTTCTCGACCGCGCGCGACGTCACGCTGCTGCCGCTGCGCATCGCGTCGGTCGAGTGCAGCCGCAGCGTCACCGGGCTGCCGGCGCTGCTCGCGCAGCGGCTTGCGTCGTCGCACGCGGTGCTGCGCTTCAGGTTCGAGGTCGAGGGCGGCTCGTCGATCGCGGAGCTCTCACGCGAGGATGACGGATTCAAGCCGCTGCACCTGAGCCTCGCGGGCGATCTGCCGCGCGCGTATGCGCTGCATCGCGCGATGCTCGCCGACACGACCGCGTGGTACGCGCTCGTGTCGACGAACCGCGGCGACGAGGTGTTGACGCTGCCGATGTCGGGCATCCGGCTGTCCGGCGTCGACGACGCGGAGGCGCTGCTGCCGGAGGAGTTCGGCGGGTTGCCCGGCCTGCGGCTGTTGCGCGAGTACTTCGCGCAGCCGACGCGTCTGCTCGGCGTCTACGTCGACGCACTGGCGGAGATCGCCGCGAAGGCGCCGTCCGCGCGCGCGTTCGAGCTGTTCTTCGCGTTGCGCGCCGCGCCGGGCGATCTGGTCGGCGACGTCGACGCGAGCCAGTTTCGCCTGTTCGCGACGCCGGCGATCAATCTGTATTCCAAACGTTTCGATCCGGTGCCGTATGACGCGAATCAGCCCGAGCAGTGGATTCCCGTCGACCGGATGCGGCCCGCCGCGCATCACCTGTGGGCGCTGACCGAGGTGTTCGTGTGCGAGACCAACGGCCGCGCGCATCGCGCGCGCTCAGTGCTCGAGACGGCGGGCTACGAAGGGCATGAAGGCTCGATCCGCTACGGCATGCGGCGCGAGGACGCGCTGCTTGTCGACGGCGTGCGGCGTGATCGGTTCGATCCGCTCGCAAGCCACGACCTGATCGCCGTCTCGATGGTCGACGACACGCTCGCCCCGGACGACGTCGCGACGATCACGGGCCGCGCGCTCGTGGCCGATCGCGACTGGCGTCCGAGCGGGCTGCTCGACGCCGAGCTGCAACTGCTCGATCCGACGGCGGTGAAGCGCATCGAGTGCCTGTGGCCGGCGAGCGCGCCGCGCGGCAAGCCGAGCATCGACGCGTGCTGGGAGGCCGTGTCGCACGTCGGCCGCAATCCGCTCGCGCTGCGCGCACCGCAGCAGGACGTGACGGCGCGCATCGTCGAGCAGTTGCTGCTCGCGATCGACAAGGACGACGCGCTCGACCGTCAGCGGCTCGAGAGCCTGCGCTCGGTCCTGCTGCGCTCGCGCTTCGTCGCGGCGGGCCGCGCGACGCCGACCGCGCTCGTGCGCGCGACGCAGGTCGAGATCGACATCGCCGAATCGCTGCACGCGGATCGCGGCGGCTGGCTGTTCGGGCGGCTGCTCGCGCACGCGCTCGCCGAGGCCGCGACGCTCAACGACGGCATCGAGATCGTCGTGCGGCTCGACGGCGAAGCGGCGAGCACGCACACGAACGTCGCGTCGCGCGACGGGAGGCTCGCATGACGACGCTCGAGCGCGTGACCCAGGCGCTGACGCCGCGCCGCACGTTCTTCGAGCTGATGCGGCGGGTCGAAGCGCTGCAGCGCAGGCACGACAAGCGCTCGGCGCGCAGGCGCCGGATGCCGAAGTGGCTGCGCATCGAGCAGCCGGCGGGGATGCATTTCGCGAGCACGGAAGTCGAGCGCGTGCACGTGGCGCTCGCGCGTTTCATCGAGGACGACGACCACCCGCAGGTCACGGTGGCCCAGCGTCACTTCGGGCTGTTCGCGCCGTACGGGCCGCTGCCATTGCACGTGACCGAGCACGCGATGCAGGAGAAGCGCTTCGAGCGCAACGCGGCGTTCGAGCGCTTCGTCAACGTCGCGTGCGGCGACCTCGCATGGCTGCATTACTCGGCGTGGTCGTCGATGCATCCGGTGCTCGGCTACGAGCGCGCGCGCAATCCGTTCGTCGAGCGCGTGACGGCGCTCGCCGATGCGCGTCGCGCGCAGCAGGGCGACGGCGAGCCGTTCGAGCAGCACGCGCTCGCATGCCGGCGCGCGTTTCCGGGCATCTACTGCGCGCCGCGCCGCTCGCTCGCCGATCTGCAGCGGCTGCTGTGCGCGTACTTCGGCGTCGCGCTGCGGGTCGTGCCGCGCCACGGCCGCTGGGTGCCGGTGCCGGCCGCGCCGAGCCGCGCGCGGCGGCTCGGCGGATGGCGGCTCGGCGCGCGGATCTGGGATGTGCAGCACTCGGTCGAGATCGTCGTCGGTCCGATCGAGGCCGACGAGTTCTACCGGTGGCAACGCCGCGCGGCCGCCGTGATGGCGCTGTCCGCGGTCGTGACGGATTTCGTCGACGGACGAATTTACCCCGTCATCAAGGTTCAGGTGTGGACGCGCCCTGAGCTCGCAGGAAGGGTTGGGTGCATGCGCGTCGGCGTCGACGCGTGGTCACGGCCGAATCGGGCGCTGCGCACCTTGACTGTCTTTGAATCTTTTCGGGACTAGACGTGAATCGCGAACGCATATTCAACTGTCTCGGCCGCACGACCTATGCGGCCCTCGTCGATGCGACGGCGCTAGGCCGATCCCGTCGGCACGCCTTCATCGATCTCGATCACTGGGCGCTGTGCCTGCTGCAGCGCGAGCAGAGCGATCTCGCCCGGCTGTTCGAGCAGTTCGGCAGCGATGTCGGCGAAGCGAAGCGCCGGATGGAGAAGGCGCTCGACGGCTTCGACGTCAGCGGCGACTCGCTGCGCGACATCTCCAGCTCGCTCGAGCGCAGCGTCGGGCCGGCCGTCATCTGGAGCCAGATCGCGGCGCGTGCGGCCAAGGTGCGCTCCGGCCACCTGCTGCTCGCGTGGCTCGACGAGGATCTGACGCGCCGCTGGCTGCAGCAGCGCGTGCCGAGCGGCATCACGTCGGTCGCGCTCGACGAAGTGGTGAAGCGCTACGAGGCGCTCGCGGCCGGCTGGCCGGAGACCGACGAAGCGCCCGCCGCGGCCGGCGGCGGCGCGCTCGGCGAGCATGCGGGCGAAGCCGGCGCCGAAGGCGCGAGCGACGCGCTCGCGAAATGGGCGACGTGCGTGACCGAGCAGGCCGCGCGCGGCGAGCTCGATCCCGTCGTCGGCCGCGACGACGAATTGCGCACGGTGATCGACATCCTGTCGCGCCGCCGGCAGAACAACCCGATCCTCGTCGGTGAGGCGGGCGTCGGCAAGACGGCCGTCGTCGAGGCGCTCGCGCAGAAGATCCATGCGGGCGCAGTGCCGCCGGGCCTTATCGGCGCGCAGGTGTGGGCGCTCGATCTCGCGCGGATGCAGGCGGGCGCGGGCGTGCGCGGCGAGTTCGAGCAGCGGCTGAAATCGCTGATCGACGCGGTGATTGCGTCGCCCGCTCCGATCATCCTGTTCTGCGACGAGACGCACACGCTGATCGGCGCGGGCGGCGCGGCCGGCACGGGCGACGCGGCGAACCTGATCAAGCCGATGCTCGCGCGCGGCCAACTGCGGATGGTCGCCGCGACGACGTGGTCCGAATACAAGCAGTACATCGAGCCGGACGCCGCGCTCGTGCGGCGCTTCCAGGCGGTTCCCGTCGACGAGCCGGGCGACGACGCGGCGGTCGACATGCTGCGCACGATCGCGCCGCGCTTCGCCGCGCATCACGGCGTGCGCATCGTCGATTCGGCGCTGCGCGGTGCGGTCGAGCTGTCGCGCCGCTATCTGCCCGCGCGGCAACTGCCGGACAAGGCGATCAGTCTGCTCGACACCGCGTGCGCGCGCGTTGCGATGAGCCAGAACTGCGCGCCCGCCGAGCTCGAGCGCTTGCAGCATCAGGCGTTCGCGATCGGCCAGACGCTCGATTGGCGCGCGAGCGACCGCCGGATGGGCGTGCGCACGCCGGGCGACGAAGCCGAGCTCGAAGGCCGCCGCGCGAGCCTCGTGCAGCAGGCGTCGACGCTCGAGACGGTGGTCGGCGCGCAGCGCGACGAAGTGCGTTCGTGGCTCGCGCGCCTGAACGACGAAACGCATGTGTCGGCCGATAGCGACGGCGACGGCGACGGCGATTCGTTCGCCGCGCGCATCGGCGCGAATCGCTGGGTGCGTCCGTGGGTCGACGAGCACGTCGTGTCGGAGGTGCTCGCCGAATGGACGGGCGTGCCCGTCGCGCAGCTCGCGCAGGACGACGCGCAGCGCGTCGTCGAGCTCGAGGGCGCGCTGAACGCGGGCATCCACGGGCAGACGGGCGCGATGCGCTCGATCGCGCAGGCGCTGCAGGTGTCGCACTCGGGGCTCAACGATCCGCGCCGGCCGCTCGGCGTGATGCTGCTCGCCGGCCCGACCGGCACCGGCAAGAGCCAGGCGGCCGCGAAGCTCGCCGAGCTGTTGTTCGGCGGCGAGCGCAACCTGTTGCAGTTCAACATGAACGAATTCCAGGAAGCGCACACGGTGTCCACGCTCAAGGGCGCGCCGCCCGGATACGTCGGCTACGGCAAGGGCGGGCGCCTGACCGAGGCGGTGCGCAAGAAGCCGTATAGCGTGCTGCTGCTCGACGAATTCGATCGCGCGCATCCGGACATTCATGAGGTGTTCTATCAAGTCTTCGATCAGGGCTGGATGGAGGACGGCGAAGGCCGCCGAATCAGCTTCCGTAACTGCCTGATCCTGCTGACGAGCAATCTCGGCGACGTCGAGATCGAAGCGGCGTGCAAAGCCGATCCGCGGATTTCGCAGGCGAAGCTCGACAAGCTCGTCGGCGAGCGGCTGCAAGGGCGCTTCTCGCCCGCGCTGCTCGCGCGGATCCAGCTCGTCGCGTTCCGTCCGCTCGACGTCGACGCACTGACCGGCGTCGCGACGCAGGCGCTCGACGAGCTTGGCGAGCGCCTGGCCGAGAACGATCTGCAATGGCGCGCGGACGAAGGCGTCGCGTCGTGGGTCGCGCACGCGGTGTCGCAGCATCCGGCGAACGGCCGCGCGGTGCGCGACCTGCTGCGCCAGCACGTGATGCCGGCCGTCGCGCGCGGCGTGCTCGCCGCGCGGGCGGAAGGGCGTGCGTTGAAGACGGTGCGGCTCGCCGCGCACGAGAAGCTGTCGCTCGTGTTCGACGAGGACGCGTGGGAGCTGAGCGGCACGGATGCCGCGGCGCTCGGCGAGCAGGCGGATGCGGCGTCGCGCGAGGCGGCGGCCGCTGCAGCGCAAGCACGCGACGCGCACGAAGATGCGCATGGCGCCCCCGAGTCGCATGACGCGCATGAAGCGATCGGCGGCGCGCGTGCCGATGCGGGCGACGAACCTCAGGCCGACGCGCATCGGTCCGACGAAACGACCTCGGCGAACGCCGGCACGACGGGAGAACCGTCATGCGTCTGATCGAATTGCGTAGTTCCCTGCTGGACCCGGACGCGGTGGCGCTGAGCTTCGTGGTGCACGAGAGCCTGTCGCAGGAGCCGTCGTATCAGCTCGACCTGCTGAGCCACGACCCGGATCTGGATTTCGACGCGCTGCTCGGCTCGACGCTGTCGGTGGACATCGATCTGGGCGGAGGCGATGTGCGCACGTTCAACACGCACGTGTTCGGCGGTTACGACACGGGGCAGATGAGCGGGCAGTACACGTACACGCTGGAGCTGAGGAACTGGCTGTCGTTTCTCGCGGAGAACCGCAACAGCCGGATCTTCCAGAACGTGAGCGTGCCGCAGATCGTCGAGCAGGTGTTTCAGGGGCACCAGCGCAACGGTTATCGGTTCGAGCTGGAAGGCGCGTACGAGCCGCGCGAGTACTGCGTGCAGTTCCAGGAAACGGATCTGAACTTCGTGAAGCGGTTGCTGGAGGACGAAGGGATCTATTTCCGGGTCGAGCACGAGCAGGACCGTCACGTTGTCGTGATCTCGGATACGCAGCGGTTCGAGGATCTGCCGCTGCCGAACGATGAGCTCGAATACTTGCCGGACGGCGAGGAATCGCGAGCGATCCAGGGGCGCGAAGGCGTGCAGCGGTTGCAGCGCACGCGGCGGATCAAGTCGAACAACGTTGCGCTGCGCGACTTCGACTATCACGCGCCGTCGAACAAGCTCGATAGCGATGCGCGGCAGGAGTCGCCGCCGAATCTCGAGGGGATTCCGCTCGAATACTACGACTACGCCACGGGCTATCGGGAGCCGGAGCAGGGCGAGCGTCTCGCGCGCCTGCGGCTCGAAGCGCTTCAGGCGGAATCGCACACGCTGGTGGGCGAGGCGAACGCGCGCGCGCTGGCGACGGGCCGGGCGTTCACGCTGATCGGGCATCCGGCGCTGGGCCGCAATCGGCGGTACTACGTGACGAACAGCGAGCTGACATTCATTCAGGACGGACCGGATAGTACGTCGCAGGGGCGCAACGTCGCGGTCAAGTTCCGCGCGCTCGCCGACGATCAGCCGTATCGGCCGCTGTTGACGACGCCGCGCCCCGAAGTGCCGGGCATCCAGAGCGCGACGGTGGTGGGGCCGGAGATGTCGGAGGTGCATACCGACAAGCTCGGGCGCATCCGCGTGCACTTCCATTGGGACCGCTACAAGACGACCGAGGCCGATGCGTCGTGCTGGATTCGCGTGTCGCAGGCATGGGCGGGCAAGGGCTGGGGCGTGATCGCGATGCCGCGGGTCGGGCAGGAAGTGCTCGTCACGTATGTCGACGGCGATCTCGACCGGCCGCTCGTGACGGGCATCGTCTACAACGGCGAAAACCCGACGCCATACGACTTGCCGAAGGACATCCGCTACACGGGCCTCGTGTCGCGCTCGATCAAGCGCGCGGGCGGCTTCCAGAACGCAAGCCAGATCACGTTCGACGACCAGCGCGGCGCGGAGCGCGTGATGATCCATGCGGAGCGCGACATGCAGCAGACGGTCGAGCGCAACAGCTCGACGTCGATCGCGCAGGACCTGAACCTGTCGGTGAAGGGGACGTCGACGTCGGTCGTCGGGATCTCGGTCAGCTTCACCGGAATCTCGGTGTCGTACACGGGGCTGTCGGTGAGCTTCACCGGCGTATCGGCGAGCTTCACCGGCCTGAGCACGTCGTTTACCGGCGTGAGCACGAGCTTCACCGGCGTGTCGACGTCGTTCACCGGCGTCGACACGAGCTTCAAGGGCGTATCGACTTCGTTCACCGGCGTCGACACGAGCTTCAAGGGCGTATCGACTTCGCTTACCGGCGTGAGCACGAGCATCACCGGTTCCAGCAATTCGGTGACGGGCGTGTCGAACAGCATGACGGGCATCTCGTCGTCGTGGACCGACGTCAGCATGTCGACGACCGGCCAGTCGCAGAGCATCACCGGCGTGTCGCTGTCGTACACGGGCACGTCGAACAGCATGACGGGTACGAGCACGTCGGTGACGGGCACCTCGACGAGCATCACCGGCACGTCGATGTCGAACACCGGCAGCTCGACGAGCATCACGGGCACGTCGATGTCGACGACGGGCAGCTCGACGAGCGTCACCGGGTCGAGCGTGTCGACGACGGGCAGCTCGGTCAGCACGACAGGATCGAGCGTATCGACGACGGGCAGCAGCGTGTCGACGACAGGCTTCAGCTTCTCGTACACCGGCGTCAGCTATTCGGATACCGGCATCGACCTGAAGAAGGTCGGCATGCAAGTGAAGAGTTGATCCTATGAGCGATATTCATTCACAAGCGGTTGCTTCGGTCGCGTCGCCTGACGGGAACGGCTCGCTGCGCGCGGCGTTTGCATCCGCGGATGCCGGGACGATCGGAGGGTGGCCATGCGTCTGATCGAACTGCGTAGTCCCCTGCTGGACCCGGACGCGGTGGCGCTGAGCTTCGTGGTGCACGAGAGCCTGTCGCAGGAGCCGTCGTATCAGCTCGACCTGCTGAGCCACGACCCGGATCTGGATTTCGACGCGCTGCTCGGCTCGACGCTGTCGGCGGACATCGATCTGGGCGGAGGCGATGTGCGCACGTTCAACACGCACGTGTTCGGCGGTTACGACACGGGGCAGATGAGCGGGCAGTACACGTACACGCTGGAGCTGAGGAGCTGGCTGTCGTTTCTCGCGGAGAACCGCAACAGCCGGATCTTCCAGAACGTGAGCGTGCCGCAGATCGTCGAGCAGGTGTTTCAGGGGCACCAGCGCAACGGTTATCGGTTCGAGCTGGAAGGCGCGTACGAGCCGCGCGAGTACTGCGTGCAGTTCCAGGAAACGGATCTGAACTTCGTGAAGCGGTTGCTGGAGGACGAAGGGATCTATTTCCGGGTCGAGCACGAGCAGGACCGTCACGTCGTCGTGATCTCGGATACGCAGCGGTTCGAGGATCTGCCGCTGCCGAACGATGAGCTCGAATACTTGCCGGACGGCGAGGAATCGCGAGCGATCCAGGGGCGCGAAGGCGTGCAGCGGTTGCAGCGCACGCGGCGGATCAAGTCGAACAACGTTGCGCTGCGCGACTTCGACTATCACGCGCCGTCGAACAAGCTCGATAGCGATGCGCGGCAGGAGTCGCCGCCGAATCTCGAGGGGATTCCGCTCGAATACTACGACTACGCCACGGGCTATCGGGAGCCGGAGCAGGGCGAGCGTCTCGCGCGCCTGCGGCTCGAAGCGCTTCAGGCGGGATCGCACACGCTGGTGGGCGAGGCGAACGCGCGCGCGCTGGCGACGGGCCGGGCGTTCACGCTGATCGGGCATCCGGCGCTGGGCCGCAATCGGCGGTACTACGTGACGAACAGCGAGCTGACGTTCATTCAGGACGGACCGGATAGTACGTCGCAGGGGCGCAACGTCGCGGTCAAGTTCCGCGCGCTCGCCGATGATCAGCCGTTCCGGCCGCTGCTCGTCACCAGGCGGCCGCGCGTGTCGGGTCTCCAGAGCGCGACGGTGGTGGGGCCGGAGATGTCGGAGGTGCATACCGACAAGCTCGGGCGCATCCGTGTGCACTTCCATTGGGACCGCTACAAGACGACCGAGGCCGATGCGTCGTGCTGGATTCGCGTGTCGCAGGCATGGGCGGGCAAGGGCTGGGGCGTGATCGCGATGCCGCGGGTCGGGCAGGAAGTGATCGTCGTGTATGTCGATGGCGATCTCGACCGGCCGCTCGCGACGGGCATCGTCTACAACGGCGAAAACCCGACGCCATACGACTTGCCGAAGGACATCCGCTACACGGGCCTCGTCACGCGCTCGATCAAGCGCGCGGGCGGTTTTCCGAACGCTAGCCAACTGACGTTCGACGATCTGCGCGGCGCGGAGCGCGTGATGGTCCACGCGGAGCGCGACATGCAGCAGACGGTCGAGCGCAACAGCTCGACGTCGATCGCGCAGGACTTGAACCTGTCGGTGAAGGGGACGTCGACGTCGGTCGTCGGGATCTCGGTCAGCTTCACCGGAATCTCGGTGTCGTACACGGGGCTGTCGGTGAGCTTCACCGGCGTATCGGCGAGCTTCACCGGCCTGAGCACGTCGTTTACCGGCGTGAGCACGAGCTTCACCGGCGTGTCGACTTCGTTCACCGGCGTCGATACGAGCTTCACCGGCGTCTCGACCGGATTCAAGGGCGTCGACACGAGTTTCACCGGCGTCGCCACGTCGATGGTCGGCGTCGCGACGAGCATGACGGGCTCCAGCAATTCGGTGACGGGCGTGTCGAACAGCATGACGGGCATCTCGTCGTCGTGGACCGACGTCAGCATGTCGACGACCGGCCAGTCGCAGAGCATCACCGGCGTGTCGCTGTCGTACACGGGCACGTCGAACAGCATGACGGGCACGAGTACGTCGGTGACGGGCACCTCGACGAGCATCACCGGCACGTCGATGTCGAACACCGGCAGCTCGACGAGCATCACGGGCACGTCGACGTCGACGACAGGCAGCTCGGTGAGCACGACGGGCTCGAGCATGTCGGCCACCGGCAGCTCGGTGGGCACGACGGGTTCGAGCGTATCGACGACGGGAAGCAAGATGTCGGTCACCGGCTTCAGCTTCTCGTATACAGGGGCGAGCTACGAGGACGTGGGCGTCGATCTGAAAAAGCTCGGGATGCAGACGAAGAACTGACCTATGCGACATATCAAACCACAAGCGGCCCTCGTGGCCACGACCAATACGCAGATCGGCGCGCAGCCGATGCTCGGCATCAGCGTCGGGATGGGATTCCGGCTCGATCAGCCGTCGATCCTCGTGCACGAAGCGGCTGTCTGGGAGGCGCTGAAGGCGGCCGCGCCTTCGCTGCCGCTGTACGAGGCCGCGTTGCCGAAGCAGCGCGCCGAATGGCTGCTCGCCGGCCACTCGGTGCACGCGGTCGCGCCGCTCGCTCGCTCGCGGGACGTCGACTGGACCGCCTGGGTCGAGCTCGACGGCGTGCGCAAGATCGTTTCGTGCGCGGCGCAGTCGGGCGACGAGCATGCGCCGGGGGGCTACGCGCGCATCGCGATCGATCACCGGCACGCGGCGGCGGGCGGCGCGCAGGAAAACCCGTTCGGCATGGCGTCCGGCACGCCGCCGTTGCAGCAACTGAGCACGTTCGGCGTCGGCCCCGCGCCGCTCGCGGCGATGGGCGCGATCGGCAGCGACTGGCCGGAGCGCACGCAATGGATGCCGGCGCGGCCGGGCACGGTCGACGCGATGGCGCAGGACGGCACGCACATGGGCTGGCCCGCGGACGTCGATCTGCGCTTCTTCCAGCAGGCGGCGCCCGACCAGTGGGCGCGCGGCGAATGCTGGACGCCCGGCGCGCCTTTCGAGATGAGCGGCTTCGGGCCGCAGGGCGAGGGCTTCGCGGGCGAGCTGCCGCGCATTGCGCCGGTCGCGCTCGTGACGCGCAACGGCCGGCCGGGGATCGAGCGCCTGACGTTCAAGCAGCAGACGGCGTGGTTCCTGCCCGATCGCGGCATCGGCGTGCTGTGGTGGAATGGCGCGGTCGCGCTCGACTTCCTGCTCGACGACAGCCCGACGATGCTCGTCACCGCATTCAAGGACGACGCCGAGCGCATCGACGTCGGCGCGCTGATGAAGTTCGCCGATCAGCGCGCCGATCTGAACTGCACCGATCCGCTTCAGCAGGCGGATCACGAACTGATGCCTGCCGTTGCGAGGGGCTGGACCTGGGAGATGATCCTCGACACGGAAGACCACCCGCGTTTCGCCCCGGCGCCGCGCGGCTATGAAGAAGTCCGTGCGCGGGTCGAGCAGAACCGCCGCGAGCTGGCCGAGGCGCGCGACGCGAGCGAGCGGCTCTCGGCATTCGAGGAAGCGAACCGCAACGCGAAGCTGCCGGGCGCGCCGCGCGGAGGCGAGAACTGGCGCACGCGGCTGCGCCAGGCGAAGACGCCCGAGCTCGCGAACGTGACGATTCGCGACGCCGATCTGTCGTCGATGCGCTTCGACGGCTGGAAGTTCGACGACGTGCGCTTCGAGCGCTGCACGTTCGATCGCAGCGAGTGGGCGAACTGCCGGCTCAATCAGGTGCATGCGGTCGATTGCTCGTTCGCCGACGTGAAGATGAGCGACGGCTGGTGGAAGGGCGGCAAGCTCCAGCGCTGCAATCTCGAGCGCGGCGCGTGGCTGAACGTCGAGATCGAGCGGATCTCGCTCGACGAGTGCCGGCTCGACGATCTGAAGGTTGCGGGCGGATCGTGGTCGATGCTGGCGGTGCAGGGGCGCGGCGGCGTGCGCGGCGACGTTCAGGATGTCCAATGGAATTCGGTGTCGTGGTCCGAGGTGAGCGCGCCGGGGTGGACCTGGACGCGCGTGCGCGCCGACGATCTCGCGATCGTCGAGTGCGGGATGGCGGGCCTCGCGGTGTCGCAATGCACGCTCGCGAAGCCGAGCATCCTGCTGACCGACCTGTCCGCGAGCATCTGGCAGCGCAGCATGCTGACGTTCGCGGTGCTGTCGCACGGCACGTCGATCAACGGCGCGCGGCTCACCGATTGCGTGTTCAAGTCGTCGAGCCTGCAGGAGCTGCGCGCGGACCGCGTGCAAATCGACCACTGCTCGTTCATGCAACTGAACGCGCAGCACCTGCATGCGCAGCAGTCGCACTGGAGCCGCACGGTGCTCGACGGCGCGAACGTGATGCATGCGCAACTGACGGGCACGTCGTTCGACCGCTGCTCGCTGAAGGAGGCGATGTTCTATGGCGCAGACATGCGGCAGACGCGGATGCGCGACTGCAATCTCGTCCGGGTCCGCACGTCGTGGATCCATCCTCCGGAAGCGGGCGCGTGGCGAGGCAATCTGAACGCCGGCCAGCTCGACGTGCCGAGGAGGGCGTGATGAGCAAGATCCGCTCGGCGGTGCTGCCGCCGCCGCTACCCGAAATCGTCGAGGGGCAGCGCTACGCATCGCCGCAGCGGGGCGTCGCGCTCGCGGACACGCTGTTTGTCGATTGCCACTTCGAGCGCGTCGAATGGACCGGCTGCCGGCTGTCGAACCTGCGCTTCGTGAACTGCACGTTCGATGCGAACCGTTTCGATCGCTGCGAGCTCGTGAAGCTCTCTCACGAATCGAGCCGGATCCGCGCGGGCGCGTGGACGCAGAGCGCGCTGCAGCGCGTGACGTTCGACGAGTGTGAGATCGACGGCGGTACGTGGACGGGCTGCCTGCTGAAAGATGTCGTGTGCACGCAATCGAAGGGCGGCGCCTGGACGTTCGACGCCGTGCGCGGCGCGCACGTGTCGCTCGTCGCGGGCGACTACGCGGGCGTTACGCTGCGCGGCGGCCACTGGAGCGACACGTCGTGGATCGGCTGCCGGCTCGCCGATCTGCGGCTCGAATCGGTCGGGCTCGAGAACCTGATCGCCGGGCAAAGCGGCTGCGAGCGCGCGGTGCTCGTCGAATGCCGCGGGATCAACGTGCGCTGGATCGATTCGCGCATCGAACGGATGACCGTGCACGGCTGCGAGCTGAAGCAGGCCGCGTGGTCGCACAGCACATGGGCGACGGGCGAGATCCATGCGAGCCGGCTGCCGATCGCGAGCTTCGATCACGCGAGCGTCAACGGCCTGACCGTGACGAACAGCGAATTGCCGCAGGCGATCTTCGACAGCGCGAGCGTCGCGGACAGCGCGCTCCAGGGCTTGCGCGCGCCGCGCATCGCGTTGCGCGACGCATGGCTCACGCGCGTGAACCTGTCGGGCGCGCAATTGCAGCAGCTCGACGCGCGCGGCGCGCATCTGGAGCGCGTCGATCTGCGCGGCGCCGATTGCCGCGGCGGCAATCTGATCGGCCAGCTTCGCCACACGTGGGCGGCGGCCGATACGCGGGACGCGGTTTTCGAGGAAGCCACGAGCGCCGACGACCGGCTCTGGTGGCAGCGAGTGCAACCCGGAGCAAGAGGAGTTTGACGATGAGCATGCAGGAAATGGCTGTCGCGCACGACGCGCTTGCATACGAAGGCGACGACGATTCGGCGTCGCGTCGCGCGCTGACGCGAATCATGAAGGGCGGCGGGCGCGATGCCGATGCGAGCGCGCGTGCCGCGTCCGCGGACGTGCCGGCGCGCGAGTCGGCGCCGCCGGCGAACGCCGCCGCGACGACGGCGCTCGCGCGCATCGACGGCGAGCGCACGGCGGCGGACGAATGGCGCGTTGCGTTGCGCCCGGGCGTCGTGCTGCGCGCGAAGAAGGCGGTGAGCTGCGTCGTCGCGCCTCGGGCGGGCGACCTCGTGCAGATCTGCCGCGAAGGCGAGCGGTGCTGGGTGCTCGCGGTGCTCGAGCGCGGCGGCGCGAGCGATGAAGCGAACGACAGGACCAACGACGAGGTGACGCTGGATTTCGGCGACGCGCACGTCGCGCTTCGCGCGCGCGACGTGCGCGTCGAGGCGCGCGATCGTTTGTCGCTCGAGGCCGCGCAGCTCGCGAGCCGCGCGCAGGTAGTGACGCAGGCGGCGGCCGAGCGCCAGACGCACGTGAGCGGCACCGACGCGACGCACGCGGGCAGCACGGTCGTCCACACCGAGCGGCACATGGCGATGCACGCGAAGAGCGCGGCCGTCACGGCGGCGTCGCTCCTGAAGATCGACGCCGGCCAGATCCACATGGGCTGAGCGTCGCTCGCGCCCGGTTTCTAGAAGGAGGCAATCATGTTTGCAAATTGCTCTGCGGGAGGGATGGCGATCGCGCCGGGGAACGACGTCTGCAAGACGCCGCCCCTCGCGATTCCCATGCCGTACACGAACATCGCGAACAAGCCGGAGGCCGTGCCGAACGTGCCGAACATCCTGATCAACGGCGGGCCGGCTCACAACATGAACACGATCATTCCGGTCACGCACAGCGACGAGCCGGGATCGATGGGCGGCGTCGCGTCGGGCACCGTGTCGGGGCCGTCGCGGCACGCGAAAGGCTCGAGCAAGGTGATGATCCAGGGCGCGCCGGAGACGCGCCTCACGGACACCAACCTGCCGAACAACCAGAACACGGCCGGCTTTTCCGCCGTTCCGTCGCAGACGATCACGATGACACTCAGCTAAGCACCGTGCGTCGCAAGATGGGCCCCTTCAAATCATTTGCGGCGGCGCTCGCGCTCGGCATGCTCGCCGGCTGCTCGATGTTCTCGTCGTCGAAGCCGGAAGAGCCGCGGCAACTGCACGTGACGCTCGTCGGCGGCAACCGGCTGAACGTCGCGCCGACGGGCGAGCCGCGGCCGGTGCAGACGTGCGTGTACGTCGTGACCGCGGCCGACTGGCTGCCGACGCAGGGCGGCGACGATTCGTCGTGCGCGTCGCGCGGGCAGGACAGCACGGTCGTCGCCGACTCGCGCCACGTGGTCGCGCCGAACCAGGTGCTGCAGTTCTCGCTGAACCTGCCGCGCTCGGGTGACCTGTGGCTCGTCGCCGACGCCGACTACGCGCGCCGGCCGACGAACTACGGGCCGCTGCGCGTGCGCATCGAGGGCCGCGGATTGATTCACATGGCCGTCTGGCTCGACCGCGACGGCATCTACAACGCGTTGTTGCCGGGGCCTGTGCCCGTCGGCGGCGCGCTCGCCGCATCGGCGGTCCGCACCGACGAGCCGCCGCCCGAGCGCAGGACGAAAACCACCTATGGGACAAGGAGAAGCAGGCAATGAGCAGTCTGCCGGTAGGACCGGTCGCGTGGAGCGACGGCATGCTGATCGAGACGCAGCACTTCCAGCAGCTCGAGCGGCATCTCGCGCATCAGGCCGCGCTGCGGCTCGGTCAGACGTCGAATCACGGCTGGGGCTTCACGCTGCTCGATCTCGATCAGGACGGCCTCGGGCTCGGCAGGCTCGGGCTCCGCCACGCTCGCGGCGTGTTCCAGGACGGCACCGCGTTCTCGCTGCCGTCCGACGATCCGCTGCCGCCGCCGCTCGAGACCGAGTTCGCGCAGGCGGGCGACATCGCGTGCCTCGCGCTGCAGGCGGCGCGCACGGGCGGCCCGGAAATGGCGTTCGGCGACGTCGCGTCGGCGTCGCGCTATCGCGCGGTGTCGACCGAGGTGCCGGATCTCGCGGTCGGCCTCGACGCGCCCGGCACGCCGCGGCGCCTGACGATCGAGACCGGGCAGCTCGTCACGCGCCTTTGCTGGAAGTCGCAGTTGCGCTCCGACGAAGCCGCGCTGCCGATCGCGCGCGTGGCGGGCCGCAACGCGAGCCGCACCGTATCGCTCGACCCGCGCTTCATTCCGCCGCTCCTCGACACGCGCGCGCATCTCGTGCTGCGCTCGCTGATCGACGAGCTGCAGAGCACGCTGCGCGTGCGGCTCGCGAGCACGTCCGCGCAGCGCGTGCTGTCGACGGGCGGCGGCGTCGCCGATCTGATCGAGCTGCTGCTGCGCCAGGCGATCGCCGAGTACCGGATGCGCCTCGCGAACCTCGACGCGTTCGATCCGCTGCCGCCCGCGATGCTGTATCACGAGCTGGTCGGCCTGCTCGGGCGCCTGAGCGTGCTGCCGGGCGTCGACGAGGAGCTCGCCGACCGCGAGCTCGGCTACGACCACGACGATCTTCAGACGAGCTTCGAGCCGCTCGCGACGATGCTGCGCCAGGCGCTCGCGCGCGTGATCGAGACGCCGGTGCTGCCGCTGCGCTTCGAGGATCGCGGCGATCAGGTGCACATCTGCATCATCGACAAGCAGTGGAACCTGAAGAAACTGATTTTCGCGTTTTCGGCCGCGATGCCGGCGGAGAAGCTGCGGCAACTGTTGCCGCAGCAGGCGAAGCTGGGCGCCGTCGAGCAGATCCAGAAGCTCGTGGACCTGCAACTGCCGGGCGCGCGCCTGAACGCGCTGCCCAATCCCCCGCGCCAGATTCCCTACTACGCCCAAAGCACGTACTTCGAAGTGGAATCGACCGATCCGTTCTGGAAGCAGACCCTCGCCGGCTCGGCGATGGCGCTGCGCATCGTCGGCGATTTCCCCGATCTTCGCTTCGAAGCCTGGGGGCTGAGAGACGGCAAGGTGGCGTGAACCACGACATGAGACGCAATCTGCTATGAGCCTGCTACGAAATCTTTCCACTACGCTGCGCCGCGTATCGATGGCATCCAACATGCTCGATCGCGCGGCGGCGAATCCGGATCTCGCGACGCGGATACCGACGCTGTCGTCGCTGTCCAGCGCGGCGATGTCGAGCTCCGCCGTGTCGACCGCCGGCACGACGAACGTGGCCGCGTCGGGCGCCGCCGCGTCGGTGGCCGGATCTGCGGCCGCGGACGCGCCGCCGCATGCCGACGGCTCGCCGCGCAATCCGGCGGTGCTGCAGTTTCCGGTGCCGGGCGGCGCGCACGCACCCGCCGACGCGCGGGGCGCGGCGCCCGTCGTCTACAGCGCGCAGGGCGAGCAGGCCGCGATCATGAAGGCGGGCCTGCAGCAGGCGAGCTGGAACAACCCGTTCGTGTCGCACGCGTTGCCCGCGGTGCTGCAATTGCAGCGGCATCTCGCGGCCGGGCCGCTCAATCAGGCCGCGATCCGCACGCAGCTCGGGCTCGAAGTGCGGCTCTACCGCGAGCGGCTCGCCGGCTCCGGCTGCGAATGGGAACAGATCCGCGATGCGTCGTACCTGCTGTGCACGTATCTCGACGAGACCGTCAACGATTCGGCGCGCGAGCATTCGCAGGTCGTCTATGACGGCGAGCGCAGCCTGCTCGTCGAGTTCCATGATGACGCATGGGGCGGCGAGGACGCGTTCGCCGACCTGTCGCGCTGGATGAAGGCGGACCAGCCGCCGGTTCCGCTTCTCTCGTTCTACGAACTGATCCTGTCGCTCGGCTGGCAGGGCCGCTACCGCGTGCTCGATCGCGGCGACGTGCTGTTGCAGGACCTGCGCTCGCAACTGCACGCGCTGATTTGGCATCACGTGCCGCCCGAGCCGCTCGGCACCGAGCTCGTCACGCCCGCGAAGCGGCGCCGCTCGTGGTGGACGGCCGGCCGCGCGGCGGCCGTCGCGCTCGGCGTGCTCGTGCTCGCGTACGGCGCGATCAGCCTCTGGCTCGATTCGCAGGGGCGGCCGATCCGCAACGCGCTCGCCGCGTGGATGCCGCCCACGCGCACGATCAACATCGCCGAGACGCTGCCGCCGCCGCTGCCGCAGATCCTCACGGAAGGGTGGCTCACCGCGTACAAGCATCCGCAAGGATGGCTGCTCGTGTTCAAGAGCGACGGCGCGTTCGACGTCGGCAAGGCGAAGGTCCGGCCGGACTTCATGCACAACATCGAGCGGCTCGGCCTCGCGTTCGCGCCGTGGCCGGGCGACCTCGAGGTGATCGGCCACACCGATTCGCGGCCGATCCGCACGAGCGAGTTCCCGGACAACCAGGCGCTGTCGGAAGCGCGGGCGCGCACCGTCGCCGACGAACTGCGCACGACCGCGCTGCCGGGCGGCGCGCGCGCGCCGGAGAACGCGGTGCAGCGCAGCATCGAGTATTCGGGGCGCGGCGACGCGCAGCCGATCGACACCGCGAAGACGGCCGCCGCTTACGAGCGCAACCGCCGCGTCGACGTGCTGTGGAAGGTGATTCCCGACGGCGCGTCGCAACCGGGCCGCAGCCTGAATCTGCAGCAGCCGGAGAAGCCCGGCCAGGTCCCGATGCGTCCGGCGATGCCGGAAGGCGTCGAGATCGCGCCTGAAGGGCAACTGCCGTATGCGACGACGGAGATCACGACCGCGACGCCAACCACGATGCCAGCAACGACGCAAGCGACGAGACCGGCCACGGAGGGCCGTCAGCCATGATCCGCACGAGCTTGAGAGTATTCGCGGCGATTCTGATCGCGATCCTGATCTGGTGGGTGGGGCCGCTCTTCGCGTTCGGCATCTATCACCCGCTCGGCCCCGTGTGGGTGCGCGAGATCCTCGTCGCGCTCGTGCTGATCTGGGGCTTCTGGCCGACGCTCGCGCGGCTCTGGGCGCGGCTCGCGATGAGTCCGCGGCAGGTGAAGGTCGCGCCGAAGACGAAGCAGCTCGATTTCGTCGACAAGCATTTGCGCAACCTCGACCAGCAATTGAAGGAGCGCTGGCGCAAGGAGCCGCGCAGCCGCTGGAAGCGCGGGATCGGCGCGCTCACGCGCGAGCATCGCGCGATGCTGCCGTGGTATCTGGTGCTCGGCTCGGAGGGCAGCGGCAAGTCGAGCCTCGTCGCGAAGGCGGTCAGCGTGTCCGGCTCGCTGCAGGACCGCGTGCTCGGCTCCGACGCCACTTACGGGCGCGGCGACGATTTCAACTTCCGGATCACGCGCGAGGCCGTGTGGTTCGACGTCGGCGGCCGCTGGAGCCTGCGCGCGGGCGTCGACGAGGGTGAGCTCGATGCGTGGCGCAAGCTGCTGCGCGGGATGAGGCGGCTGCGCAAGGGCGCGCCGATCAGCGGCGTCGTGCTGTGCGTCGACGGCGCCGACATGGTCGATGCGCCGCTCGATGCGCGCAAGCGCCTCGCCGATTCGGTGCGCGCGCGGCTCGACGAAATGCGCGAGGCGTTCGGCCAGCAGGCGCAGGTGTACGTCGCGCTGAACGGGCTCGACCGGCTCGACGGCGCGGTGTCGACGCTGTCGCTGCTCGACGCGTCGAAGTGGGCGAAGGGCGTCGGCTTCAGCCTGCCCGACGACGGCGCCGAAGCCGACGCGGCGCGCGCGGACGCGACGTGGCAGCACGCGTTGCAAGGGCTGCAGCAGCGCGTCCAGCAGCAGGTGCTGTATTCGGCGCCCGCCGCGACCGAGGTGTCGATGAACCACGCGCAATTGCGTTTCGTCGAGACGCTCAGCCGGCTGCAGAAGGCGCTCGTCGCATGGCTGCACGTCGCGCTCGCGCCGGGCGAAACGCATACGGCCGCGCGGTTGCGCGGCGTGTGGCTCGGCTCGATGGCCGAGCTTGCGCAGGCGCATCCGGCGGGCGCGGCGGGCGCCGGCTCGTCGGAGCTGCCCGTGCCGTCACGGCCGTTCAGCGAGCTGTGGACGCCGCTCATCCGGCAGGTGTCGCTCGAGCGCGATGCGGTGCGGCCGAGCGGCCCGAAGTCGTGGCGCGGCCGCCTCGGCGGGGCGCTGCGCTGGAGCGCGGTGCCGATCGTCGCTTTGGGCCTCCTGCTGTGGTTCGGCTGGGGCTACGTCACCGAGCGCGATTATCTGGACGGCGTCTGGGCGCAGTTCACCGAGGCGAAGCGGCTCGCGCAGGCCGAGGCGTCCTATGGCAACGACGGCGGCTCGACGCTCATCGAGATCGCGAACCAGATGCGCTATGCGCAGTTGCAGGCCGAGGACGCCGCACAGGGGATGGCCACGCCGTACTTCGAGCACGGGCTCGTCGCCGAGACGGCGCGCGACACCTATTACCGGCACTTGCAGAAGATGCTGATGCCGGAGCTGTACAACGAAGTGCGGCGCACGCTCGTGTCGCAGGTCGACGGCAGCCCGGGCGACATCTATCAGACGCTGAAGGTCTACCTGATGCTCTGTCGTCCTGATCGACGCTCGGCGGACGACGTCGTGCGCTGGCTCGACGGCCGCTGGGACGGGCTCGCGGGCGGCCAGTACTCGGACGACGACCGCCGCTCGCTGCTCGCGCACGTGCGCACGCTGATATCGCTGAAGAATGTGCCGGCGACGCCGGAGGACGCGAACCTCGTGCGCTCGGCGCGCGCGAAGGCCGCGCAGATTCCGCTCGTCACGCGCGTGCTGCAGCACATCCACGCGCAGGGGCTGCCGCAGCAGGTCAACGACATCTCGCTGTCGCGCGCGGCGGGCTTCGAGGCGTCGATGAGCCTGCGCATGCGCAGCAACGTGCCGTCGACCGACACCGCGGTGTCCGGCTGGTTCACGCGCGCGGGCTACACGGACGTGTTCGTGCCGCGCCTGCAGAAGAGCGCGCGCGCGATGCTCGAGGAAGAGAGCTGGGTGTTGCGCGACGAGACGCTGTCCGGCAACAGCTTCCAGATCGACGGACTCGTGCAGAAGCTCGCCGATTCCGCGCGCAACCAGTTCCTTCAGGACTATATCTCCGCGTGGCAGAACTTCCTGAACGACGTGACGGTGCGCGGCGTGACGGGCCTCGACGATGCGTCGCAGCTCGCGGCCGCGATGATGGAGGCGCAATCGCCGCTCGCGAACCTGCTGCGCTTCGCCGCGCGCGAGACGACGCTAACGGGCGCGAGCGACGAGGGCAACATCGATAGCTGGATCGATCGCCAGAAGTATCGCTTCGAGAAGGGGCGGCGGCAGGTCGTCGGCGAGCTGAGCGGCCAGCATTACCGGACGGTGCTGCTGCCCGAGCACGTCGTCGAGGAGCACTTCCAGGCGATCCACCAGCTCGCCGCGCAGTTGAACCGCAACAACACGATTGCGAACAATCCGCTGTCGCGCCTGTTCGAGCCGCTGTACCGGCAGCTCGGCCTCGTCAACGGCGCGCTGCAGGCGGGCCAGGTGCTGCCCGCGCAGTACGACGCGTTCTCGCGGCTGAAGGAGACGGCCGCGCGTCAGCCGGAGCCCGTGCGCGGCATCATGCTCGACCTCGTGAGCAGCGGCAGCACGATGACGACGCGCGAATCGGGCGCGCTGCTCAATCGCGGCGCGGCGGGCGCGACGAAGATGGTCTGCGATCAGGGCTTCACGGGCCGCTATCCGATGCGCCGCAACGCGCAGGCGGATGCGGGCGTCGAGGACTTCGAACGATTGTTCAGCTCGCAGGGGCTGATGGCGACGTACTTCCGCGATCACCTCGCCGCCTATGTCGATACGTCCGCGAAGCCGTGGCAGGCGCTGCGCTCGAACGGCGGGCCGAACGGGATGGTCAGCCAGTCGGTCCTCAACTCGTACGAGACGGCCGATCGCATCCGCAGCGCGATGCTCGACGATTCGGGGCACCTGCGCGTGTCGACCGTGCTGCGCTTCATCGACATGGATTCGCAGTTGTCCGAAGCGCAACTGAGCGCCGCCGGCCAGACGGTGCGCTTCGCGCACGGCGTGACGTCGCCGCACCGGGTCGACTGGACCAATCAGAACACGCAGCTCGCGATCAAGCTGCAACTGAAGTCCGTCGACGGCCGGATGACGACGCTGCAGTTCGACGGGCCGTGGGCGCTGTTCCGCTTCTTCGACGCGGGGCAGGCAGTGGGCGGCACGGGCACCGCGGACCGGCGCGAGCGGCTCTATCAGACGAGCCTCGGCACGGTCCGCATCGAATGGCAGGCGCTCACGCTGCCGTCGCCGATATGGTCGGGCATCCTGCAGTCGTTCAGGTGTCCGTCGTGATGCGTCGAGCATCGCTATTCATGCGCCGCAGGGCGCGCACACTGGAAAGGAGCAAGACATGATTGATCCGAAGGAAATCTTCGCTGCATGCAACAACGCGCACCAGTACGGGCAGGACGCGAGCGGCTCGATGGCCAAGCCGTTCATCGATTCGATTCCGGATCTGTCGACGGCGTCGTCGAGCAACGCGAGCAACCTGATCGGCAACGTGCAGCAGGTCGGCTCGAAGATGCTCGAGCACATGTCGACGATCAAGTCCGCGGTCGACAAGCAGGTGATGATCCATCAGGACAACCAGCAGCGCCAGAAGACCTACGACTTCAACGTCGACATGCGGGACCTGCGTCCGACCAACGCGGTCGGCTTCCCGGAGGAGATGCCGTCGATCTTCTTCGCGCCGTTCAGGACCGGCAAGTGATGCGCTTCGGCTGCGTGGGCAGTTGCGTCGGCGTCAGCGCGCTGCGGCCGCGGGCGTCGTCGCGCGTCGCGCGATGCCTGGCGATGCACAGGCGAATTCCGGGCGCGCGCCGGCGCGCCCGTTTCAATCTTTTGTGAGGAATGGAGAGATGTCGATGAAGAAGCAAATCGTGGCGGGGATCGTGGTGGGGCTCGTGTCGATGAGCAGCCAGGCGCAACTGGGCCAACTGTTCCAGTCGGTGAAGGAGCAGGTGACGCAGGCGGCGACGTCGCAGGTCAACCAGGGCGTGCGCTCGGCGACCGACGAGGCGGTGCAGGCGACGTCGACGCGCACGCGCAAGGCGATCGACTCGGTGCGCTCGCCGTCGTCGTCGCCCGCGGCCACGTCGACTTCGACGACTGCGGAGACGAACGACGCGACGCTGAACGAAGCGCGCAAATAACGGCCGGCGCGCCGTGCCGGACGGCTTTCGCGGCGCGTGGCGCGTGACGTGTGGCGCGACCGTCGTGAAAGCCGCTTGAATAAGCGTAAAACTATCGTATAAACATCGATTTGCGTATGCAGTAATCGAGACTCTTCTCGGAATCAACCAGGAGTGTTTTATTGACGGAAAGGGAGCGTATTCATGTTCCAGACTTCGATAATCAGCGTCGTCGGCATATTGGTGGCGATGGTCTTGATTTTCGTGGTGGTGACGACGTCAAAGACTTTGTCGATGGTGATGTCGTCGGTTCGGGCTCAGACCGTCGTGAAGAACGGTTATGAGGCGGTGGCCGACGTCTTGAGCATCGGTCAAACCGGCGTGACGCTGAATAACGTGCCGATGATGCGGATCGAGCTGCGCATTCACCACAATGGCGCATCGTGGGACGTGACGATCAAGCAATTCATCGATTTGGGGAATATCCCGCGCGTCGGCGAGCGGGTGCGGGTGATGGTCGATCCGGCGGACAACGGCCGCGTGTCATACGTGGGGCTGGCCGGCGTCGGGCGTTGATTCCGGTGCGCGGCGGCCGATGGCGATCAGGGTGCGATGTCATTTCCCGGAAGCGGTGCCGTAAATACACGATTAAGCTTATTTGAAAATTCCATATCGGCATGATGGTGGTGAGCAAGTGCATTTTTGAAGCCCGCTTCGAAAATCGAAAATAGATTTAAAAATGTTTACATTTGGGATTTGATATCTTATGCTGCATCGCAGAATCCTCAGTTCAATAAGACACGTCGCCGCACGGCGTAATTCGGGCGGCAGGATGTCGGGAAGCGGTTAATCCTTCAAGAGGCGTCATGCGAGTAAGAGGCGCTGGAGACCACGGGCCGAAGGCAGCGGGATGACCGTGTTGGGCCTGGTGGGAGCGTATTGCCGGTTGGATAGGAGACGAGGCGATGCGCGGCTCCGGCGGGTGGGTAGCCGCCGCGGCGCGCGCGGGAGGGCGTGCGGCTACGTGTTGGCGTCCTGTCAAGGGCGCGGGATCAGCTCATTTGCCGAGCAGATGCGGGAGATACGCCATGCCTATCGAGAAACAGGTTGTAGCGCTGCCGAGCGGACTGAAGGTCCACGTCGAGCGTCACGTGTTCGATCCGGCCTTCGAGACGGTCATCCTCGTGAACGGCGCGCTGGCGACGAGCGCGTCGTTCGGCCAGACGATTCGCTACCTGGGCGAACGCGTGAACGCGGTGTGCTTCGATTTGCCGTACGCGGGGCAGTCGCGTCAGC
This sequence comes from Burkholderia humptydooensis, assembly GCF_001513745.1. Lineage (NCBI taxonomy): Bacteria > Pseudomonadati > Pseudomonadota > Betaproteobacteria > Burkholderiales > Burkholderiaceae > Burkholderia > Burkholderia humptydooensis. Next base: position 2,030,364 of record NZ_CP013382.1, on the reverse strand, counting down.
ACAATCCGGGCGAGTACATTCTGACGAAGGACGACGAGGTCGAGATTCTGCTGCACCTGGCCGAGCGGTTCGAGCCGAGCTTCATGCTGTCGGTGTCGTGGGGCGGGGTGGCGTCGCTGTTCGCGCTGGCGCGCGGGTGCGCGAGCGTGCGGCGGGCGGTGATCGCGTCGTTCTCGCCGTTCCTGAACGAGGCGATGACGGACTACGTGACGCGCGCGCGCGATCACATTGCGGCGGGCGAGAACCTGAAGGCGGCGCAGTTGCTCAACGACACGGTGGGGCGCTACCTGCCGCGGATCATGAAGCTGTACAACTACCGGTATCTGACGAAGCTGCCGCGCAACGAGCAGGACCAGGTGGCGTTCCACGTCGACCAGATCCTGTCGATGCAGCCGGAGCAGTATCTGCCGGAGTTCCGCCAGATCGGCTGCGCGGTGAAGTTCATCAACGGCGAGCTGGACGAGTACACGACGGCGTCGGACGTGCGGCGGCTGGCGGCGTACGTGCGGCGCGCGGAGTTCGCGACGATCCGGCAGGCGGGGCACTTCCTGGACCTCGAGGGGCGTCAGCCGCAGGAGCAGCTCCGCGCGTCGATCCTGGGCTTCTTCGGCGACGAGCGGGCGAGTGCGGCGCGCGACGACGCGCAGGACGAGACGCTCGCGCCGCTCGGTCCGCCGCTGGGCCAATTGCCGGCGCTGTCGTAGCGGCGGGCATCGGCCGTGACGCACCGGCGGGCGAGGCTCCTTCAATCAGACAGGCAAACGCGGCGCGCGGCGCGAGGCGATGGCCAGGCGCATCGGCATGACGCAGGCGTTCGTTCGGCGGCAGTTGGACGGATTCCGGCCGGGGATGGACGATCCGGTTCGAACGTTTGGCGAGGCCGGATGTGCCGCCGGCTGCCGCGCGGGATGGGATGACGAAGCGATGGCGAAGGTAATCGTGACGGCGATCGGGTCGGCGGGCGACGTGCACCCGCTGCTGGGGGTGAGCCGGGCGCTGTCGGCGCGCGGCCACGAGGTGGTGTTCTGCACGCACGCGCCGTTCGAGGCGGCGGTGCGCGCGAGCGGGTTCGCGTTCGTGCCGGTGGGCACGGCCGAGGACTACGCGCAGGCGATGGCGGACCCGGCGCTGTGGGAACCGCGCACGTCGTTCCGGACGCTGTGGCGGGTGATCGCGCCGGTGGTGCGGCCGCACTTCGACGTGCTGCGCGCGCTGAGCGACGCGGACACGGTGCTGGTGGGCACGCTGTGGGCGTTCTCGGCGCGGCTGATGCAGGAGCGCTTCGGCACGCGCTACGTGTCGGTGCAGGTGTCGCCGTCGACGCTGCTGTCGGCGCACGCGCCGCCGACGCACAAGCGGCTGACGATCCCGGCGGGGTTGCCGCTGGCGGTGAAGGCGGGGCTGATGACGCTGATCGAGCGGCAGGTGCTGGACCGGGTGTGCGGCCCGGAGCTGAACGCGGCGCGGCAGGCGCTGGGCCTGGCGCCGGCGAAGCGGATCCTGGGGCGGTGGCTGCATTCGACGGACGGGGTGCTGTGCCTGTTTCCGTCGTGGTTCGCGCCGGCGCAGCCGGACTGGCCGGCGAATTGCGTGCAAAGCGGGTTTGCGCTGTTCAACGACGCGGGGCCGGCGCAGGCGGATGCGGAGCTGGAGGCGTTCGTCGCGTCGGGCGAGGCGCCGGTGGTGTTCACGGCGGGCTCGACGCGGGTGGACGGCCGCACGTATGAGCGGGCGGTGACGCAGGTGCTGCGGGCGACGGGCGTGCGGGGGATCCTGCTCGCGCCGGACGCGCCGGCGGCATGGGATGGGACGACGGGGCCAACGGCAGCGAAGACGCTGGGCGCGGCGCTGCTCAAGCGCCGCTACGTGCCGCTCGCGGCGCTGCTGCCGCGGTGCCGGGCGCTGGTGCATCACGGCGGGATCGGCACGGCGTCGCTGGCGTACGCGGCGGGCGTGCCGCAGGTGGTGACGCCGTTCGCGCACGACCAGTTCGACAACGCGCAGCGGGTGGCGGCGAGCGGCTGCGGGGTGCGGCTGGACGCGCCGGTGCGCGGCGAGCCGCTGGCGCGGGCATTGGCGCGCGTGCTGGGCGACGCGGCGATGGCCGCGCGCTGCGCCGAGGTGCGCGCGCGCATGGCGGCGCAGCCCGACGGCTGCGACGAGGCGGCGCGCTTCATCGAGCGCTTCGCGCCGGGCGTCGCGGCGCGGCAGGCGCAGCCGGCATGAGCGCGCAGGCGTTGCCGGCGGATCGGGCCAGGGCCGGCGTGGCGCCGCCCGCCGTCGCGCCGCTGCGCGGGGCGAAGCTCGCGCTGCTGACGTTCGCGCTGTCGCTCGCGACGTTCATCGAGGTGCTGGACTCGACGGTGGCGAACGTCGCGGTGCCGGCGATCTCGGGCAGCCTCGGGGTGGCGAACAGCCAGGGCACGTGGGTGATCAGCTCGTACTCGGTGGCCGCGGCGATCGCGGTGCCGCTCACGGGGTGGCTCGCGCGGCGGGTGGGGGAGCTCAGGCTGTTCGTCGCGTCGGTGCTTCTGTTCACGCTGACGTCGCTGCTGTGCGGGCTCGCGCGGGACCTGGAGGTGCTGGTGACGTGCCGGGCGCTGCAGGGGCTGTTCTCGGGGCCGATGGTGCCGCTGTCGCAGACGATCCTGATGCGCGCGTTCCCGCCGGCCAGGCGCACGCTGGCGCTGGCGCTGTGGGGGATGACGGTGCTGCTCGCGCCGATCTTCGGGCCGGTGGTGGGCGGCTGGCTGATCGACAACTTCTCGTGGCCGTGGATCTTCCTGATCAACCTGCCGATCGGGCTGTTCTCGTTCGCGGTGTGCGCGCTGATGCTGCGGCCGCAGGCGCAGCGGGGCGAGGCGAGTCCGATCGACGTGCCGGGGATCGTGCTGCTGGTGATCGGCGTGGGCGCGCTGCAGGCGATGCTGGATCTGGGCCACGACCGGGGGTGGTTCGATTCGCCGCTGATCACGGGGCTGGCGATCACGGCGGGGGTGTCGCTCGTGTCGCTGCTGATCTGGGAGCTGGGCGAGGCGCATCCGGTGGTGGAGCTGAGCCTGTTCCGGGAGCGGACCTTCACGTTCTGCGTGGTGATCATCTCGCTGGGGATGATGAGCTTCTCGGTGGTGGGGGTGGTGTTTCCGCTGTGGCTGCAGGCGGTGATGGGGTACACGGCGTACCAGGCGGGGCTGGCGACGGCGTCGATGGGGGTGCTGGCGCTGGCGTTCTCGATCCTGGTGGGGCTGTACGCGAGCCGGCTGGACGCGCGGGTGCTGGTGACGTTCGGGTTCGGGGTGTTCGCGGCGGTGATGTGGTGGAGCACGCACTTCACGCTGTCGATGACGTTCGCGCAGGTGGTGACGCCGCGGCTGATCCAGGGGATGGGGCTGCCGTGCTTCTTCATCCCGCTGACGGCGGCGACGCTGTCGCGGGTGCCGGACGACAGGCTGGCGGCGGCGTCGAGCCTGTCGAACTTCCTGCGGACGCTGTCGGCGGCGTTCGGCACGGCGCTGAGCGTGACGTGGTGGGACAACCGGGCGACGTATCACTACGCGGTGGTGTCGCAGTCGGTGACGCGCGCGTCGGAGAACACGCAGCGGTACGTGGACGCGCTGCACGCGATGGGGCTGCACGGCGTGCGCGAGCTGAGCTCGCTGCACCAGGTGGTGCGGCAGCAGGCGTACATGATGGCGACGAACGACATGTTCTGCATGGCGAGCGCGACGTGCCTGCTGCTGGCGGGGCTGATGTGGCTGACACGGCCGAAGCGGGGCGCGGCGGCGCCGCTCGGGCATTGAGGCGAAGGCGAGGCGAGCACGCCGAAGCTCGAACCACGGAAGGAGGAAGGAAGAGCGATGACGACCCTGGGCGCGCTGGTGATTCTGTATGACCCGACGGACGAGCAGTTGTCGGGGCTGGAGGCGCTCGCGCGCGACAGCGATGCGCTCGCGGTGATCGACAACACGCCGCACGAGCACGCGGCGGCGCGCGAGCGGGTGCGCGCGCTGTCGGCGCGGACGAGGGTCGTGTGGCAGCACCACGGCAACCGCGGCGGGGTGGCGGGCGCGTACAACGCGGGGCTGTCGGCGCTGTTCGCGCAGGGCGTCGAGGCGGTCGCGCTGTTCGACCAGGACTCGACGGTGCCGGCCGCGTACTTCGCGCGGATGCGCGAGGCGTGCGCGCAACTGGGCGCGGGCGCGCACGCGGGCGCATTCATTGCGGGGCCGCGGATCTACGACGCGAACGAGCGGCGCTTCCTGCCGGCGCTGATGACGAGCGGCGTGACGGTGCGCCGCGTGCGGGTGGAGGGCGAGACGGGGCCGCGGCGCTGCGCGTTCCTGATCTCGTCGGGCAGCGTGATCTCGCGGGCCGCGTACGCGCGGCTCGGGCGATTCGACGAGGCGCTGTTCATCGATCACGTCGACACCGAGTATTGCCTGCGCGCGCTCGCGCACAACGTGCCGCTGTACGTGGTGCCGTCGCTCGTGCTGACGCACCGGATCGGCGCGCGGCGCCGGCACAAGGTGGGGCCGTTCGAGCTGACGGCGATGCATCACGGGTGGCTGCGCCGGTACTACGGCGCGCGCAACGCGATGCAACTGGGGCTGCAGTACGGGTTGCGGTTTCCGGTGGCGCTGGTGCCGACTCTGCTGACGCTATGGCAGGTGGTTCAGGTGGTGCTGTGCGAGCGGGAGAAGGGCGCGAAGCTGCGGGGGATCGCGCTGGGCGTGCTCGACGGCCTGTTCGGGCGGCTGGGATCGTTCGACGATGCGCGCGCGGGCGCGGCGGCGCGCGAGCCGGTGCGGCAGGAATGACCGGAGCAGGCCGGACAGAGGGATATGAGAACGAGGCACGCGTCACGAGCATGAGGCAGAGCGCAACGCAAGCGGCAACGACCGCAACGACCACGGCAGGCAGCCGCGCGGCGCGCCGGCTCGCGGCGGCCGCGCTCGCGTGGGCGCTCGCCGGCTGCGCGCCGTCGGGCTTCGAGCCGGCGCTCGCGCCGCGCGCGCCGGGCGACGACGCGCTCGCGCAAACGACGGGGGGCGCCGCGCACGGCGCCTGGCCGAGCCCCGACTGGGTCAGGCAGCTCGGCGATCCGCAGCTCGATGCGCTGGTCGACGAAGCGCTGCGGCAGAACCCGACGCTGCAGGCCGCGCAGGCGCGCATCGGCGTCGCGCAGTCGCAACTGCAGCAGTTCGAATCGCTGACGGGACTCACCGCGAAGGCGGGCGCGTCGCTGTCCAAGGCGCACGTGCCGCGCTCGGGCGGCACCATCAATACGACGCTGAACGGCTTGCCGGTGTCGGTGCCGCTCGTCAGCGAATCGGTGGTGTCGTCGTCGTCGCTGTTCGTCGGGCTGAACTATCAGTTGGACCTGTGGGGCAAGAACGCGGCGGCCACGCGCGGGCTGCTGTCGATGCGCGACGCGGCGCGGGTCGAGGCGCAGCAGGCGCGGCTCGCGCTGTCGGTGGCGATCGTGACGCTGTACGGCGAGCTGGACCGCGCGTATGCGCTGCGCGAGCTGCTGCAGCTCAAGCGCCGCGCGAGCGAGCAGGTCGAGGCGGTGCTGCGCGAGCGCGCGGCGCGCGGGATCGACAACGGCTACGACGCGGACGACGCGGCGCTCAAGCGCAGCAAGCTGTTCGAGCAGATCGCGCTGACCGACGAGCAGATCCAGTTGCAGAAGCTGCAACTGGGGGTGCTGAGCGGGCGCGGGCCGGAACGGGGGCTGTCGCTCGCGCGGCCGAGGCTCGCGCCGCTCGCGGACGCGCCGCTGCCGCGGCGGCTGCCGGCGGAGCTGCTGGGCCGGCGGCCGGACATCGTCGCGGCGCGGCTGCGGGTGGAGGCGGCGTATGCGACGATCGACGGCACGCGCGCGGCGTTCTACCCGGACGTGAACCTGGCGGCGCTGGGCGGGCTGTTCGCGCTCGCGCCGGCGTCGCTGTTCAGGCACGACGCGCTGGGGGGCTCGATCGGGCCGGCGCTGTCGCTGCCGATCTTCGATCGCGGCCGGCTGAAGGCGAAGCTGGGGGGCGACGTGGCGAACGCGGAGGTGGCGCTGGCGCTGTACAACCAGACGGTGGATGCGGCGCTGGGCGAGGTGGCGCGGCAGTTGACGTCGCTGTCGACGGTCGATGCGCTGCTCGGGGAGCAGCAGCAGGCGGTGCGCGCGGCGCAGCGGATGGTGGCGCTGGCGGAGGACCGGCACCGGCGCGGGATGGGGATGTGCAAGGACGTCGACATGGCGAAGCTGACGCTGCTGGACGAGCGCACGCACGCGATCGAGCTGCAGGCGCGGCGGCGGACGCTGCGGGTGGGGCTGATCGGTGCGCTGGGCGGGGGCTTCGACGCCCGGCAGGCGGACGGCGCGCCGCTGGCGCAGGCGGGCAAGCCGTTCGCGGCGGCGCCGCCGGCCGCGGCGAACGACACGCGACACGATTGATCGGGATCGCGCGGCGCGGCGGATGGCCGCGCTGTCCGCTGGGATCGATGCGCGAACGCATCGGGTACAAACGCATCGCAGGAGCCTGTCGAGGACGAAGCCATCGAGCGCGAAGACATCCACACCAACGTCACCATCATTGTGAATACGAGAGAGTCAACCGACACCGCCGCCGGGCATCGAAGCGCATCGAGCCGGCCCGCGCAGCCCGGCGCCGCCGACATCACGCACGCGAAGACCTTGAACGACACCGCCACCGACACCCCGCGCGCGAAGGCGCCGACCGATCCGGCCGCCATCGGCGGCGCGCCCGCGAAGCCCGCGCCGGAGCCGGGGCCGCGGCCGCATCCCGAAACCGCGGCGTCGCTCGCCGCGCGCCGTGCGGCGCGGCGCGGCCGCTTCGCGCTGTTCTTCGGCGTGCTGGCGATCGCGGCGCTGGCCGCCGCGCTCTACTGGTGGCTCGTCGGGCGCTTCAGCGAAGAGACGGACGATGCCTACGTGGCCGGCAACGTCGTGCAGATCGCCGCGCAGATCCAGGGGACGGTGACCGACGTGCTGGTGGCGGACACGCAGCAGGTGAAGGCGGGGCAGGCGCTGGTGAAGCTCGACGACGCGGACGCGTCGGCGGCGTTCGCGCAGGCGCGGGCGCAGCTTGCGCAGGCGGTGCGGCAGGTTGCGAACACGCGGCTGTCGATGGGGACGTACGAGCAGACGGTGAAGGCGCGCGAGGCGGACCTGACGCTCGCGCAGCAGGCGTATCGGGCGCGGGTGGGGGCGTCGGTGGAGGTGGTGGCGCCGGAGGAGCTGGCGCGGGCGAAGTCCTCGCTCGCGAACGCGCAGGCGGCGCTGGCGGGGGCGCGGGCGCAACTGGAGGCGGCGCGCGCGCTGGGCAGCGAGCGGCCGGTCGGGCAGAACCCGGCGGTGCAGCAGGCGGGCGCGCAGTTCAAGCTCGCGTACCGGAACCTGAAGCGCACGACGATCGTGTCGCCGGTGGACGGGACGGTCGGCCAGCGGTCGGTGCAGATCGGGCAGCAGGTGGGGCCCGGTGCGCCGCTGATGTCGGTGGTGCAGTTGCGGCAGGTGTGGGTGGAGGCGAACTTCAAGGAAGGGCAGCTCCGGCACATGCGGGTGGGTCAGCCGGTGCGGCTCGAATCGGATCTGTACGGCTCGCGGGTGACGTACCGGGGCCGGGTGGAGGGGTTCTCGGCGGGCACGGGGAGCGCGTTCTCGATGCTGCCGCCGCAGAACGCGGCGGGGAACTGGATCAAGGTGGTGCAGCGCTTGCCGGTGGTGATCTCGCTGGATGCGTCGGAGCTGGCGGCGCATCCGCTGCGGGTGGGGCTGTCGATGCGGGCGACGGTAGAGACGAAGGTGCGCGGCGGGCATCTGCTCGACGGGGACGCGCCGCTGCCGGGGCTGCGCACGCGGGTGCACGAAGCGCATGCGGGCGAGGCGGAGGCGGCCGCCGAGGCGGTGATTCGGGAGAATGACGGCGGCCGGTGACGGGCGGCCCCCCGCCTCGTCACGGCGATTTACTCGTGCGCGTCATTCGCGTCGCGGGACAGGTGGCTCCACATCCACCGGCTCGCCCGCCGAGAACGAACGAAGCGTATCGGCTTCGCTCGTCCTGCACATGATCGGCACGCGTGCTCGCAATGTCGTGCGCCAACCGCATCGACGCCGCAACCGTCAGCGATCCCTATGATTTCGAGCACGCTCGCCGCATGCCCGCGGCCGCGCCGAGATTCGTCACCACGACATCGCTGAACGTCGCATCGCCGCCTTCGGCGAACACGGCGACCCGGTCGTCTGCCGGCGACGGAAACACGAGATCGGTGATGACGGTCCGGCCGTCGCCGTCGAACACTTCGACGGAACCGCGATCGACGATCACGTCGAGCCGCAGCTTGCCGTTCACGAGCGGCAGCGCGACGATGTGTTGCTTGCTGAACGCGCTCGAGAAGTTCGTTTCGCCGGACGCCGAGCGATCGACGGTCAGCGTGCGCGCCGCCGTGTCATAGGCGATACGCGTACCGACGCGGCCGTCTGCCGAGCGCCGCACGATCAAGCCGGCGCGCCGCGCCGACCGCGGCTCGATCGTCAGCGCGATGCGCTGCACGGTGCCGCGTGCGCCGGCGTCGAGCTCGCGCGTCGCCGACGCGACCGCGAGCGAGCCGATACGCACGGCAGGCAGGCCGCGGGCGAAAGCGTCGAACGGCCGCGCGGGCACGACCGTCAACTGCGGCCGGCCATCGATCGTCTTCAGCGCGAGCTCGCGCGGCAACGCCATCGTGCCTTTCCACGGCGTCGTCGGAATGCGGTCCGCATAGTCCCAATTGCTCATCCATCCGATCGCGACCGGCCGGTCGCCCGGCGCGTTCGCGAACGTGCCGGCCGCGTAGTAATCGGCGCCGTGGTCGAGCCATTGGTATTGCGCGGGATCGGCGTTCGCCGGCGCGGCGCGATCGGGCGTGAACGTCCTGCCGTCGAAGCCGCCGACGAAATACATCGCGCCCGAGCCGCCCGCGATCGACCACGGATTGACGTTGACGATCAACACCCATTTCGTGCGCGTCGCGTCGCCGTCGAGCGGCATCGGCAGCAGCTCGGGCATTTCCCACAGCGCGCCGCGATGCGGGACGTCGGGCAGCGTGAAGTCGCTCAGGAAATCCCAGTGAATCAGGTCGCTCGACCGATACAGCTTGACGACGTGCGCGTCGGCGACGACCGTCGTCATCATCCAGTAGCCGCCCGGCGCGTACCACGTCACTTTCGGGTCGCGGAAATGCCGCGATTCGGGATCGAGCGTGAGGACCGGATTGCGTGCGTACGGCCGCCATGTCTTGCCGTGATCGACGCTGTACGCGAGCGACTGCGCCTGCGTGCCGGCTGCGTGGCCGGAGCCCGCCTTGTAGACGCTCGTGTAGAGCGCGACGAGCGGCGGCGCATCCGCGGTGCCGAGGCCCGACGTGTTGCGCGCATCGACGACGATCGAGCCGGAGAAAATCTCCTCGCGCGCGTTCGCCGGCATCGCGACCGGCTGCTCGTCCCAGTGCACGAGATCGCGGCTCGTCGCGTGCCCCCACGACATGTCGCCCCAGAAGTTGCCGTGCGGATTGTATTGATAGAACAGGTGATAGACGCCGTCGTCGTAGACGAGGCCGTTCGGGTCGTTCATCCAGTTGCGCTGCGGCGCGTAGTGCAGCGCGGGGCGCCATTGCGGCGTGCCGTCGGCGGACGGTGCGGATGTCGCGGACCGCGGCGTGCATGGCGCCTCCGCAGCATGCGCGACGAAGCCGAAGCACGCGGCGAGCGCGACGAAGCCGGAGAAGAGGGAAGAAAAACGTGATCGGGGGATGGACATCGGATGAATCCTTCTTTGCTGCGGGGCCGGCGCGTGCGGCGCGATGCGCGAGGACGGCCGGACACGGCGCGCATGGCGCGCGGGATGTCCGATCGTCCTCGCGCCGGAAGGCGGGCGCGGCGTCCGCCTTCCGGCATCGTTGCTTCAGTTAGTTGTGGCCTGCGCCCAAGGCTGGCTGGTTCGAGGAAATGTCGCCGTAGCCGCCGAGGCCGCCCACGCCGTACGTGCGGTCGACCGCCGTCGATTCGCCGTTGATGTTGACCTTTACCGTCGGGGCGAGCGTGCCGCCGCGCCGCGCGCCGATCGCGTCGATGAACGACTCGACGAGGCCGCCCGGCATCACGTAGTGCGAGTACGACTGGAACTCGCGCGGGTTCTGATTCGGGTCTTGCGCGTACGGCGCGCCGGCGGGCGCGGAGAAGTCGGTCGGGTTGCCGAGCACGAGGCCGCTGCCGCCGTTCAGCGGCAGGAAGTCGCTGCGGATGCCCTTGCCGACGAAGCCGTACACGCCGTCCGGGCCGTCGACGCCCGCCGCCATCGTCGTGCGGTGGCTGATCGTGAACAGGTAGTACTTGCCGTCCTTCATGTAGATCTGCGGACGCTCGGTCTGATCGTCGACGCAGTTCGCCGACAGCAGCGGCGGCAGGAACTTCCACTCGGTCAACTGCGGATTCGTCGCGACCGCGAGGCCGACGTTGGCCTTTTGATACACTGCGCCCGCATTCATCACCGCGTTGAGGTCTTCCTTGTACGGATCGTTCGGCGCGTAGCCGAGATCGGCTTCGGTGCAGGTGCGCGCGCCGCGCGGGCCGCCCGTGTTGCCCTCGAAGACCATGTAGGTCTTGCCCGGGTGCGCGGGGTCGGTGAACACGAACGGATCGCGGAACGAGAAGTAGGTGTTCTGCTGACCGGTCTGGTAATAGTTGCCGTCAGGCTGCAGCAGCGCCTTGTGATCGTCGAAGCCGCTGAACCAGACGTGCTTGTCGTCGGCGTGGATGTGGCCGTCGGCGCGCGTGATGATCGCCATCGGCGGCGTGATGTCGGCGCCGCCGGGCGCCGAGCGGTTGAACGACGTCGCGGTGTAGTAGAGGCTGACGTTGTCGCCGTGCGTGAGGCGCGCCGAGCCCGACCATTCGGCGTTGTTGGTCATCGGCGCGGTGCCGAACACCTTGACGCTCGCGCCGTCCGGGAACAGGTGGCCGCCCCACGTCCAGCCGCCGTTCGCGGGCCGCTGCGACGCGGGGATGCCCGCGCGGCGATAGAAGAAGCCGATCCGCGCATGAACGTGGCGGTCGTCGAACGTGTAGCCCGCGTGCGGGTCGGCGGTGAGCGAGAAGATCACTTCCCAGCCCTTGTAGCTGAGCTGGTTCGCGCGCAGGTCGGCGAGGGGCCAAGTATCCCAGACCCACACGTCCGAATTGATCAGCGGGAAATCCTGCGGGATGTTCGGCATCGTCAGCGCCTGCGGCAGCGAGTTCTTGTCTGCGCCTGCGGTGTGCGACTGGGCGACGATCTGACGGATGTCGGCGCGCGTCCAGCGCATCGTGAAGTTGCTTTCAGGGTCGTAAGCCTGCTGCGTGTGCGGCGTGGGCATGGGGGCGCCGGCGGTCTGCGCATGCGAAGCGGACGCGAAGGCGGCAAGTGCGCCGCCAGCGAGCAGCAAACGTTTGGCCGCAGTCGTGCGGCAAGAAAGAAAATATGTCATCTCGGCGTTGTTTCAGTTGACGGTGAAAGGGAACGTCTAAGGGTGGTATCGATATCCAAACCGGTTTGGATACTATTTCAAACCGGTTTGGAAGGCAAAAGATATTTATTTGACGGTAATGCTTACCAGATGGAAATAATTGCTCGAACGGGTTCGGCCGGGCAGGACATCGAATACGGGGAACGACGGTGAAGGTGAATCTGAAGGCGCTTTCGGACGCGCTCGGGCTGTCGCGCACGACGGTGAGCCGGGCGTTGAACGGCTACGACGACGTGAGCGCGGCCACCCGCGAACGCGTGATGCAGGCGGCGCGCGAGCTCGGCTACGTCGCCGACCCGACCGCGCGCCGGCTCGCGACCGGGCGTGCGGACGCGGTCGGCATCGTCTATCCGTTCGGCGCGGGCGACCTCGGCGATCCGCGCTTCGCCGAGGTCGTCGCGGGCATCACGGAGCGCCTGGGCGAGAGCGGCCGCGATTTCTTCATCGTGTCCGCGCGGCCGGACGCGGAGCTCGAGACGTACCGGCGGCTCGTCGACGGCCGGCTCGTCGACGGGCTGATCGTCGCGCGCACGCTCGTCGACGATCCGCGCATCCGCTTTCTTCAGGAGCGCGAATTTCCGTTCGTCGCCTATGGCCGGACCGCGAGCGCGAAGCCATACACGTGGTTCGACTTCGACAACGAGGCGGGCGCGCATGCGGCCGCGCAGCGGCTGATCGCGTTCGGGCACCGGCGCATTGCGCTCGTCTGCGCGCCGCAGACGATGAATTTCGCCGCGCAGCGGCGCTCGGGCTTCGAGCGCGCGCTGCGCGACGCGGGGATCGAGCCCGATGCCGCGCTGATCCGCGAATGCGCGTTCACGCGCGACGGCGGCTACGGCGCGGCGCAGGCGCTGCTCGCGCTTCCCGATCCGCCGACCGCGCTCGTCATCGACAACAACATCGCCGGCGCGGGCGCGTTCAGGGCGATCGTCGCGAGCGGCAGGCGTTTCGTCGACGACGTGTCGTTGATCGTCTACGACGGCGTATCGCCCGACATCTCGTTTCCGTACAAGGCGAGCGCGGTGCTGCAGCCGACCGGGCACGCGTCCGGCCGCGCGATCGCCGAGCTGATGCTCGGCGTCATCGCGCATCCGGCCGACGTCGCGCATCGGCTCGCGTTGCCCGTCGTCGAGGCCGGCGACACGGACGGCCCGCGCGGCGGCTGACGCGCATTTCCTCCCACTCGCACAGGTTGCGCGTCGCGACGCCCCGCGCGTCGCGCGGATCGCCGTCGCTGCCGCTATCGCCGGTGCCGCTTCGGCGCCGCCGTTTCCATCGCATGTCGGCCGCGGCCAAGCGGATGTCGGTTTTTGGACGCTCGGCCCCCCGGCTCGCGGACTAACCTCGAAAGGCCCGCTGCAAGTCCGGCCGACGCGCGAACGCGCGGGCCGGGCGACGCGCGGCGCACCGCCAACGAGACATGGAGACGAAGCGATGAGCAGCAACCGAGGTGTCGTGTATCAGGGGCCGGGCAAGGTCGAGGTGCAGAAGATCGACTATCCGAAGATGGTCGACCCGAGCGGCCGCGCGATCGGCCACGGCGTGATCCTGAAGGTCGTCAGCACGAATATCTGCGGCTCCGATCAGCACATGGTGCGCGGCCGCACGACGGCGCCCGTCGGTCTCGTGCTCGGTCACGAGATCACGGGCGAAGTGGTCGAGGTCGGTCGCGATGTCGAGACGCTGAGGATCGGCGATCTCGTGTCGGTGCCGTTCAACGTCGCGTGCGGCCGCTGCGCGATGTGCAAGGAGCAGCACACGGGCGTGTGCCTGAACGTGAATCCGTCGCGCGCGGGCGGCGCTTACGGCTACGTCGACATGGGCGGCTGGATCGGCGGGCAAGCCGAGTACGTGCTCGTTCCGTATGCCGACTTCAACCTGCTGAAATTCCCCGATCGCGATCGGGCAATGGCGAAGATCCGCGATCTCACGTGCCTGTCGGACATCTTGCCGACCGGCTATCACGGCGCGGTCACGGCCGGCGTGAAGCCCGGCTCGACCGTCTACGTCGCGGGCGCGGGCCCGGTCGGGATGGCGGCCGCCGCGTCGGCGCGCCTGCTCGGCGCCGCGTGCACGATCGTCGGCGACATGAACGCCGAGCGTCTCGCGCACGCGAAGGCGATGGGCTTCGAGGTCGTCGATCTGTCGAAGGACGCGACGCTCGGCGAGCAGATCGAGCAGATTCTCGGCAAGCCGGAGATCGATTGCGCGGTCGACTGCGTCGGCTTCGAGGCGCACGGCCACGGCTCGTCCGGCCATGCGGAGGAAGCGCCCGCGACGGTGCTGAACTCGCTGATGGAGATCACGCGGCCCGCGGGCGCGATCGGCATTCCGGGCCTGTACGTGACCGACGATCCGGGCGCCGTCGACGTCGCCGCGAAGCACGGCAGCCTGAGCATCCGCTTCGGCCTCGGCTGGGCGAAGTCGCACTCGTTCCATACCGGCCAGACGCCCGTACTCAAGTACAGCCGCAACCTGATGCAGGCGATCCTGTTCGACCGGCTGCCGATCGCGGAGATCGTCAACGTGACGGTGATTTCGCTCGACGACGCGCCGGAGGGCTACAAGAAGTTCGACGGCGGCGCGCCGCGCAAATTCGTCATCGATCCGCACGGGATGCTGAAGGCGGCCTGACGCGCGGGCGCGGCGCGGCGATCGTGTTCAAGCGTGCAGCATCATCGACGGCACGCTCGCGCCGCCCGGCATCGACGGCTGCGCGAGCGGCGCGACCTGCTTGCGGCGCTCGCGCGTCGGCGCGGTGCCGAATGCGTCGCGGTAGCTCTTGCTGAAGTGGCACGCGGACTGGAAGCCGCACGCCATCGTGATGTGCATGATCGACATGTCGGTCTGCAGCAGCAGCTCGCGCGCGCGGCGCAGGCGCAGCGTCAGGTAGTAATGCGTCGGCGTCATCCCGAGATGCTCGCGAAAGAGGCGCTGCAACTGCCGCTGCGACATGTTCGCGAGCCGCGCAAGCTCTTCGCGCGACAGCGGCTCCTCGATGTTGTTCTCCATCAGCGCGATCACTTCGAACAGCGACTTGTTCGCGGAGCCGAGCCGCGCGACGAGCGGCATCCGCTGCTGCGCGCTCGTGTCGCGCACGTGCTCGACGATGAACTGTTCGGCGATCTGCGTGACGCGCGCGGTGCCGATGCGCGACGCGATCAGGTTCAGCATCATGTCGAGCGGCGCGACGCCGCCCGTGCAGGTCACGCGATCGCGGTCGATCACGAACAGTTCCTTGAGAAAGCGCGTATCGGGAAATTCTTCCTTCAGCGCCGACAGATTTTCCCAATGGATCGCGCACGCGTAGCCGGCGAGGAGCCCCGCCTTCGCGAGCGCATAGGTGCCGGTGCAGAGGCTGCCGAGCGCGACGCCCGCGCGCGCGAAGCGGCGCAGCGCCGTGAGATGCCCGGCTTGCGTCGCGCGCTGCACGTCCACGCCGCCGCAGACGAACACGATGTCGGGCTGCCCGGCGCATTCCGCCGGGCCGGTGTCGACCGCGAGCCCGTTGCTCGCCGTGATCATGCCGCCTTCGGGGCTGATGATCGACCAGCGGTATAGCGGCTGCCCGCTCAGGTAGTTTGCCATCCTGAGCACTTCGATCGCGTTCGTGAACGCGATCATCGTGAAGTTGGGCAGCGGCATGAACGCGAAATGAGACAGCGACGCGGTGCGGTCGGGCGACATGGGGAAGCGTTCCTTGGATCTGATCTTGATGCGGCCGGGGCGCTCGGCTCGCGTATTGTGAAATCGAGCGCAACAAGCGTGCCATACGGCTAAACCCTAGATTCCGTCGGCTGCCTGTCGGCGGCCTTTCGCTGCGCCGCACCGTAACCGTGAGCGGCTGCGCGGCGCGAGTGCAGCGGCGGCACCGAGCCAGTGCCGGACGGCCGTCAGACGCCCGGCACGGCCGCCGCGAAAAACGCACGACCGGTCACTTGTTCAAAAGTGACGGACATGTCGGAAAAGGGAAAGAAAGCGTCTGAATTCATCAATCGGCTGAAAATCCGAACGACAAGAATAGAGCCGTCGGCAGCCGCTGCGGCGGAACGCCCAAACGCCGTGCGAAGGGCCTTCTGGCCTGCCACCGGCGCTCCCTCAAAATTCAGTGACGAGACGCCTTATGTCGAACGCCAACCCCTTCTTCTCGCAATCGCTCGCCGAGCGCGACGCGTCCGTGCGCGGCGCGATCCTCAAGGAACTCGAACGCCAGCAGTCGCAGGTCGAGCTGATCGCGTCGGAGAACATCGTGTCGCGCGCGGTGCTCGACGCGCAGGGCTCGGTGCTGACGAACAAGTATGCGGAAGGCTATCCGGGCAAGCGCTATTACGGCGGCTGCGAATTCGCCGACGAAGTGGAGGCGCTCGCGATCGATCGCGTGAAGCAGATCTTCAGCGCCGGCTACGCGAACGTGCAGCCGCACTCCGGCGCGCAGGCGAACGGCTCGGTGATGCTCGCGCTCGCGAAGCCGGGCGACACGGTGCTCGGGATGTCGCTCGACGCGGGCGGGCACCTCACGCACGGCGCGAAGCCGGCGCTGTCCGGCAAGTGGTTCAACGCGCTCCAGTACGGCGTGAGCCGCGACACGATGCTGATCGATTACGACCAGGTCGAGGAACTCGCGCAGCGGCACAAGCCGAGCCTCATCATCGCAGGCTTCTCCGCGTATCCGCGCAAGCTCGATTTCGCACGCTTTCGCGCGATCGCCGATTCGGTCGGCGCGAAGCTGATGGTCGACATGGCGCACATCGCCGGCGTGATCGCCGCGGGCCGCCATGCGAATCCGGTCGAGCACGCGCACGTCGTCACGTCGACCACGCACAAGACGCTGCGCGGCCCGCGCGGCGGCTTCGTGCTGACGAACGACGAGGAGATCGCGAAGAAGATCAACTCGGCGGTGTTCCCCGGCCTGCAGGGCGGCCCGCTGATGCACGTGATCGCCGGCAAGGCGGTTGCGTTCGGCGAGGCGCTGCACGCGGACTTCAGGACCTACATCGACCACGTGCTCGCGAACGCGCAGGCGCTCGGCGACGTGCTGAAGGCGGGCGGCGTCGACCTCGTGACGGGCGGCACCGACAACCATCTGCTGCTCGTCGATCTGCTGCCGAAGGGCCTGAAGGGCGCGCAGGTCGAGCAGGCGCTCGAGCGCGCGGGCATCACGTGCAACAAGAACGGCATCCCGTTCGATACCGAGAAGCCGACGATCACGTCGGGCATTCGCCTCGGCACGCCGGCGGGCACGACGCGCGGCTTCGGCGTCGCGGAGTTCCGCGAGGTCGGCCGCCTGATTCTCGACGTGTTCGACGCGCTGCGCGCGAACCCGGAAGGCGATCACGCGACCGAACAGCGCGTGCGCCGCGAGATCTTCGCGCTCTGCGAGCGCTTCCCGATCTACTGACCCACGCGCCGACAAGACTGGAGAATCCATGAGCACGCTGCACCAGGACAGCATCGTCATCGATGGCCTGAACATTTCGAAGTTCGAACGCTCGGTGTTCGAAGACATGCGCAAGGGCGGCGTGACGGCCGCGAACTGCACGGTATCCGTGTGGGAGAACTTCACGAAGACGGTCGACAACATCGCGCTGATGAAAAAGCAGATTCGCGACAACGGCGAACTGCTGACGCTCGTGCGCACGACGGGCGACATCCTCCGCGCGAAGAAGGACGGCAAGACGGGCGTGATCCTCGGCTTCCAGAACGCGCACGCGTTCGAGGACAACCTGGGCTACGTCGAGGCGTTCGCCGACATGGGCGTGCGCGTCGTGCAGCTTTGCTACAACACGCAGAACCTCGTCGGCACCGGCTGCTACGAGCGCGACGGCGGGCTGTCGGATTTCGGCCGGGAGGTGATCACGGAGATGAACCGCGTCGGGATCATGGTCGATCTGTCGCACGTCGGCGGCAATACGTCGTCGGAGGCGATCGCGTTCTCGAAGAAGCCCGTCTGCTATTCGCACTGCCTGCCGTCGGGGCTGAAGGAGCATCCGCGCAACAAGAGCGACGCGCAGTTGAAGGAGATCGCCGATGCGGGCGGCTTCGTCGGCGTGACGATGTTCGCGCCGTTCCTGAAGCGCGGGATCGACGCGACGATCGACGACTACATCGAGGCGATCGGCTACGTCGTGAACCTGATCGGCGAGGACGCGGTCGGCATCGGCACCGATTTCACGCAGGGCTACAGCGTCGACTTCTTCGACTGGCTCACGCACGACAAGGGCCGCTACCGCCGGCTCACGAATTTCGGCAAGGTCGTGAATCCGGAAGGCATCCGAACGATCGGAGAGTTCCCGAACCTGACGGCCGCGATGGCGCGCGCCGGATGGAAGGAATCGCGCATCCGCAAGATCATGGGTGAGAACTGGGTGCGCGTGTTCAAGGAGGTCTGGGGCGCGTAGACGTCCGCATGCCACGCCCGCGCCGTTCGTTTTCAACCCGTTTTTCAGCCCGCTTTCAACCGATCCGATTCAGGACGCGCCCGCTCGACGAGCGTCGGCGCGCGGACGATGCCGCGCGTGCGCCAGGGCGCCGCGCGTTTTACCCCCACGGAGTCACACGATGCAACCGCAACTGCCGATCGACGTCGATCCGAACACCGGCGTCTGGACCACCGACGCGCTGCCGATGCTGTACGTGCCGCGCCACTTCTTCACGAACAACCATACGGCAGTGGAAGAGGCGCTCGGCCGCGACGCCTACGCGGACATCCTTTATCAGGCCGGCTACAAGTCGGCGTACCACTGGTGCGACAAGGAGGCGAAGCAGCACGGGATCGCCGGGATGGCGGTGTTCGAGCACTACCTGAAGCGCCTGTCGCAGCGCGGCTGGGGGCTGTTCTCGATCGTCGACGCCGATCCGGCCGCCGCGCGCGCGAGGATCGAGCTGCGCCATTCGTCGTTCGTGCTCGCGCAGCCGGGCAAGGCGGGCAAGCTCTGCTACATGTTCGCGGGCTGGTTCGCGGGCGCGATGGACTGGGTCAACGACACGACGCCGGAAGGCCGCGGCGCGCCGCGCGCGCGGTCGACGGAAGTGCAGTGCGCGGCCGAGGGCCACGACCATTGCGTCTTCGAAGTGTCGCCGATCGCCCGCTGATTCGCCGACACGGAACCCCACCCGCAACACGAGACATTCGAACGCCAGAGGTCGCCTGCGATGCGCTATCCCAATCTGTTCAAACCCTTGACGCTGAACCAGCTCACGCTGCGCAACCGGATCGTCAGCACCGCGCACGCGGAGGTGTACGCGGAGCCGGGCGGCCTGCCGGGCGACCGCTACATCCGCTATTACGAAGAGAAGGCGAAGGGCGGCGTCGGCCTCGCGGTGTGCGGCGGTTCGAGCCCCGTGTCGATCGACAGCCCGCAGGGCTGGTGGAAATCGGTGAACCTGTCGACCGACAGGATCGTCGATCCGCTCGCGCGGCTCGCCGAGGCGATGCATCGGCACGGCGCGAAGATCATGATCCAGGCGACCCACATGGGCCGCCGCTCGGCGTTCCACGGCGAGCACTGGCCGCACCTGATGTCGCCGTCGGGCGTGCGCGAGCCGGTGCACCGCGGCAACGCGAAGATCATCGAGGTCGAGGAAATCCGCCGGATCATCGGCGATTTCGCGGCGGCCGCGAAGCGCGTGAAGGATGCGGGGATGGACGGCATCGAGATCTCGGCCGCGCACCAGCATCTGATCGACCAGTTCTGGAGCCCGCGCACGAACTTTCGCGCCGACGAATGGGGCGGCAGCCTCGAGAACCGGCTGCGCTTCGGCGTCGAAGTGCTGAAGGCGGTGCGCGAGGCGGTCGGCCGCGATTTCTGCGTCGGCCTGCGGATGTGCGGCGACGAATTCCACGAGGACGGCCTTGATCACGAGCAACTGAAGGAGATCGCGCAGGCGATGGCCGAGACGGGCTTGATCGATTACCTCGGCGTGATCGGCTCGGGCGCGGACACGCACAACACGCTCGCGAACTGCATGCCGCCGATGGCACTGCCGCCCGAGCCGTTCGTGCATCTCGCGGCGGGCATCAAGTCGGTCGTGAAGATTCCGGTGATGCACGCGCAGAGCATCCGTGACGCGGGCCAGGCCGAGCGCCTGCTCGCGAGCGGGATGGTCGACCTCGTCGGCATGACGCGCGCGCAGATCGCCGATCCGCACATGGTGATCAAGATCCGCGACGGCCGCGAGGACGAGATCAAGCAGTGCGTCGGCGCGAACTACTGCATCGACCGCCAGTACAACGGCCTCGACGTGCTGTGCGTGCAGAACGCGGCGACGTCGCGCGAGGCGACGATGCCGCACGTGATCGGGAAGTCGCGCGGGCCGAAGCGCAAGGTCGTCGTGGTCGGCGCGGGGCCCGCGGGGCTGGAGGCCGCGCGCGTCGCGCGTTCGCGCGGCCACGACGTCGTGCTGTTCGAGAAGAACCACGAAGTCGGCGGGCAGATCATGCTCGCGGCGAAAGCGCCGCAGCGCGAGCAGATGGCGGGCATCGTGCGCTGGTTCGACATGGAGACGAAGCGGCTCGGCGTCGACCGGCGGCTCGGTGTCGAGGCGGACGAGAAGACGATCCTGGCCGAGCGGCCGGACATCATCGTGCTCGCCACGGGCGGGCGCAGCTTCACCGATCAGGTGCCGGGCTGGGGCGTCGCCGACGCGCTCGCGGTCAGCTCGTGGGACATCCTGTCAGGCCGCGTCGAGCCGGGAAAGAACGTGCTCGTCTACGACGGCGTCAGCACGCATGCGGGCGCTGGCGTCGCGGACTTCATCGCGAGCCGCGGCTCGAACGTCGAGATCGTCACGCCGGACGTGAAGGTGGCCGACGACTGCGGCGGCACGACGTTCCCGATCTTCTATCGCCGGCTTTACGCGCAGGGCGTGATCCACACGCCGAACCACTGGCTCGATCGCGTCTATGAAGAGGACGGCAAGAAGATCGCGGTGCTGCGCAACGAATACACGGAGGAGCAGGAGGAGCGCGCGGTCGATCAGGTCGTGATCGAGAACGGCATCACGCCGAACGACTCGCTGTACTGGAAGCTGAAGCCCGAATCGGTCAATCGCGGCCAGGTCGACGTGCACAGGCTGTTCGCCGCCGAGCCGCAGCCGTGCCTTTCCGAGGCGCTCGGCAACGGCCGCTTCCTGCTGTTTCGCGTCGGCGACTGCATCTCGATGCACAACATCCACGGCGCGATCTACGACGCGCTGCGTCTCGTGAAGGATTTCTGACGATGAAGCCGGCCATCCTGATTACCGCGTTGCTGTGGCTGTCGGTCGCGGGCCTCGCGTTCGCGGTCGCGAAGCGTTCGTCGTATTGGCGGCTCGGCCGCGCCACCGCGCCCGGCGCGTTCGGGCTCACGAATCTGTTTGCGATTCCGAAGCGTTACTTCGTCGATCTGCACCACGTCGTCGCGCGCGATCCGTATATCGCGAAGACGCACGTCGCGACGGCGGGCGGCGCGCTCGCCGCGCTCGCGCTCGTGTTCGTCAACTACGGGCTCGCGATCTATTCGCCGTGGCTCGACAAGCTGATCTTGCTCGCGGCGCTCGCGATGTTCGCCGGCGCGGTGTTCGTCTGGCGTCGCCGTCATGCAAGGGACGTGCCCGCGCGGCTGTCGCGCGGGCCGTGGAATACGCTGCCGTGGCTGCTCGGCGCGTTCGCGCTCGGCCTCGTGCTGTTCATGCTCGTGCCGGCGGCCGCGATGTCGGGCGCGTTCGCGGCGTTCTGCGCGGCGCTGATCGGCGCCGGCGCGTTCGCGATGACGGTCGGCGCGGCGAAGGGCGGGCCGATGAAGCACGCGATCGCGGGCTTGCTGCATCTCGCGTTCCATCCGCGCCAGGAGCGCTTCGCGACGACGCGTGACGCATACACCGGCAACGGCGGCGCGACGCCGCCGACCGCGCTGAAGCCGTCCGACGTCGAGCACGACGAGTACGGCGTCGCGAGGCCGGCCGAATTCCGCTGGAACCAGTTGCTGAGCTTCGACGCGTGCGTGCAGTGCGGCAAGTGCGAAGCCGCTTGCCCCGCGTTCGCGTCGGACCAGCCGCTCAATCCGAAGAAGCTGATCCAGGATCTCGTCGTCGGGATGGCGGGCGGCACCGACGCCGCGTATGCCGGCAGCCCGACGCCCGGCATTGCCGTCGGCAAGCACGGCGGCGATCCGCAGCGGCCGATCGTGTCGTCGCTGATCGAGGCCGACACGCTGTGGTCGTGCACGACGTGCCGCGCGTGCGTGCAGGAGTGCCCGATGCTGATCGAGCACGTCGACGCGATCGTCGACATGCGCCGCAACCAGACGCTCGTGCACGGCGCGGTGCCGGGCAAGGGCGCGGAGGTGCTCGCGAACCTGCGCGAGACGGGCACGATGGGCGGCTACGACATGGCCGCGCGCTACGACTGGTCGGTCGACCTGAGCGCGCCCGTCGCGCAGCCGGGGCGTCCCGTCGACGTGCTGATCGTCGCCGGCGAAGGCGCGTTCGACATGCGCTACCAGCGCACGCTGCGTGCGCTCGTGAAGGTGCTGGATCATGCGGGCGTCGATTACGCGGTGCTCGGCCGAGCGGAAACGGACACGGGCGACGTCGCGCGCCGGCTCGGCGACGAGGCGACGTTCCAGCAGATGGGCAAGCGCCTGATCGGCACGCTCGGCGCGCTGTCGTTCAAGCAGATCGTGACGGCCGATCCGCATGTGATGCACAGCCTGCGCAACGAATACCGCGCGCTCGGCGGCCGCTACGAAGTCAAGCATCACACGACGTTCGTCGCCGAGCTCGTCGCGGCCGGCAGGATCAAGCCGCAGGCGGCCGACGCGCTGCGCGAGAAGCGCATCACCTATCACGACCCTTGCTATCTCGGCCGCTACAACGGCGAGACGGAAGCGCCGCGCAAGCTCCTGAAGACGCTCGGCATCCAGATCGTCGAGATGGAGCGCAACGGCATGCGCGGCCGCTGCTGCGGCGGCGGCGGCGGCGCGCCGCTCACCGACATCCCGGGCAAGCAGCGGATTCCCGACATCCGGATCGCCGACGCGCGCGCGGTGGGCGCGGACGTCGTCGCGGTCGGCTGCCCGAACTGCACCGCGATGCTCGAAGGCGTCGTCGGCCCGCGGCCCGACGTGCTCGACGTCGCCGAACTCGTCGCCGCTTCGCTGGAGTGAAACGATGACCACGCTCAAACGAATCGATCCGCGCCGGCCGTTCATCGTGACCGCGACGGGACTGAAACGCATCACGCTCGGCGAGACGGGCGGCGCGCCCGGCGGCGCCGCGCAATGGGCGCTGCGCGCGCACGGCGCGGCGGCCGCGAAGCCGGTGCGCGTCGTGCGGGAAGCTGCGCGCGTGTTTCTCGTCGCCGCGCACAGCGAGCGCGGCGCGCTCGACGACCATGCGCGCCAGACCCTCGCGGCCGCCGCGCTGCTCGCCGGCGCGCAGACCGAAGTCGCGCTCGTCGTGTTCGGAGAACTGAACGACGATGCGGGCGCGCTCGGCGCGGACACGCTGATCGTGCTGCGCGATTTCGACCGCCGCGCGTTCGCGCCCGAGCGCGAGCTCGACGCGCTGCGCGCGTGCGCGGCCGCGCTCTCGCCGCAGCACGTGTTCATCCCGGACAACGCGACGGGCGACGGCGATCTCGGCCGCCGTTACGCGGCGGCGGCGAACGCGAGCGTCGCGGCGCACGTCGTCGAAATCGCGGCGGACCACGTCGGCGTGTACGTCGATGCGAAGCGCGGCTTCGCGACGCGCGCGCTGCCCGACGTCGTGCTGCTCGCGCCGAACGCGGTCGATCCGACGTTGCCGTTCGTCGGCGCGGCGCTCGAGCGCGCGCTCGACGCCTCCAGCGCCTTCGGCGCGCGCCCGAGCGCATCGGGCGACTATCGCGACCTCGGCCTCGAGGAGATCGATGCCGCGCAGGTCGCGCTCGAGGAGGCGGACTTCATCGTGTCGGCCGGCAACGGCGTGACCGACGTCGCCGCGTTCGAGACGCTCGCGGCGGCGTTCGGCGCGGCGGTCGGCGCGAGCCGCGTCGCGGTCGACAACGGCCACTTCACGCGCGACAAGCAGGTGGGCGCGACGGGCAAGACGGTCGACGCGAGCGTCTACATCGCGTTCGGGATCTCGGGCGCGGTCCAGCATCTGCAAGGGATCAAGGACTGCCGCCACGTGATCGCGGTGAATCTCGACGGCAGCGCGCCGATCGTCAAGCGCGCGAACCTGACGATCGTCGGCGACGCGCAGGCGACGATCGCGGCGCTGATCGAAGCGGTGAACGCGGCCCGCGCCGCGCAGCCGCGAGCGGGCGCCGTATCGAACGAGCGCGAGTACATGGGAGCCGCCGCATGAACGCGAATCGCAAGCTGACCAGCATCGCGGTGCTGGTGTCGGTCGGACGCCATCCGGTGTCGGGTGCGCCGCGCTACAGCCGCAACGATGCGGCCGCGCTCGAGATCGGCCGCGCATTGGCCGCCGAGCACCGCGCCCGGCTCGACGTGATCCACGCGGGCGACGCGCGCAATCCGGCGCTCGCCGACTACCTCGCGCTCGGCGCGGCGAGCGTCGACGTGCTCGAGTGCGCGGACGGCGACGACGCGGCCGCCGCGCTCGCCGAGCGCGTGCGCGACCACGATCTCGTGCTGACGGGCACGCGCGCCGAAGGCGCCTACGACACGGGCATGCTGCCGTACCGCGTCGCGGCGGCGCTCGGCTGGCGGTTCGCCGGCGCGGCGGTCGACGTGAGCGTCGACGCTGCACGCGCGACGCTGCGGCAATTCCTGCCGAAAGGCGTTCGCAGGCGTGTCGACGCCGCGCTGCCCGCCGTCGTCGCCGTGCATCCGCTCGCGAATGCGCAGCCGCGCTACGCGTATGCGCGGCTGCGCGCGGGCGACGTGCGCGCGACGCGCGTCGCCACCCGCGCGGCGGCGGACGCCGGGCAATGGGCGACGCGCGCGGCCGAGCGCAAGCCGGTGAAGCTCGCGGCGGCCGACAAGCGCTCCGGCCACGCGCGGATGCTGTCCGCGACGACGACCGAAAGCCGCGGCGGAAACGTCGTAATTGAAGGGAGTTCGGTCGAAAAAGCACAAGTGATCCTTGCGTATTTGCGCGAGCATCAGCTCATCGACTACTGAACGAAGCCTGTCGGCAACAACACCATGGATGCAAGGAATCCGGAGCAAACGATGAAAGTATCGGCAGACATCCGCGCGCTGGTGGCGCGCCGCAAGGCAGGCTACAGCCTCGAAGCCCCGTTCTATCTGAGCGACGAGATCTTTGCGCTCGACATGGACGCGATCTTTCGGCAGCACTGGATCCAGGTGGGCGTCGAGCCGGACGTGCCCGAGCCGGGCGATTACGTGACGGTGCAGCTCGGCGCCGATTCGATCCTGATCGTGCGCGACGACGACATGCAGGTTCGCGCGTTCCACAACGTCTGCCGCCATCGCGGCGCGCGCCTGTGCAACGAGGAAAAGGGATCGGTCGGCAACATCGTGTGCCCGTATCACAGCTGGACCTACAACCTGACGGGCCAGTTGATGTTCGCCGAGCACATGGGCGAGAAGTTCGACCGCTGCAAGCACAGCCTGAAGCCCGTTCATCTGCAGAATCTCGCGGGGCTGCTGTTCGTGTGCCTCGCCGACGAGCCGCCCGCCGATTTCGCGACGATGCGCGCCGCGATGGAGCCGTACCTGCTGCCGCACGATCTGCCGAACACGAAGATCGCCGCGCAGATCGACATCATCGAGAAAGGCAACTGGAAGCTGACGATGGAGAACAATCGCGAGTGCTATCACTGCGTCGCGAACCATCCGGAGCTGACCATTTCGTTGTACGAATACGGCTTCGGCTATCAGCCGTCGCCCGCGAATGCCGATGGGATGGCCGCGTTCGAGCGTACCTGCACCGAGCGCGCCGCGCAGTGGGAAGCGCTGAATCTGCCGTCCGTCGAAGTGGAGCGCCTGACCGACGTGACGGGCTTTCGCACGCAGCGGCTGCCGCTCGACCGCAGCGGCGAATCGCAAACGCTCGACGCGAAGATCGCGTCGAAGAAGCTGCTCGGCGAATTTCGCCGCGCAGATCTCGGCGGCCTGTCGTTCTGGACACAGCCGAATTCGTGGCACCACTTCATGAGCGACCACATCGTCACGTTCTCGGTGATTCCGCTGTCGGCGGACGAAACGCTCGTGCGCACGAAATGGCTCGTTCACAAGGACGCGAAGGAAGGCGTCGACTACGACGTGAAGAACCTGACGGCCGTCTGGAACGCGACGAACGACCAGGATCGCGCGCTCGTCGAATTCTCGCAGCGCGGCGCGGCGAGCAGCGCATACGAGCCGGGCCCGTATTCTCCGTACACCGAAGGGCTCGTCGAGAAGTTCTGCGAGTGGTACGTCGGCCGGCTGGCCGCGCATATCGGCGCATAGCACGAAGACGGAGCGCAACAATGATGCGAGATGCCGCGAATTTCGAGCCGGCCGACAGCCGCGTGACGCGTTCCGCATTCTGGCAGGCGCTGCCGGAACGCTGGACGAGCGACGTCGAGGAGACGCTCGTCTGCTGCCACGTGCGGCAGGAAACGCACGATGTGAAGAGCTTTTTCTTTCGCTCGCCGCAGGGGCGCGCGTTCTCGTTCGAGCCGGGGCAGTTCATCACGCTCGAGCTCGACATCGGCGGTGAGACGATCAACCGCTGCTACACGATCTCGTCGTCGCCCGCGCGTCCGCACACGATTTCGATCACGGTCAAGCGCGTGCCGGGCGGCAAGGTGTCGAACTGGCTGCACGACAACCTGCAGCCGGGCGCGCCGCTGCGCGTGCTCGGCCCCGCGGGAGAATTCACGTGCGCGCGGCATCCGGCGCGCAAATACCTGTTTCTGTCCGCGGGCTCGGGCGTTACGCCGCTGATGTCGATGAGCCGCGCGCATCACGACCTCGCCGAGGATCGCGACATCGTGTTCGTCCATAGCGCGCGCACGCCGGACGACATCATCTTCGCGCGCGAACTCGATCTGATCGCGTCGACGCACACGAACTTCCGCACCGCATTCGTGTGCGAGCGGCTCGGCGCGCGCACGAACTGGCACGGCGTGACGGGCTTCCTGTCGCTGCCGCTCCTGAAGCTGATCGCGCCGGATTTCCCCGAGCGCGAGATCTTCACGTGCGGACCCGCGCCGTACATGAAAGCGGTGCGCGACATGCTCGCCGAAGCGGGATTCGATCGCAGCCGCTATCACGAAGAGAGCTTCTCGTTCGAGACGCCCGCGCAAAGCGAGCCCCGGACCGAAGCGCCGGCGGATGACGCCGCTAGCGACGCGCAGGTGCGCCAGTACACGGTCGCGTTCGCGAAGAGCAATCGCGAGATCGCATGCGGCGCGGACCAGCACGTGCTCGACGCCGCGCGCCGCGCGGGCGTGCGCCTGCCGGCGTCGTGCACGCAGGGGATGTGCGGCACCTGCAAGGTGAAGCTCGTGTCCGGTCAGGTCGACATGAAGCATAACGGCGGCATTCGTCAGCGCGAAATCGATCAGGGGATGGTGCTGCTCTGCTGCAGCAAGCCGCTGTCCGATCTCGTCGTCGACAAGTGAGCGCGTCGCCGCTGCGCAAGAACGTGTCGTAAAAGAACGATACCGGGGAATTGTGGTTGAAGAACCTAGAGAGGCCCCTTGCTTTCCGACAACCTCAAGGAGATCGATCATGAAATTCCTCACGAAACTCATGGGCTGCGGCGTGCTGTCGATGATGCTCGCCGCCGCCGCGCCGGCGCAGGCCGATACGAAGCCGACGCTGAAGATCGGCTACGTCGAAGGCTGGGACGACAGCGTTGCCACGTCGAACGTCGCCGCGCGCATCATCGAGACGAAGCTCGGCTACCCGGTGCAACTCGTGCCGGTCGCGGCGGGCGTGATGTGGCAGGGCGTCGCGCGCGGCGATCTCGACGCGACGCTGTCCGCGTGGCTGCCCGTCACGCAGGGCGCGTACTGGGATCAGTTCAAGACGAAGGTCGTCGATCTCGGCACCAATTTTCCCGATGCGAAGATCGGCCTCATCGTGCCGATCTATGTGAAGGCGAAGACGATCGCCGATCTCGACGCGCAGAAGAGCGACTTCGCCGGGCGCATCGTCGGCATCGACGCCGGCGCGGGCGTGATGCGCAAGACCGACGACGCGATCAAGGCATACGGCCTGAACTATTCGCTGATGCCGAGCTCGGGCAGCGCGATGACCGCCGAGCTCGCGCGCTCGATCCATGCGAACAAGGCTGTCGTCGTCACGGGCTGGGCGCCGCACTGGATGTTCGCGAAATGGAAGCTGCGCTTCCTCGACGATCCGAAGAAGGTGTACGGCGAGGCCGAGCACGTCGACAACGTCGCGAATCCGGCGCTCGAAACGAAGGCGAAACCCGTCGTCGCGTTCCTGAAGAAGTTCCAGTGGAAGCCGGGCGAGATCGACGGCGTGATGCTCGCGATCCAGAACGGATCGAAGCCTGCGGCGGCGGCCGATGCATGGATCGCAGCACATGGCGATCGCGTCGGCGAATGGCTCGGCTCCGGGCAGTGACGACAAGCCCGCTCAGGCCCGTGTGAGGGGCTTGAGCGTGTGAATAAAAATTCGAAGGTATCCGAAACAATTGGAGAAAACTGCGGGTTTTCCTGCGTAATTTTCGATATTTTTTCGACTCGCACAATGTAGTGTTGTTAGAATGTACCCTTGTGCGGAGTCTTCAACGGAGGATTTTGGATGAGTCAAGCAGGACTGCGCGCGCGCAGCACCAGCGAGATCGAGGCAACCATCTCACATGAAGAAAGGGGCCACACGTTGCACCGTGGCCTCAGTTGGAAGGACGCATTTTGGGTAACGAGCGGCGTGCCGGCAGGCGTGCTGTTCACGATCGGCGGCGTATGCGCGACGGTCGGCCAGCCCGCGTGGGCGGTGTGGATCGCCGCAATCACGATGGGTCTGATTCAAAGCGCGACTTATGCGGAAATTTCCGGGCTATTTCCCCATAAATCGGGCGGCGCATCGGTGTACGGTGCGATCGGCTGGGTGCGATACGGCAAGTTGATCGCGCCCGTCTCGGTGTGGTGCAACTGGCTCGCGTGGTCGCCGATGCTCGCGCTCGGCTGCGGTCTCGCGGCAAGCTACGCGCTCACCAGCCTGTTCCCGGCGGACGCAGCGATCCTGCACTGGCAATGGACGCTCGCCGATCTCGGCTTCATCAAGCCCGGCCTGACCCTGCGGGTCAACGCCACCTTCGTGATCGCGACGATCCTGTTGCTGATCACGTTCAAGCTGCAGCACAGCGGTGCATCGAAGGCCGCACGCACGCAGCGCATTCTCGGCATCGCGTCGCTGACGCCGCTTTTCATCGTCGGCATCGTGCCGTTCGTCACGGGCGACGTGCCGATGTCGAATCTCCTGCCGCTCCTGCCGCTCGGCCACGATGCGCAAGGCAATCTCACCGCCGCCACGTTCGGTAGCTGGAACGGGCAGGGCGTCGTGATGGTGCTCGGCGCGATGTTCATGGCGGGCTGGGCGTCGTACGGCTTCGAAACGGCCGTCTGCTACACGCGCGAATTCCGTGATCCGCGCCGCGACACTGCGAAGGCGATCTTCTGGTCGGGTGCCCTCTGCCTGATCGTGATGACGCTCGTGCCGATGGCGTTCCAGGGCGCGCTCGGCACCGCGGCGATGCTCGATCCGCGCATCGGCGACGGCACGGGCGTCGCGGCCGCGATGGCGAGGATCGTCGGCGGCGGCGCCTGGGTTGCGAACGCGGTCGTCGTGATGCTGATGCTGTCGATCCTCCTGATCGTGATGACGTCGATGATGGGCTCGTCGCGCACGCTCTATCAGGCGTCGGTCGACGGCTGGCTGCCGAAGTACCTGTCGCACGTGAACGAGCACGGTGCGCCGACGCGCGCGATGTGGACCGATCTCGGCTTCAATCTCGTGCTGCTGCTGATGTCGGACTACATGACGGTGCTGTCGATCTCGAACGTCTGCTACATGTTGTTCGTCTTCCTGAATTTGCAGTCGGGCTGGATTCATCGAATGGACCGCGGGCAATGGCAGCGGCCGTTTCGTTGCCCGACATGGCTCGTCGTGCTCGGCTCGATCTGCGGCTACGCGAACCTCGTCTATGTCGGCGCGGGCGCGGATCTGCAAGGCGCGGGCACGCTGCGCAACGGGCTCATCGCGATGCTGCTGATCGTGCCGGTGTTCGTCTATCGCCACTACTGGCAGGATCGCGGCCGTTTCCCCGCGCAGATGCAGCGCGACATGGAGCTCGTCGTGCCGGCGCGCAGCGCGTGGCTGAACGTCGCGCCGTATGCGGCGCTCGCGGCCGCCGCGCTGACGATCGCGGCGTCGTATTACTTCGCCTGGCTGCGATAGCAGGCGTGCGCCGGCGAGGATGCCCGGATGCGTCGCCGCATCCGGGCCGCAGCGAAACGTCGAGGCCGCCGCTTGCTGCGCGCCTGCTACTGGAACACGACGGTGCGATCGCCGTTCAGGAACACGCGCCGCTCGATGAACGCCTTCACCGCGCGCGCGAGCGTGATGCATTCGACGTCGCGCCCCACCGCGAGCAACTGCTCGGGCCGGTACGAGTGATCGACGCGCTCGACCACCTGCTCGATGATCGGCCCTTCGTCGAGATCGTCGGTGACGAAATGCGCGGTCGCCCCGATCAGCTTCACGCCGCGCGCGTGCGCCTGGTGGTAGGGCTTCGCGCCCTTGAACCCCGGCAGGAACGAATGGTGGATGTTGATCGCGCGATTCGCGAGCCTCGCGCTCGTTTCCTGCGACAGCACCTGCATGTAGCGCGCGAGGATCACGAGCTCGGCGCCGCTCGTCTCGAACACGTCAAGCCACTGCGCTTCCTGCTGCGCCTTCGTGTCAGCGGTGATCGGGAAGTGCCGGAACGGCAGTCCGTGCTGCGCGGCGAGCGGCTCGAAATCCGGATGGTTCGACACGATCCCGACGATGTCCATCTTCAGCTCGCCCATCTTCCAGCGGAACAGCAGATCGGCGAGGCAATGCTCGAGCTTCGACACCATGATCAGCACCTTCGGCCGCGCGGCGACGTCGTGGATCGCCCACTGCATCCCGAAGCGTGCGGCGATCGGCTCGAACTCGCGTCGCAGCGCGTCCACGCGCAGCGAATCGGCGTCGTCCGTCGCATGGAACACGCAGCGCACGAAGAAGCGCGCACTGAGATCGTCGTCGAAGACGGTCAGCTCGTCGACGTAGCAGCGATGCCGGTCGAGCAGGCCGACGACGGCGGCGACCTGGCCCGCCGCGCTCGGACACGACAGCGTCAGCACGAACTGATGGGGACGTTGTGAAACGGACATGGATTTCCTCTGACTCGATGGCGCCCCGCGCACGGCGCGGATGCCGGACGTCCGAGGCGATGCACAAGTTAATCAAGCCAGATCGGATGCGGATAGAACCGAAGCGCCGCGCTGCTGGAATCGGCGCGCCAACGCCGGACGCGTCACGGGCACGCCTCGAGCAGCCAGCGGCGAAAGAGCGGCACTGCGCGCGCTGTCGGGCAAGATGCACTTCTGCGGGCCCGATCAGCTACACGGCTTCGAGGAGCGGCTCACGACCGACATCTACCCGGCCGACTTCGGCTGGGTGCCGGACTGGACGCATCCCGCCGAGCGGCCGCGCTGGTATCACAACATGAGCTCGGTGCTCGACGCCGGCCCGTGCGTGCGGACCAACCAGCTCGATTTCGACGACGACGTGACATTCGCCGCGCGCCAGAAGATCTTCGACGTCGCACGCGAGAAAGCCGCCGTCCGCGATACGCGGCCCTTCTGCATGGTCGTGTCGCTCACGCATCCGCACGATCCGTATGCGATCACGCGCGAATACTGGGATCTGTACCGGGATGAAGACATCGATCTGCTGGCAGTCCGAATGGATTTCGACGCGAGCGACCCGCATTCGCGGCGCCTGCGCGCCGTGTGCGAGGTCGACCGCACGCCGCCGAGCGACGCGCAGTTCGGCGCGGCGCTCGACCAATGCGGCTTCACCGACGACACGATCGTGATCGTCACCGCCGATCGTGGCGACATGCTCGGCGAGCGCGGCCTCTGGTACAAGATGACCTTCTTCGAAGGCGCGTGCCGCGTGCCGGCCGCGATGACGGCGGCTGCGGCGTTGTCGTGGTGTGCCGCGACAGCATCGGCCGCGGAGGCCGCCGCGTGCCGCGACGTGCGGATGGCCGGCCCCGGCTGGACCGACATCGAAGCGACGGATGCGCTCGCGGGCGTCGTGCTGAAGGCGCTCGGCTACCGGCAGAGCGTGTCGAACCTGTCGGTGCCGATCACGTATCAAGGTCTGAAGAAAGGGCAGATCGACGTGTTCCCCGGCAACTGAACGGAATGATCGCCGCGATGCTGCAGGACAAGCGCTCCGCTGTGGACGCCGCGCAACACGCGCTGCGCGCGAACCCATCACTCGTCGACGCGTGGCTCGACGGCGTGACCACCGCGAACGGCGCGCCGGGCTTGCCTGCCGTGCGTGCGGCGCTCGATGCGCGATGACGGCCGACGTCGGCATCGGCCCGGTCCGTCGCATCGTGACCATTCGGCGTCGTTTGGTGACGGGTAGCGCGAAAAATGGGTTTGTATTTTTCGCCAACGGCATCCGATTGTGCGCGGGATGCGCAACGGTCGTCGGAGTGGTGCGTCGTTTCAGCAATAGTCGCGGATTCGCGTGCGCAACGCGGGAATCTTTTTTTATCGAATGAGCAGGGTGGGGTGCCGACAATGAAGAAATCGAATGTTGCCGTGATGAGCGCGATCGCGCTCACGATAGGAATCGCGCCGGGCGCAAGCCGCGCGCAGAGCAGCGTCACGCTGTACGGGATTCTCGATGCCGGCATCACATACGTCAACAACACCGGCGGCTCGCACGTCTTCAAGTTCGACGACGGGGTGTCGTACGGCAACCGGATCGGCTTCAAGGGCACCGAAGACCTCGGCGGCGGCCTGAAGGCGGTCTTCGTGCTCGAGAGCGGCTTTCGCCTGGGCAACGGCCAGCTCGGTTTCGGCGGCGCGGAATTCGGCCGCCAGGCTTACGTCGGATTGCAGAACAACTGGGGGACACTGTCGTTCGGCAATCAGCTCGACATGACGGAGGAGATGGTCTATCTGAACAACATCTCCGCATGGGCGAGCGGCTACGCGATTCACCAGGGCGACTTTGACCGCTTCAACGGCGACCGCCTGCCGAACTCGGTGAAATTCCTGTCGAACGATTTCAGCGGTCTCAAGTTCGGCGCGATGTATTCGTTCGGCAACGTCGCGGGCGATTTCCATCGCAACAGCGCGTGGAGCGCGGGTGCGAGCTACACGCACGGCGACTTGTCGGTGGGCGCGGCCTATACGCATCTGAACAACCCGTCCGGCATCTATGCGTTCGATCCGTACGCGATGATCGGCACGCACACGTTCCTCGGCCAGCCGACGGTCAGCGTCGATCCGGCGACAGGCAAGGTCACGGACCTGTTCGCGAATACGCCGATGAATGTCGACAGCCAGGGCACGTTCGGCATCGGCGCGAGCTACACGCTCGACAAGCTGACGCTGTCCGGCAATTTCACGTACACGACGATCAAGGGCTTCGGCAACACGTCGCACATGCAGGTCTATGAAGGCGGCGGCCTGTATCAGTTCACGCCGGCGTTGAGCTTCGTCGCGGGCTACCAGCACACGCGCTTCGAAGGCCATCACTGGAATCAGGGATCGGCCGGCGTTCACTACCTGCTGTCGAAGCGCACGGACGTCTACATTTCCGGCGACTACCTGCGCGCGTCGAACGGCGTCGATGCGGTGATCGGCTACAGCTTCACGCCGTCCACCACGCAGACGCAAGCGGACATTCGCATCGGGATGCGCCACTCGTTCTGACTTGGCCGGACCGGCGCATGTTCGCGGCGCGCGCCGGGTCCGTCAGCGCGCGCACGCGTCAGAACTTCTTGCCGAACGCGATGCCGACGATATTCTCGTCCAGACGAATGTTCGCATTGCCGCCGCCGAACGATGGCGGAATCGACGCCTGACCGTCGACGGTCTTCCTGAACGCGTGACCGTAGAAGAAGCTGAATTCCGCGTGATCGGCGGTTTCCCATGTCGCGCCGAGCGTCGCTTGATCCTGGACGACGCCCGGCGCGAGCACGTTCAGGAACGTCTGCGTCGACGCGATCGGCTGGCTCGCGTGACTGTAGCCGAGCCTGAGCGTCAGATGCGGGTTGTAGCGGTACGTCGTGCCGATCTTCAGCACGTTCGTGTTGCGCCAGCCGAAGCCGGGACCGTTCGGCGAGCCGAGCGGATGGCCCGCCTGCAGATTGTCGAGCGGATTGGCGACCGAATCGACGTTGCCGTACAGAATGCGCTGGAAGTCCGCGGCGATCGTCCATGCCGGCGTGATTTCGTATGCGAGGCCGAAGCCGAAGTTTTCGGGGATGTCGAACGAGCCACCGTTCGCGAACAGGCCCTTGTAGCGATCGAAGCGTCCGCGGATCTTCGACGCCCACGTCGCGCCGACCGTCAGCGAACGCGTCAGGCGGCCCGTATAGCCGATGTGCACGCCGACGCCGACGCTCGAATCGGCGCCGCGGTCGGTCACGTTGTCCGGCGCAACCGATGCGCTCGCGAACGGTTGCAATCCGCTTGCCGTAAAGCGCTGATATGCGATGTTCAATCCGATGCCGAGTGCGTGTCGCTCGCCGATCCGCAGCGCGAGCGTCGGCGACAGGAACACCTGCTCGAGGTCGACGCCCGCGGAGCCTTTCCCGCCGAACGCCTTGAACGGATTGTTCGCGTAGCCCGTGTCGAGCCCGCCGTTCGCATAGAGCGCGATGCCGGCATAGAGATTCGGGCGAAGCTGCTTCACGATTCCGGCTTCAGGCAGCGCGAACACCGAGCGGTTGTTGCCTTCGTAATGGCCGTCGACGCCGTAGCCGTTGCCGGCGACGTTTGCGCCGCGCGACGGCAGGAACGCACTGATGCCGACGTCGAAGCGGTCTCCGACGAATGCGATGCCGGCCGGGTTCGCCGCGGCCGCGAGCGCGTCTTGCGGCAGTGCGATGCCGACGCCCGCGACGCCCTGAGATGCCGCGCCGTAGCCGTTCGAAAAGTAGCCGTTGGTCGCCGATGCGGCGACGGGCGTCGCGCATGCGGCCGCCAGCATCGTTCGAGCGAACGATTCTAGGTTCACGATTCCTCTCCCTGGTGTTGATCATTGTTTCGACATCCGGAACAATGAATCTACGCAGGCGAGTAAACGGCGTGAACCAAGATATCGGGCTAAGCTTGTGGAGCCGGGACGGAAATCGATATACGGCGGTGCGGTGCGGATAGCCGCCGCATCCGCACCGCACAGGAGCGCTTACCGCTTCGCGGACGCGCTGAGTCCGCCGCCCAGCTCGGCCGCGTACGCGAGCGCGAGCTTGCCGAACTTCAGCGCGTGATTGCCTTGCGAGTCCGACCGATCGAGCGTGTCATACGCGGAGTGGATGTACGGATTGTCGTTCTGATCCGCTTCGAACGGGAACGACGCCGGATAGCCCTGTGCGTTCCATGACGCGTGATCGGAGCACGCATAGCCGCATTGCGACGTGCCGACCGCGAGCTCGGGCAGATAGGTTTTCGCGAGGTTCGCGAGATATGTGTTCTGCGTCGAGTTCGTATAGTCGCTGATCAGGTAGATGTCCTTCGGATCGCCCTTGTAGTTCGTCATGTCGAGCTGGAACGCGCCGACGACGTTCACGTTCTGCGCCCTGAACTGCTTCGCGATCGCCTGCGAGCCGAGGAGGCCCGGCTCTTCCGCCGCATAGCCGATGAACTTCAGCGTGCGCTTCGGCTGATAGCGGTTCGCGAGCAGTACGCGCAGCGCTTCGGTGAGGCTCGCGATGCCGGACGCATCGTCGTCCGCGCCCGGCGCGCGCGTGTTCTCGCTCATGCGGCCGACCGTCGAATCGAGATGGCCGCCGATCACGACAACGCCCGCCGCCGGATCGCTGCCCTTGATCGTCAGGATCACCGATTTTTGCGGCCAGCCGGTGTGCGCGAACTGCTCGACCGTCACGTCGGTGCGCGAGCCGGCGAGCTGCTTCCATTGCTGCGCGATCCAGTCGGACGCGGCCACGCCGTGCGACGTCGTGTAATAGCGGTTCGTGAAGCCGGACAGCGACACGATCGTGCTGACGATGTTGCTCGCCTGCAGTTGCGAGATCCAGTTGCGGACCTGTTGCGAGTTGGTGATCGGGTAGTCGATCGCGGCCGCCTGCATCGCGGCGCTCGGCTGCAGCGACGCGCGCGCTTCGTCGAACGTCGCGTGCACGAAGAAGCCGGGGCCGTGGCCGCGCGCGCGGCGGATCGCCTGCGACAGCGATTCGAGCAGCGAATCGTCGACCTGCGCGACGTGGACCGTTTCGGTGCGCTTCGCGTCGCCGGTGGCGAGCGCCGCGCTGTAGCGGCTCGTCGCGGCGGGATCGATCGCGCGCAGTTCGCGCAAGGCGGGGGCGGCGAGCGTGATCCACACCGGCGCGGCGTGGGCGGCCGATGCGCAGAGGGCGCCGCAGACCGCGGCGGCGACGTGTTGGAGCTTGGACATGTTCGATCTCCTCAGGGTGAGGGGAGATGCAGTCGAGGGGACGGGCGCGCGGCAGATCGTGCCGCGCGCCCCGCGCCGATGTCGCTTACGTCTTCTTCTTGACGCGAGTGATGCGGGCTACAGCTTCTGCGGCACGGTCACGCCGTACGTGCAGCTCTTGTTGTACGCGTTGCCGATCGCATTGAGTTGCGTGCTGCTGTAGCCGAGCGCGGCCGCCGCGGTCAGCACCGCCTGGGCCGCGGCCTTCTGGTTCGTCGAGCCGTTCGTCATCGACAGCCCTTTCAGGAAAGCCTTGTCCATCGCCGCGCCGCCGATCGCGTCGCGCGCGACCATGTTGCACGACGCCCAGTACTGGCCGGCCGTGTGGATTTCGGAATTGCGGATCTGCGAGTAGGTGCGCCCGACGTTGTAGTTCGTCACGCGGCCGGGCCAGAACTCGTTGTGGCCGTCCCAGTTGTAGACCCAGTGATATTGCGCGTCGGATGGGCTCCACTGGTTGAAGTCGCGGCTGTACGCGGCCGCGAGGTAGTCGCCCGTGCCTTCGGACAGCCCCTCGACCTGCGAGAGCCCGCCGTTCGTGATCCAGTCGTGGATGCCGTGGCCGAGCTCGTGAATCACGACGTCCGCGTCCTCCGCGTCGTCGACGCCGCCCTGGCCGAACGACAGTTGGCCGGAGCCCGACGAGTACGACGAGTTGTCGGCGCCGGATTCGCCGTGCGGATCGTACTGGACGCCGCCCGAGTACTGATACGGCAGCGCCTTGATGCCGAGCGTCAGGTTCACGTAGCGCAGGAACGTGTCGATGTGGTAGTACGCGTTCACCGCCTCGAAATACAGGTTCGAGCGCGTGAAATCGAAGGTCGTCGACGACTGGACCGGACACGCCTTGTCGAGCGGCGAGTCGAAATCGACGCACGATGCGTACGGGCCGGTGAGCTTGTAGCCGCTGCTCGTCTGCGTCAGATCCTTGAGCGTCACGCGCACGCGCGCGGCGTTCAGTTGCGTGGAGTCCGCGTCGTTGTTGTCCTTGAAGCCGGTGCTGCCGTAGCTGCTTCTCGTGGGCGACAGCGGGTCCGGCCGGAATACGAGCCCGCTTCCGTCGGTTGCATAGGATGCCTTGTCTTCGGCGCGCAGCACCTCGCCGCTTCCCGCGTCGATGATCAGCTCCCAGTCGCCGCGCAGGCTGTCCTGCGGCTTGCCGCGCACTTTCCATGCGGTATGCGTGCCCGCGCCGTCGACGAACGCGACGACCTGCGCCTGCACGCTCGCGAAGCCGCCGACGCCGAGGTACGCGCGCGCGCGATCCAGCGCCTGCTGCTCGTCGACCGCCTGCGTCTTGCTCGATACGGCCGCGACGCCGTTCACCGCCTTGCTCGCGACGTACAGCACGCGGCCGTCCGGCGCAACCGTGACCGCGATGTCGCTGTCGTAGACGGGCAGCCCCGCCGCGCGCTGCTGGAAGCGCACGACGGTGAACGCGGCGTCGGCGCGCTCGGATGCGACGACGAGATTCGCGAGCGCGGCCTTGTCGAGGCCGAGCTGCGTCGCGCGCGCGGCGATGTACTCGCGCGCCATCGTCGCCGCGTCGGCCTTCTTCGCTTGGAACGCCGGGCTCGCCAGCGTGACGGCGACGGCGCCGGGGCGGAACTGCCCGGTCTTGTCTGCCTTTTCCGCAGGCGCCACGACGCCGCGCGTGAGGCTCGCGCGCAGGCTTTCCTCCTGCGGGTTCGGCGCCTTTGAATCGGCCCACGCGGGCAGCGCTGCGCCGAGGCCGATGGCGAGGCTCAGGGCGAGCGGCAGTGCTTTACGGGATGTCTGCATGGATTGTCCTCGTCTTCAAAGTTTTGGATGACAAACGAAACCACGGGAACCGCAGGGACGACCCGGTCCGTGCGCCGGCCTCGACGAGCCGATGCAATCGGACGGAGCAACAACGGAGACGGCGCGATGCCGCGAAGAATCAGCGTGCGCCGAGCGGGCGGGGCGGAGGGAGGTGGAAACGCCAGAGAACGATCGGCGAAGCAAACGGCAAGCGCTGCGATGGCTGAATGAGCATCGTCATTACAAACCCCTCGGAATAAATATTTGGAATGCTGTTCTGTTCAGCAAACAAACGGTCGCACTGGAATGTCACGTCGTTAGTCTGCCTATCTATTTTTAGAACATGTTACAGAATATTTTCAATGTTATTTCGAATTATTTTCGAGGAGCGGTTCCATCGGCGAAAACGGTCAGGCGGCGCACGATTTTTGCGCTGCCGCAATCGGCTCAGCGCAGCGCGCGCCGGTCGCTTCTCGGGCTCGTGCCGAATTGCGCGCGATACGTGCGGGAAAAATGCGAAGGCGATTCGAAGCCGCACGCCGCGCATACGGCCGCGACCGTCATATCGGTCTGCTGAAGAAGTTCGCGCGCGCGATCGAGCCGCAGCCGCAAATGGAAACGTGCCGGCGTATCGTTGAGAATCGTGCTGAACAGCCGTTCGAGCTGCCGGCGCGTGACGCCGACCTCTCGCGCGAGCATGTCGGACGGCAGCGGGCTTTCCATGTGATGCTCCATCGTCCCGATCACCTGGATCAGCTTGCGGTTGTGCACGCCGTAGCGCGCGGCGATCTCGAGGCGCTGGCGATCAGAGCGCTGGCGGATCCGGCTCAGAACGAACTGCTCGGAGATCGTCGCGGCGAGATCGGCGCCGTGCCGGCGGCCGATCAGGTCGAGCATCATGTCGATCGATGCGGTGCCGCCCGCGCAGGTGATGCGCCGCTCGTCGATCTCGAACAATTCCTGTGTCGTCTTCAGGTGCGGGTAGCGCTCCTGGAATGAGGCGAGCGCTTCCCAGTGCAGCGTCAGCGCATGCGACGCGTCGAAGAGTCCCGCCTCCGCGAGCACGAAGCTGCCGGTGTCGATGCCGCCCGTCGTCGCGCCGCGCCGATACTCGCGCTTGAGCCAGTCGCCGAGCGCGCGCGTGTAGCACGCGAGCGGATCGAAGCCCGCGATCACGAAGATCGTGTGCGTGCGCTCGACCTGCGCGAACGCGGCGTCCGCGTTCAGCGAGATGCCGTTGCTCGCGACGACGGGCGCGCCGTCGCGGCTCACGATGCGCCAGCGATACAGATCCGGCCTGAAGCGGTTCGCAACGCGCAGCGGCTCGACGGCCGACATGAAGCCGAGCGCGGAGAAGCCGGGCATCAGCAGGAAATGAAACTCTTCTGGCATGGGGCGTGTGCTTGCGCTTGCGAAACGATCGGCCGAGCGTAGCAAGCAAGGCGCAAGCAGGCAAGCCGCGTGACGCGTCGCCCGGCGGTAAAGCCTTGCCAAGCGTGACGATTCGTCAACCTAATGGTTTTTACGCATAGTCGCAAACAGGCAAGAAAAGGTCGCCGTCGGTCGCCTTGCCGCGAATATGGCCCGTTACCTTTGAGCCCACGGTGCAGGCTGTGTCGTCCCCTTGAAATCGCCTGCGGAATCCGTCGAACAGGGAGGCAACCATGAAGTCCACCACGACCCTCGTATTCGGCGCAGCGCTCGCCGCAGCATGCGCGTCGCCGTCGCCGTCGTTCGCGCAGGACTCGGCCGCGTGCCGCAACGTGCGCTTCGCGGACATCGGCTGGACCGACATCACGTCGACGACGGCGCTCGCGTCGCTGCTGTTCGACGGTCTCGGCTACAAGCCGACGACGACGATCTCGTCCGTGCCGATTTCGTTCGCAGGGCTGAAGAACAGGCAGCTCGACGTATCGCTCGGCTACTGGTGGCCGGTGCAGCAGCATCAGTTGCAGCCGTTCCTCGATTCGAAGTCGATTTCGGTGGTCGAGCCGCCGAACCTGTCGGGTGCGAAGGCGACGCTCGCGGTGCCTGGCTACGTGTACCAGGCGGGGCTGAAGTCGTTCGACGACATCGCGAAGCATCGCGCCGAGCTCGACGGCAAGATCTACGGGATCGAGCCCGGCAGCAGCGCGAACGCGACGATCCAGAAGATGATCGACGCGAACCAGTACGGGCTCGGCGGCTTCAAGCTCGTGGAGTCGAGCGAGGCGGGGATGCTCGTCACGGTCGATCGCGCGATTCGCGACAAGAAGTGGGTCGTGTTCCTCGGCTGGGAGCCGCATCCGATGAACATCCAGATCAGCATGAGCTACCTGTCGGGCGGCGACGCGGCGTTCGGCCCGAACTACGGCGAAGCGCGCGTGTACACGCTGACGTCGCCCGACTACATGGCGCGCTGCCCGAACGCGGGCAGGCTCGTCGGCAATCTGCGCTTCACGACGCAGATGGAAAACCAGTTGATGCAGGCGGTGATGAACAAGGTGAAGCCCGCGGAAGCGGCGAAGGCGTACCTCAGGAAGAACCCGCAAGTGCTCGATGCATGGCTCGCCGGCGTGAAGACCTACGACGGCAAGGACGGGCTGGCTGCGGTGAAGGCTTATCTGGGGCTCTGAACGGTGCGGCTCGCCGCCTGGCGCGCGAGGTCCGGGCAGGGGACGCGCATCCGAATTTGAATCTGAACGAGGCGACAGCGATGAATCAGGAAGTCATTGTGACGTGCGCGGTGACGGGCGCGGGCGACACCGTCGGCAGGCATCCGGCGATACCCGTCACGCCGAAGCAGATCGCCAGCGCGGCGATCGAGGCCGCGAAGGCGGGCGCGACGGTCGCGCACTGCCACGTGCGTGATCCGCTGACGGGCCGCGGCAGCCGCGATCCGAGGCTGTATCGCGAAGTGGTCGACCGGATCCGCTCGGCCGACGTCGACATCGTCATCAATCTGACGGCCGGCATGGGCGGCGATCTCGAGATCGGCGCGGGCGAGGACCCGATGCGCTTCGGCAAGGGCACGGACCTCGTCGGCGGGCTGACGCGGCTCGTGCACGTCGAGGAACTGCTGCCCGAAATCTGCACGCTCGATTGCGGCACGCTGAATTTCGGCGACGGCGACTACATCTACGTATCGACGCCCGCACAGTTGCGCGCGGGCGCGAAGCGGATCCGGGAGCTGGGCGTGAAGCCCGAGCTCGAGATCTTCGACACGGGGCACCTGTGGTTCGCGAAGCAACTGCTGAAGGAAGGACTCCTCGACGATCCGCCGCTTTTCCAGCTATGTCTCGGCATTCCGTGGGGCGCGCCCGCCGACACCGGCACGATGAAGGCGATGGTCGACAATCTGCCGCCCGGCGCGCACTGGGCGGGCTTCGGGATCGGCCGGATGCAGATGCCGATGGTCGCGCAGGCGATGCTGCTCGGCGGCCACGTGCGCGTCGGTCTCGAAGACAACCTCTGGCTCGAGCGCGGCGTGCAGGCGACGAACGGCTCGCTCGTCGAGCGCGCGCGGGAGATCGTCGAGCGTCTCGGCGCGCGCGTGCTGACGCCTGCCGAAGGGCGCCGCAAGCTCGGCTTGCCGCCGCGCGGCGAGCGGCCGCTCGAGCGGCGCGCGATCGCCGAATACGCGTAACGCGATATCGCGGCGCATTCGTTGCCGCGCAACGTGGCGAAAGCGGCCGGGCGCGCGCGT
Organism: Burkholderia humptydooensis; assembly: GCF_001513745.1. Classification (NCBI taxonomy): domain Bacteria; kingdom Pseudomonadati; phylum Pseudomonadota; class Betaproteobacteria; order Burkholderiales; family Burkholderiaceae; genus Burkholderia; species Burkholderia humptydooensis. The sequence continues at coordinate 1,988,691 of NZ_CP013382.1, read as the reverse complement.
GCGTCGCGCCGAAGCGGCTGTTTCGCCTGATCTTCTCGTTCAAGGATCGAAAGTACATGGCTGTCATCACCGAAATCGACACGTTCGCGGCGATCGGCGCGGGCGTCATCGGCAGCGGCTGGGTTGCGCGCGCGCTCGCGAATGGGCTCGACGTGCTTGCGTGGGACCCCGCCGACGGCGCGGAACAGCAGTTGCGCGCGAACGTCGAGAACGCGTGGCCCGCGCTCGAGCGCGCTGGATTGGCGCCCGGCGCGTCGCCGGCGCGCCTGCGTTTCGTGTCGACGATCGAAGCGTGCGTCGCCGGCGCGGATTTCATCCAGGAAAGCGCGCCCGAGCGCGAGGCATTGAAGCTCGAATTGCACGACCGGATCAGTCGCGCGGCGAAGCCCGATGCGATCATCGCGTCGTCGACGTCGGGCTTGCTGCCGACCGATTTCTACGCGCGCGCGCATGGCCCCGAGCGCTGCATCGTCGGGCATCCGTTCAATCCGGTTTACCTGCTGCCGCTCGTCGAAGTGCTGGGCGGCGAGCGCACCGCGCCCGAGACCGTCGACGCGGCGATCGGCGTCTATCGCGCGCTCGGCATGCGGCCGCTGCGCGTGCGCAAGGAAGTGCCGGGCTTCATCGCGGATCGCCTGCTCGAAGCGTTGTGGCGCGAGGCGCTGCACCTCGTCGACGAAGGCGTTGCGACGACGGGCGAAATCGACGATGCGATCCGTTTCGGCGCGGGCATCCGCTGGTCGTTCATGGGCACGTTCCTCACGTATACACTGGCGGGCGGCGAGGCCGGCATGCGCCACTTCATGCAGCAGTTCGGCCCCGCGCTGGCGCTGCCGTGGACCAGGCTCGTCGCGCCGAAGCTGACCGACGCGCTGATCGACCGCGTCGTCGAGGGCACCGCCGAGCAGCAAGGACCCCGAAGCATCAAGGCGCTCGAACGCTATCGGGACGAATGCATCACGGAAGTGATCGCGGCGATCGCCGCGGTGAAGGCGCGCCACGGAATGCGCTACGAGGATTGACGATGACGACGGCCGCGATGCGAGCGACGGAACTGACGATTCACCGCGACACGGTGCGCGCGGAATGGGTCGACTACAACGGGCACCTGCGCGATGCGTTCTATCTGCTGATCTTCAGCTTCGCGACCGACGCGCTGCTCGACGCGATCGGCCTCGACGACGCGGCACGTCGCGCGCGCGGCCGCTCCGTCTACACGCTCGAAGCGCACGTCAGCTATCTGCACGAGATCAAGGAAGGGGCGCGCGTGCGGATCGACGCGCGCGTGCTCGCGCACGACGCAAAGCGGCTGCATCTGTATCTCGAGATGTTCGCAGAAGGAATCGACGGCGCGGTGTCGGCGAGCGAGCAGATGCTGCTGCACGTCGACACGAGCGGGCCGAGGGCCGCGCCGTTCGACGCCGACGTCGCCGAGCGGATCGCGAATCTGCATGCGCGGCAGCGCGCGTATTCCGCGCCGGCCCATGCCGGGCGCGTGATCGGCCTGCCCGCGCGCCGCTGACGCGGCACGGCCTGACGAATCGGCGCAGGCGCGTGATGCTGGAGCCGGCCATCGAGGCGTTCGTCGCGCGCGTCGCCGCGTGGTATCCGGACGACGCGGCGTCGCGGCCAATCGCCGAGCAGCGCGCGCTTTACGAGCGTTTCGCGACGGCATGGACGCCCGCGCTGCCGGCGGACGTCGACGCATGCGATGCGCGTGCCGTCGCGCGGGACGGCCGCGAGATCCGCTTGCGACGCTACCGGTCGCGGCGATCCGCTTCGTGCGGGACTGTGCTGTTCTTTCACGGCGGCGGCTTCGTCCTGGGTTCGCTCGACAGTCACGCGCTCGTGACGGCCCGAATCGCGGCGGACACGGGGCTCGACGTGATCGCCGCCGACTATCGGCTCGCGCCCGAGCATCGCGCGCCGGCCGCGTTCGACGATTGTCTGGAGGTCGCCGCCGCGGCGCTCGACGGCCGGCTGCCGTTCGAATCGATCGCGCTGCCGCTTCGGCTCGCCGGCGACAGCGCGGGCGGCACGCTCGCGGCGTCGGTGGCGGCCGCGCTGCGCGACGGCGGGCGCATCGGGCATGGCGACGGCGGCGGAACGCATGGCGGCGTTTGCGCGGTTGCGCTCGTTTATCCGATGCTCGGCTTCGAGCCGCAATCGCCCGCGCGCGACACGCACGCGAATGCGCCGATGCTCACGCTCGCCGACGTCCGCGCGTATCGCCGCCACTACTGGGGCGATGCCGGGCCGCCGCCGGGCGCGCTGCCGCTCGACGCGCCGCGCTTCGACGGCTTGCCGCCCGTGCTGGCGATCGGCGCGGAGCACGATCCGTTGCGTGACGATGCGCGCGTCTATGTCGAACGCATTCGCTCGGCGGGCGGCGCCGCGCGATTCTGGCACGGCGGCGGGCTCGTTCACGGCTGCTGGCGAGCGCTAGACACGAGCGCGCAGGCGGCGCGGATGCATCGGACCGTGTGCGAGTTCCTCCTTGCGCCCGGTGGGTGACGCACGGTGCGCGAGCCGCTCGTGAGGGCCCCGGACTGGAGACGCTTTGGAAGCGGCGCTTGCTGGATGCCTCGTTCGCTCGTGAGGGAAGGCGGCGCGCGATGCGAAGCGCCGGGCAAGACGAACGTGTGACGCGCGCTCGCAAATCGGGGAACGTGCGGGAAGCCGATGCATGCGGGGCGGCGCGACAACGGCGCCGAAATCGGTAAGCAGCCCCGGCAAGCAGCCCCGATCGCGAATGCTCCGTTGGCCGAACGCGGCCGGGATCGGCGCGCGTGTTTGAAACCGGGCGTGCGCTGCTCGGGCGTAATGAACGGCGGGCATGCCGGCGTTTGATGCGGGCGCGGCATCCGGAGAGGCAAGAAACAAAAATCGATCCTTACATATTTTGTAAGGATCGATTTTTTTCCATTCGTGGAGCCGCCGTAATGGCGGACTTGCGCCTCAGCCGAAAAAGCGCCCAGGCGCGAGGCGCCCAGGCTAAGCCGCTCCATGCGGAGCGGCGGAGGTTTAGGGGCCCGAATGGGGGGCGACGGCGAGTCGAAACGGCTGGCTCGCCATACGGATTTCAGGCTGCGCGGCCGCCGGATCGTGCCGGGCCGCGCGGCCTGCCTGCCGCATTACTGACCGAAGTAGATCGACTCGCGCGGCGAGCGGGGCGCCGCTGCGACCGGCGCGCCCACATGCGCGACCGGCGCGGCTTGCGCACCGTAGCCGCTCGTGTCGGCTGCGCCTTGCACGCGCGCCTGGGCGGCCTGGATGTCTTCCGGATAGTACGGGCTCGACACGCCCGGGTGATAGCCGGCCTTCTCGAGCTGGACCAGTTCCGCGCGCACTTGCGCACGGGTCAGCGGCTGGCTGGATTGTGCGAACGCACCGAACGAAGCGCTCAGGGCGGAAGCGGCGACGACAGCGTAAACGAGCGATTTCATGAGAACCTCCGAATGTTTTATCGACTTCGCTTTCGACACCATGTCTTAAGCGATTGGTTACATCGTAGTCATCGGAGTCCTACGGGTAAACGCTCACTTTGGCGAAATATCTTTTCGAAAACTGAAAAAATCGCGAACGGCAAGCGGCGGGGCGTCGCGGCATGAAAAAAGGCCGCTCGACCGCCGCGCACGGCGGCGGACGAAGCGGCGAGCCTGGGCTTGGCGAAATGCTTCAGAGCGCGCGGAACGCCGCGTCGTGGCGCGACGCGCCGCGGCGCGAATCGGGCGGCGGCGTGTCGAGGTAGCGTACGCCGGTCAACTGTTCGGATTTTTCCCACAGGCGGGTGCTCATCCGCACGTCGCGCGCCAGGTGCGGGATGCGCGCGTCGGCGGGATAGCCGCGGGTCTCGCACAGGCGGGCGGGGCCGATGTAGGCGCCGCCCTTGACGTCGGCCGCCGTCGCCGCATGGATCGCGGGCAGCGCGCCGACATCGGCCGGCTGCGCGACGAGCCGGTTCGACAGGCGCATCGCGAACGAGCCGAGCGACGAGTTCTCCATCGCCGGCCCCGCGAACTGCAGATTGGTGGCCGCATAGCCGGGGTGCGCGGCGACGCTCAGGATCGACAGCCCCGCGCGATCGAAGCGACGCTGCAGTTCGAGCGTGAACATCAGGTTCGCGAGCTTGCTGTCGCAATACGCGCGGTACTTGTTGTAGCCGCGCTCGGCGAGCATGTTGTCGAGGCGGATCTTGCCGAGCCGGTTGAAGCCGCTCGACATCGTCACGACGCGCGCGCGGTGCGACGCGCGCAACGCGGGCAGCAGCAGGCCCGTCAGCGCGAAATGGCCGAGATGGTTCGTGCCCATCTGCATTTCGAAGCCGTCGCGCGTGTGGCGCAGCGGCAGGAACATCACGCCCGCGTTGTTGCAGAGGGTGTCGACGCGGCCGTGGCGATCGGCGACGGCGTCGGCGAAACGGCACACGGATGCGAGGTCGGCGAGATCGAGCGACGCGATTTCGATCCAGGCGCGCGGATAACGGGTGCGGATCGCATGCGCGGCCAGCTCGTCCTTTGCCGCATCCCGGCAGGCCATCACCACTTGCGCGCCCTTGGCGGCGAGCGTTTCCGCGATCTGCCAGCCGAGGCCGCTGTTGGCCCCCGTGACGACCGCGACTTTTCCGCCTTGCGGCGGCACGTGTTGCGCGCTCCATGCATGCATCTTCGTCTCCATCGATGGCGCGCCGTCGGGCGGCGCGTTCACGAACCCGTCGCCTGCGCGGACGAGCTCTGGGGCGGTGCGATGGAGCGTCGGCGGTTGATGCCGTTCGCGCCACTACCGTTACATTGATTGATGTAACGGTAGTGGCGCGGCGCGACGAAGACAAGGAGCAGGCTAGAGATGGCGCTCTACAACAGACGGCGCCCTAGCCGGACGGCGTGGCGAGCGGCGTTACTTGCCGCTCGTGTGGCCGAGCACTTCTGCGGCGGAGATCATCGCGCCCGCGTTGGCAGGCGCCGGACGCTCGGCGGGGCGGAACACTTCGTCGCCGCGGTGGATCACCTGGCGCGACAGCGCACAGGTGCCGGTGCGCTGCGCGAAGCGGCGGCGCCAGCGCTGCTCGCCGTAATGGCAGCGGCCGGGTTCGACCCAGCGGACGACGAGCAGGGTGTCGGAGCGTTCGAGGATTTCGACGTGAACGTCAGCGGGATCGAGCACAGGCTGGGATTTGGAGGACTTCATTTGGCCGTTTCCTAAAGCTCGTGCGGTATCGGCCTAGGCAGTTATTGCAACTGCTTTCCGTCGATTCCGTAGCGATTTCCATTAGAGGGTGCGCTAAATGTAAGCGCGCTCGCAAGGAAAAAACATCCTGTCTGGCTCAAATTACTTTTTGCCGATTTAGAAACAATCGATTTCCATTTGCGGGCAAAAGCGGAGTGCGGATTCGTTCCCTCGAGTGGTGCGCGAAGGGGGCGCCAAGAGGGCGAAACCGCGCCCGGAGCGTGCCGCGCGCGGCAGCGGCCGTTTTGCGCGCGGTCCCGCGCCACACGGGCATGTGGCGGCGGCGAGCGCGTTGTCACGATGTTTCGTCGCGTGTCAAGGTTGGCTGCTTCAATAAGGAGAGGCGTTCGATCGTTCGATCTCTTGTCGGTTGACCGCGGCGTCTTCACCTGCGTTTCGATTAATTCTGCGTTCGATAGGCCGCATCGATCGGCATTGACGACGTTCGTTGTGAGAATTGCAAAGCACTGTTCGTTCAACGTGCAATGATCTGCCGGTGGCGGCAGTGAGCCGGCCGTGGTCCTGAATGGCGCGATTATCGATGACAGGCTCGCCTGCCGTTTCGACGAACGAAGAAAATCGCCGGTGCGGAATGAAGAAAATCGTTTGCGCGCAATGAGGGCGAATCGCATTCGCGATTCGAGGCGGCGCGCCGGTCTTGCCCCGTCGCCGGCATGCTCGCCCGCCTCGAATCGGAGAATCAGAGAAACCGCTCCGCGCGAAACGGCGCGACATCGGCGACAGTCGGCTCGCCGCACATCATTTCCGCGAGCAGGCGCCCGGTCACGGGGCCGAGCGTGAGCCCGTGATGGTTGTGCCCGAACGCGAACCACATGCCGCGGTGTCGCGGCGCGGCGCCGATCACGGGGCGCATGTCCGGCGTGCACGGACGAAAGCCGAGCCACGGCGCCGGATCGAGCCTGCGGCCGAGCCTGAACGTCGGCTGCGCGACGCGTTCCGCGCGCGCGAGCTGCACGCCCGTTGGCGGCAGCGTGCGCGCGGCGATCTCGACGCCCGTCGTGAGCCGCAGCCCGCGGCGCATCGGCGCGACCACGTAGCCGTGCTCGAGATCGACGACGGGCGCGGTGAGCGGCGCGCCGTCGGGCGGCGCGTAGTGCATGTGGTAGCCGCGCTTCTCGCGCAACGGAATCCGGTAGCCGAGCTTCGCGAACACCGTATCCGACCACGGGCCGAGCGCGACGACGATGTCGCGCGCCGCCGCGACGCCGTCGGCCGTGCGCACCCGCCAGCCGCCGCCGCTCGCTTCGACGGTCGCCGCATCGCCTTCGAGCAACGTGCCGCCGTCGCGCGCGAAGAGCCGCGCATACGCTTTGACGAGCGCGCCCGGATCGACGACGCTCTTCGGATCGAGCCAGTGCAGCGCGCCGCAGAAGCCCGGACCGAGCGCGGGCTCTTGCGCGGCGAGCGCGGCTGCGTCGAGCGTCGTCACGCGCAGCCCGTGCCGGCTCGCGTCGCGCAGGGCGTCGCGCGTTGCGCGCTCGAGGCTGGCCGGCGTCCGATAGGCCTCGATCCAGCCGCATGCGCGCACGAGCTCGCCCGCGCCGGCGCGCGCGATCAGCGCGTCGTGCTCGGCGACGCTGCGCTCGACGAGCGGCAGCATGTCGCGCGCGGCCGCCGCGTGGCGGCGCGGCGACGATTCCCACCAGAAGCGCGCGAGCCACGGCGCGAACGACGGTAGCGACGCGCGATCCCAATAGAGCCCGGTCGAGCGGTTCGCCGCGTAGCGCAGCAGTGCGAGCGGGCTGCGCGGAAACGCATAGGGCGCGACCGACGAGCGCTCGATGAGCCCGGCGTTGCCGAAGCTCGTGCCGTCGCCGGGCGCGCCGCGATCGACGAGCGCGACCCGGCGGCCGCGATCCTGCAAGTGCAGCGCCGCCGATACGCCGACGATGCCGGCGCCGAGAACGATGACGTCGAAATCCATGAAGCAAGCCTCGATGAGGTGGGGCGCGAATGGCGGATGATATTCGCCGGACCGGGGCCGCGCGACGCACCAGGCGGAGACGTGCAAGGGCGGCTGGCCAGTTTCGCGGACGCATTATTTCACCGAAATTCCAAAACGCCTGCTATGACCCCGATGAAACTGCCGGCATACGCGCGTTTGCGCGCGCACCTTGCATGGCTGTCGCGCCGGCCCGGCCGGTTGGACGGTTGCACCTCGGCCCGGATATCGGGCTTCGCGCCGCCGTCGCGCGGCGCCCGGACGTGCGCGGCGCGCGTTGCGGTGCGCTGCAGCGTCGCGATAAATGCCCGTCGCGAAAGGGGAATTGCGCGGCGCGCTCGCGCGAAAGGCCGTTCGGCGAGCGGAACCGGGTGCGGTGCAACACGCGGGAAACCGGCGCAACCGCGTGTGCGTCAGGTCGCCCGGACTGCGTATTTTCCCTGATTCATCGGCCAATTGTGATCAGTCGGACGAAAAACGATCCTATAATTTCGGCTGCCTTGCCAACGGCTGTCGGCAGATCCGTCCGACGAGCGGTTAGGCAAGCGGGGCAGGCGAATCGCTTGCGCAATACAAGACGCATCACGTTGTCTTTCCGAACCAAGGTCTCTGTCGTGTTTTCGACGGCGGCTGACACTGCCGGGCCCCGCAAGCGCTGTTCCATCTGCAGGTCCGTCAATCCGTCTCGGGCGTGCTCCAAGTCGTTTCGTCCACGGGTGTTGTTCGATTGCGCAAGTCATGCCGCCTTGCCCGTATGACTAAACATAATCGAGGAGCTCCTGATGATGCTGTCCCGTCTTTCGTCCATTTCCCTTGCCGCGATGCTCGTGGCAGCCGGCGCCGCCGCCCATGCGGAAACCGTGAAGATCGCCATTGCCGGCCCGATGAGCGGCTCGGTCGCCCAGTACGGCGACATGGTCAAGGCCGGCGCGCTGACGGCGATCGAGCAGATCAACGCGGCAGGCGGCGCGGGTGGCAACAAATTCGACGTGGTGATGATGGACGACGCGTGCGAGCCGAAGCAGGCGGTCGCGGTCGCGAACAAGATCGTCAGCCAGAAGATCAAGTACGTGATCGGCCATGTGTGCTCGGGCTCGACGATTCCGGCGTCCGACATCTACGAGAACGAAGGCGTCGTGATGGTCACGCCGTCCGCGACCGCGCCGCAGCTCACCGAAGGCAAGAAGCGCAAGTTCGTGTTCCGCACGATCGGCCGCGACGACCAGCAGGGCCCGGCCGCCGCGCGATACATCATCAGCAAGGTCAAGCCGAAGAAGGTCGCGGTGCTGCACGACAAGCAGTCGTACGGCCAGGGCATCGCGTCGTCGGTGAAGAAGGATCTCGAAGCGGCGAAGATCCCCGTCGTGCTGTTCGAAGGCATCAACGCAGGCGATTCGGACTACTCGGCGATCATCACGAAGCTGAAGTCGCAGGGCGTCGACTTCGTCTACTTCGGCGGCTATCACCCGGAAATGGGCCTGCTGCTGCGTCAGGCGCGCGAGCAGGGCGTGAAGGCCGAGTTCATGGGGCCGGAAGGCGTCGGCAACAAGGACGTGACCGCGATCGCGGGCCCGGCGTCGGAAGGCATGCTCGTCACGCTGCCCGCCGACTTCAGCGCCGATCCGGCCAACGCGGCGCTCGTGAAGGCGTTCGCCGACAAGAAGCGCGATCCGAACGGCCCGTTCCAGATGCCCGCGTATTCGGCCGTGAAGATCATCGCCGATTCGATCGCGGGCGCGAAGTCGACCGATCCGGCGAAGGTTGCCGCATACATGCACCAGCACACCTTCGACACGCCGATCGGCAAGGTGTCGTACGACGCGCAGGGCGACCTGAAGGCGTTCAAGTTCGTCGTCTACAAGTGGCACAAGGACGCGACCAAGACGGCCGCCAACTAACCGGAGTATTTGCCCGCCCATCCGCCCCGCTGCACGTTCGAGCGGGGCGGATGCATTGGCCCGGCGCCGCCGCGCGAGCGGCGCTCGCGCGGCGCGGCGGGCGTGTCGAGATCGGACGCCCGTGCGCGGCGTGCGCCGCTGCTTTCACGGTCGGCGGCGCACGCATGCGCCGGCGCGAACGGGAGCTTCCCGCATGAATGAATTCCTTCCTCAATTCGCCCAGCAACTGGTCAACGGCCTCACGCTGGGCGCGATCTATGCGCTGATCGCGATCGGCTATTCGATGGTCTACGGGATCATCGGCATGATCAACTTCGCTCACGGCGAGATCTACATGATCGGCGCGTACGTCGGACTCGTCACGCTGACCGCGATCGGCACGTCGGCGGGCTATCCGCTGCCGCTCGTGCTCGGCGCGGCGCTCGTCGTGTCGGTGCTCGTCACCGGGCTCTACGGGTTCGCGGTCGAGCGCGTCGCGTACCGGCCGCTGCGCGGCGGGCCGCGGCTCGTGCCGCTCATCTCCGCGATCGGCATGTCGATCTTTCTGCAGAACTACGTGCAGATCGGTCAGGGCGCGCGCGACATGTCGGTGCCCGTGCTGATTTCCGGCGCGTTCGACATCCACCTCGGCGGCGACTTCGACGTGACGGTGCCGTACGCGCGCCTCCTGATCGTCTGCGTGACGATCGCGCTGATGATCGCGCTCACGCTGTTCATCTCGCATTCGCGGATGGGCCGCGCGTGCCGCGCGTGCGCGGAGGACATGCGCATGGCGAACCTGCTCGGCATCGACACGAACCGCGTGATCTCGTTCACGTTCGTGCTGGGCGCGATGCTCGCCGCGGTGGGCGGCGTGCTGATCGGGCTCACGATCGGCAAGCTCAATCCGTACATCGGCTTCGTCGCGGGCATCAAGGCGTTCACGGCCGCGGTGCTGGGCGGCATCGGCAGCATTCCCGGCGCGATGCTGGGCGGCGTGCTGCTCGGCCTCGCCGAGACCTTCGCGTCCGGCTACATGCCCGCCGAGTACAAGGACGTGGTGGCCTTCGGCCTCCTCGTGCTGATCCTGCTGTTCCGTCCGACGGGCCTGCTCGGCAAGTCGGACATCGAAAAGGTGTGAGGCCGCCCATGAATCAAGCGATGACTTCCGTTCGCACGACGGCCGGCGCGCCGGCCGTCCAGTCGCTCAAGCACGCGGTGACGGCCGCCGTGCTGACCGCGATCCTCACGGTGCCGATCCTCGGCCTTCAGTTGAAGCTCGACGGCTATCAGGTCGTGCTCGAGGCGCACTGGCGGCCGGTCTGGATCGCGGTTGCCGCCGTGTTCCTGTTTCAGCTCTTCAAGCCGGCGCTGCTGCGCGCGAAGGCGGCCGTGCGCGTGCCCGCGGCAGCGCCGCTCGGCGCGCGCCAGCAGCGCGCGATCGTCTGGGCGCTCGTCGCGTTCGGCTTCGTGTGGCCGTTCTTCGGCTCGCGCGGCGCGGTCGACATCGCGACGCTCGCGCTCATCTACGTGATTCTCGGCCTCGGCCTGAACATCGTCGTGGGCTTCGCGGGCCTGCTCGATCTCGGCTACGTCGGCTTCTACGCGGTCGGCGGCTATACGTACGCGCTGCTCAACCAGTACTTCGGCCTCACGTTCTGGGAATGCCTGCCGCTCGCGGCGCTGGCTTCGGCGACGTTCGGCTTTCTGCTCGGCTTCCCGGTGCTGCGGCTGCGCGGCGACTATCTCGCGATCGTCACGCTCGGCTTCGGCGAGATCATCCGCCTGCTCGCGAACAACCTGACGAGCATCACGGGCGGCCCGGACGGCATCTCCAGCATTCCGAAGCCGACCGTGTTCGGCTTCGAGATGGCGCGCAGCGCGAGCGTCGAGGGCGCGAAGACGTTTCACGAGCTGATCGGGCTCGAGTACAGCGGCGAGCACGTCGTGATCTTCCTGTACCTGATCGCGCTCGTGCTCGTCTGCTTCACGCTGTTCGTGACGAGCCGGCTGATCCGGATGCCGATGGGGCGCGCGTGGGAGGCGCTGCGCGACGACGAGATCGCGTGCCGCTCGCTCGGCCTGAATCCGACGCGCATCAAGCTGTCGGCGTTCACGCTCGGCGCGTCGTTCGCCGGCATCGGCGGCGCGTTCTTCGCGGCGCGCCAGGGGCTCGTGAATCCCGAGTCGTTCACGTTCATCGAATCCGCGCTGATTCTCGCGATCGTCGTGCTGGGCGGGATGGGCTCGCAGCTCGGCGTGATTCTCGCGGCGATCCTGCTGACCCTGCTGCCCGAGCTCGCGCGAGGCTTCGCCGAATACCGGATGCTGATATTCGGTCTCGTGATGGTGTTGATGATGATGTGGCGTCCGCAGGGCCTGCTGCCCGCGAGCCGTCCCCACGTGGAGCTGCCGCAATGAGCGCGACGACGGAAATGTTGAAGGTGTCCGCGCTGCAGATGCGCTTCGGCGGCCTGCTCGCGGTGGACGGAATCGATTTCGACGTGCGCCGCGACGAGGTGTTCGCGATCATCGGCCCGAACGGCGCGGGCAAGACGACGGTGTTCAACTGCATCGGCGGGTTCTATCGGCCGACGGCGGGCAGCGTCGTGCTCGACGGCCATTCGATCGGCGGCCTGACGAGCCATCTCGTCGCGCGCAAGGGGCTCGTGCGCACGTTCCAGAACATTCGGCTCTTCAAGTCGCTGACCGTCGTCGAGAACCTGCTCGTCGCGCAGCATCGGCAAGTGAAATCGGGACTTCTGCATGGCCTCTTCGCGACGCCCGCGTATCGGCGCGCGGAGCGCGAGGCGCTCGAGCGCGCGGCGACGTGGCTCGAGCGGATGAGCCTGACAGCGGTCGCGAACCGGCCCGCGGGCACGCTCTCGTACGGCCATCAGCGCCGCGTCGAGATCGCGCGCTGCATGATCACGAACCCGCGCCTGCTGATGCTCGACGAGCCTGCGGCGGGCCTCAATCCGCAGGAGAAGGTCGAGCTGCAGCAACTGATCGACCGGCTGCGCCGCGAGTTCGGCATTTCGGTGCTGTTGATCGAGCACGACATGAGTCTCGTGATGGGCGTCTCGGATCGTATTCTGGTGATGGAGCACGGCCGGCCGATCACGATCGGCAAGCCCGACGAAGTGCGCAACGATCCGCGTGTGATCAAGGCCTATCTGGGAGAGGAGTGATGCTGAAGCTGGAGAAGGTCCACACGCATTACGGCGCGATCGAGGCGCTGTCGGGCGTGTCGATCGAAGTGAGGAAGGGCGAGATCGTCACGCTGATCGGCAGCAACGGAGCAGGCAAGACGACGCTGATGATGACCGTGTGCGGCACGCCGCGCGCGTCGAGCGGGCGCGTGCTGTTCGAAGGCGGCGACATCACCGCGATGCCGACGCACGAGATCATGCGCCAGGGGCTGGCGATCTCGCCGGAAGGGCGCCGCGTGTTTCCGAGCTTGACCGTGCTCGAGAACCTGAAGATGGGCGGCTTCTTCGCGAACCGCCATGAGATCGACGACGGCGTCGAGCACGTGTATCGGCTGTTTCCGCGGCTCAAGGAGCGCTCCGCGCAGCGCGCGGGCACGATGTCGGGCGGCGAGCAGCAGATGCTCGCGATCGGCCGCGCGCTGATGAGCCGGCCGCGCCTGCTGCTGCTCGACGAACCGACGCTCGGCCTCGCGCCGCTCGTGATCGCGCAGATCTTCGACATCATCCGCACGATCCGCGACGAGGGCGTGACGGTGTTCCTCGTCGAGCAGAACGCGCACAAGGCGCTGCAGGTCGCCGATCGCGGCTATGTGCTCGAGACCGGGCGCGTCGTGCTCGCCGATACCGGCGCGAACTTGCTCGAAAACGACCGGATCAGGGCCGCGTATCTCGGCGGGTAGGATGGCGGTTATCGCGGGCTTGACGTCCGTGAAAACCGTAAAGCGGGCGAACGCGCGTCTGCGAAAATCACAATATCGCGCGTTCGTCCGCATTCGCGAATTCATGCGAGTGTGCTTCAGGCTACATATCCGGAAATTCGCCTTGCTTCATGCGATCGGTGTATTCGTTTTAAATCGCTGCATCTTATCGGTATGCGAGTGGGGCGGCCGATGTCGCGTTTTCTGGAATCGATTGGCGCGTCCGGCATGACCGGGCGGCTCCGTCGCCGACGTCATTCGGATTCCTTTGCGATGCGCTCGTCGCGTCCAGGAAAATTCCCGGGCGACTTGTCGAAACAATCGACATTTCAATACACATTGGTCGCGACAATATCGATAGGCGACTGAGAAAAATGCTCACGGCAATCAATCCGCTTTATTCCCCGAAAGGTTTACTTTTACAAAAAAATCACTATGATTCCCGGGGCGTAATGACTTTGTCGGCTCGATCAAGCTGCTAAGGAATACGAATCGAGCTGCCAAGGTTCACAGTGGGATCGCTGCGGCCGTGTTCGTCGGCGAGGCCGCATCGGGCCGCAGCCGGTCCTGTCCGTCGAAACGATGACGTTCACCGATGAGGGAGGCGTTTTCATGGGCCCGATGGTCTGGCGTAGTGCATCCGATTCGATCATGCGTCTGTTGGCTGTGCCGCTGATCGCGGCAGGCCTGTCCGGCGCCGCGCTCGCGGCGCCCGTCTATGTGTCGGACTTGCAGCATGCAGTCCGGCAGGCTTTCTCCGCGCGGCTCGGCAAGCAAGGGCCGGTCGCGCCCGACGTGCGTGGCGACATGATCGAGTCGATCAAGTCGGAGCCGGATGCCGGTTGGGTGCTCGGCACGATCACGCAGGTCGTTTCGAACGACACGCCAGCCTATCCCGTCACGAAGCTCTTCGTCGCGCAGCGTGCGAAGGAGGGATGGGTCGTCGGTATCGAAGGCACCGACGCGTTTTACGCGCTCGCCGCCGCGGCGCCGGCGACGCTGCTCGCCGACGACGAGCGCGCGCACCTCAACGCGGGGCGTGCGCCGTCCGCGCCGCAGCGGAAGGCCGCGCCCGCGCAGACGGGGCTCGCGCTGCCGTGGCAGCAGGGCACCGCGTGGTACTGGACGGGCGGCGCGCACGGCTGGAGCGGCGACAGCCGTCCGTTCAACTCGCTCGATTTCTCCGGCGGCAACGGCCAGGTGCTCGCCGCCCGCGACGGCACGCTCTACAAGAGCTGCGAGCGCAACGGCAGCGCGATCGTCAAGGTCGTTCACGACAACGGCTATACGACCACGTATTACCACATGGTCCAACTGACGCAAGCGGGCAGCGGCACGCGCGTGCGTGAGGGCCAATACCTCGGGCGGGTCGGCAACGGGCTGCCGTGCGGCGGGCAGACGACCGGGCCGCACGTGCATTTTTCGTTGAGTCAGGGCGGCAGCGACGTGCCGGTGAACGGCAAGACGATCGGCGGCTGGCAATTCTTCGAAGGGAGCAACGCGTATTCGGGCTATGCGATCCGCAATCAGCGGCGCGTGTCCGTGCAGGCGTCGCTCACCAACTACGGCGCCGACGACAGCGGCGGGCCGACCGAGCCGTCGCCGCCCGTGAAGGCGACCGTGCGGTCGCCGGGGCCCGTGAATCTGCGCAGCGCGCCGTCGCTGTCCGCGTCGGTCGTCGGCACGGTGTCGAACGGCGCGGCGGTGCAGCTCGCCTGCTATGCATACGGCGACACGGTGCAGGGCAACTGGGGCGCGACGCGGCTCTGGTATCGGCTCGACTCGAATCGATGGGTATCGGACGGATTCGTCTATACGGGGAGCAACGATCCGGTCGTGTCGGCATGCGGCAATTGACGGCGCCGACGTGATCGTTGGCGGCCTGGTCGGATCGGGCTGGTGGGCAGGCCGGGCCACGCGCTGCCCGGTCTTCTTTCGCTTCCCGCTGCTTGCGCGATTGGCGGCCCGACGCGTATCGCTCGCGGGCCATGTTCGCGCGAATCAGTGCGTGGTGAAAGGAATCGGCGCGACCGTGCGCAGATTGCCGACAGCATCGCGCGCCTCGATCGCCGCCTGCATTCCCGACAGCTTGAGACTCGTCTCCCGATACTCGCGCGCCGGCTCCGACTCGGCGACGATCCCGCAGCCGGCGAACAGCCGGCAAGCGCCTGCCGAGACCAGCGCCGAGCGCAGCGCGACGACGAAGTCGCCGTTGCCGTGCGCGTCGATCCAGCCGACCGGGCCGGCATACCAGCCGCGATCGAAGCCCTCGTGCGCGCGAATGCGTTCGAGCGCGGCGGCGCGAGGGTGGCCGGCGACGGCGGGCGTCGGATGCAGCGCCGCGACGATTCGCAGCAGCGTCGCGTGCCCGTGCAGCGTCGCGGCGTTCGGCGTGCTCGCGGCGGGCGCGTGCTATGTGCCCGTCGACCTCGCGCAGCCGCCGGCGCGTCGCGCGCTGATCGAGCAGGCGGCGGGCATCTGGTCGAACGTGCAGACGGCCGATGCGGTGCCGCCGCACTGGCGCTCGATTCCATACGGCCGGCCGCTGCCGGGGCAGGCGTATCGCGTGGTCGACGACGCCGGCCGCGATGCGCCGGACCACGTCGAGGGCGAGCTGCTGATCGGCGGCGCGAGCCTCGCGCGCGGCTACCGGAACGATCCGGCGCTGACCACGGAGCGCTTCGTCGAATCCGATGCGGGCCGCTGGTATCGCACGGGCGATCGCGGCCGCTATTGGCCGGACGGCACGCTGGAGTTTCTCGGCCGCGCGGATCGGCAGGTGAAGTGCGCGGTCATCGGACCGAGCTCGGTGAGATCGAGGCCGCGCTGAGCGCGCATCCGCGGGTGGACGGCGCGTGCGCGAGCGTCGTGAAGGGCGTCATGAAGGGTGCCGTCGCCCGCCGCCGCCGCGCGCGCGGCGCGGACACGCGTGCGATCGCCGCGCGCGTCCGCTCATTCGGCGTCCGGCACCTCGATGACGAGATCGGATTGCGCGATCGCGACGCACGGCAGGATGTAGCCTTCGCCCCTTTCTTCGGCGCTCACGCCGGGCCATTCGATCCGATACGCGACCGAGCCTTCGCGCAGGCGGCACAGGCAGGTCCGGCACGTGCCGTTGCGGCACGAGCGCGGCAGCGACACACCGGCGAAGCCCGCGGCTTCGAGCAGCGACAGCGATTCGGGCGCGTCGAAGCCGGTGCCGAGCGGCTCGACCCGCACCCAGTGCGAACGTTCTTCGGTCATGCGATCGTGGACGGCGACGCGGCGTCGTGGTCAGTGAAGCCGCAAGGATACCCGATGCGGTCGAGCGTTTCGGCGGGCTGCGGTTCGTCCGGCGCGGTAAGGCGCGACGTCGCGCGTCGCGCCCGCCGGCCGTCGATGGCCGACGGCTGGGCGATTGATGATCGGCGCCGTCCGTTGCCGCTCGCGGCTGGCGGTGGCGACCGACGACGGTTGCTTGTCGGTGATCAGTGGCCAGTGGCTGGCGATCAGCGATCAGCGATCAGCCGTCAGCGGCCGATAGTCGGTAACAGTCGGCAGTAGATAGCCGATAGTCGCCAACCGCCCGCGGCAATCACGCATCCGGCCGCCGTCTACGCAGATGCCGATAAACGGTGTTGCGCGCGAGCCCGAGCTCTCGCGCGGCCGCCGACACGTTGCCGCGATGCCGGCCGAGCGCGCCGTCGATCAACGCGGCCTGATGGTCCTGCAGTGTCGCGGCGGCGGTGGGGACGGCCGCCGTCGTATCGGCCGCCGCCGCCGTCGCGGCCGTTGTCGCGCCAGCCGCGTCGGCGTCCGTGCGCGTTGCCGCCGCGTCCCGCGCGTGCGCCGGGCAATCGAGCCAGAAATCGTCAGGCAGATGCTCGACGTCGATCTGCGCTTCGCCTTCGGCGAGCATTCCCGCCGTGCGCAGCACGTTCGTCATTTGACGCAGATTGCCCGGCCACCGGCAGCGCGCGAACGCGGCGAGCACCGCCGCCGACACCGCGCCCGGCATCGGCTCGCCGCGCGCGAGCCGCGCGAGCACGCGGGCGACGAGCGTCTCGAGATCCGAGCGCTCGGCAAGCGGCGGCAGCGTGACCGCCAGGCCGTTGATCCGGTAGAACAGATCCTCGCGGAACGTGCCGGCCGCGATCATCGCGCGCAGATCGCGGTGCGTCGCGCAGACGATCCGCACGTCCACCGGCACCGCGCGCGCGCCGCCGAGCGGCATCACCGCACGCTCCTGCAGCACGCGCATCAGCCGGACCTGCTGCGCGAGCGGCATGTCGCCGATTTCGTCGAGAAACAGCGTGCCGCCATCCGCCTGCGCGATCTTGCCGGGGCTGCCGCGCTTGCGCGCGCCGGTGAACGCGCCGTCCTCGTAGCCGAACAGCTCCGCTTCGATCAGCGAATCGGGCAGCGCCGCGCAGTTGACCGCGACGAACGGGCCGTCGCGGCGCGGCGACGCGTGATGCAGCGCCCGCGCGAGCCACTCCTTGCCGGTGCCGGTCTCGCCGAGCACGAGCACCGGCAGGTCGCGGCCGCGCACCTTGCCGACGCGCTGCAATACGGCAGTCATCCGCGCGTCGCCCGTGTCGAGCGTCGCGAACGTGATCGCGTCGGGATTCTCGTCGCGCGCCGCTTCGGCGGTGCGCGGCAGCGCGGCGCGCGCCGTGACCGGCACGGCCGTGCGCTGCGCATCCGCGAATTCGCAGCGCGCCCGCACGCGCACGCCGGTGCCGAGCGTCAGCGTGAAGCACACGAGCGGCTCGCGCGCCGCATGCTGCGCGAGCTTCGCGAAAGACAGGCCGAACAGTTCGTCGCAACCGCGTTGTTGCAGTGCGTCGAGCGTCGCGCCGAGCTGGAATTGCGCGCTGCGGTTCGCCGCGATCAGCGCGCCGCTCGGGCTGAACGCGACAAGGCCCGCGAACAGCGAGTCGACGAATTCGTCGTGCGCGTGAAATCGCACGCGCAGCGTGTCCGCGCATTGGTTCGCGAACAGATGGTTTTCGATCAGTTGCGCGGACATCTTCACGAGCGCGAGCGTATGCGGGCTGAAGCCGCGCGGATCGCCGCTCACGTCGAGCGCGCCGAGGATGCGGCCGAACGGATCGACGATCGGCGCGCACGAGCAGGTGAGCACGTGGTTCGCGCGCAGGAAGTGCTCGGCGCCGTGCACGGCGAGCGCCTGGCCCGCGATCAGCGCGGTGCCGATCGCATTCGTGCCGCGCGCGTCCTCCGCCCACGACACGCCGGGGCAGAGCGCGACCCGGTTCGCCTTCTCGACGAAATCGGCGTCGCCGATGCTGTGCAGGACCACGCCGTCGCGATCGGTCAGCAGCACGAGGCTTTGCGTGTCGGCGATCTGCGTGTGCAGCGTGTCCATCACCGGACGCGCGTGCGTGTACAGCGATTGGCTGCCGTCGATCAGCTCGCGCAGCGCGATGCGCGACAGCGGCGAGAAATCGGGCAGCTCGGACGCGCGCAGGCCGACCGACAGCGAGCGGGCATGCGCTTGCGCGAGCAGATCGACGCGGCTCGCCGCGGCGGGCAGCACGGAAGATTGCGGCATGACTTGTCTCCAGGAGGCCCGCCGGCGGAGTGCGTTCTCCGCTCGACCGGCGCAGCGGTTGACGTGGCGGCGCGGGCACGTCCCATCATACAAGCGCCGCGCGCGATGCGCGACCGCCAATCGAATTTCCCTTGCTTTTGGGCGCCGGCCTGCAATGATGGAAACAAGGCGCGCACGCGCCGCGCCTCGCCGGGGACCGGTGCGGAAATCATCCACGGTCCCCGCAATTCAGCATGCGCCGCGACATGCATCCGTTCGGGGAGAAATCATGGTTCGGACGGAACTGAGAGTGGTGGTGGCCGCGATCGCGACGTTCGTCATGCTGGCCGGCATCGCCGTGGCGATCCACGGATTGTTGTTCGACCAGGATGCCGCGCTGCGGTATGGCGCGGCGGCAATCGCGCTCGGCGTGACGACCTGCGCGGTCGCGCTCAACGTCTGGCCGAAGGACGAAAAGAAGTGACGAAGTGACCGGCGCTCGGCCGCCGCCGTGTTCGCCGCATCGCGGGGTCTGATCGGGGCGCGCGCCCGGAGCGGAGCAGGCGCATCCGGACGCATGGGAGACACGTGTCGCAGACGCGGCGACGCGCGGGCCGCCTCCGGTCGAAGCGCGCGACGGAAAGCGCAGCGGGCCATCGCCCGCCGTGTTCGCAACTGCCCGAACGCGGCGCTTCGCCGTCGGGTCCGGCGTGCGATTCTCACGACGATTCGTCGTCCGATTTTCGGCGCAGAGTCAAGCCGATCTGTTGTCAATAGCCAGAAGAATGCGCCAGTGCATGCGCGCGCGCAGGGTTTTTTGACGAAATCTTGTGTCGTGCCGGAAAGCGACTAAAGTGAAGTCAACCGGAGCATCCGGCGGGCGCGAGGCGCCCGCCGCACGGCATCCTCTCCGGTCAGCCCGCACGTTTCCGGCCAGCGAACGCTTCCGGCGACGCGCGGTTTCCTGCATTCTCGAGCTACGGCAAAGGCGGTTCCGATGCAGATCCAGTTCACGAACGATGCGCCCGAATATTCGGGACGCGAATTGACGCTCGCGTTCATGGCGATGGTCGACGGCGAGCCGGTTCAATGCCATATCACCGCCGAGGCGCTCGAGGACCATTTCGGGGCCGCTTCGCCGCGCTTCGAGGACATGGTGGGCGCATTCGACACGCACCGGCTCCGCATCGAGGCCGCCGCGCGGCGCCTGCTGTCGGAGACTCGCGCGCAGTGCGTGGTGCTCAGAAGCGGGTACGTCAGGTTTTACGAGGCGAACGGGCGCTAGGGTCCATTTGATATGGAACGCGCCGACGCCGCGAACGAGCGCTGCCCGGGGGTAGCGCTCGTTTTTTTTGGGTTCATCGCAGAAAACCGTGGAGCCTTGTAGGGCGATTGCGTAACCTGACGCCTGACTTTATGGAGGTCAGGAGGAAGAATTGCTCGATCGCAAGGCACTTCAGGCACTGGGTTGCTGGACGGGCTATCGGCTGGAGCGGGTGGAGTGGCCGCAGGGCGATAGCCGCGCGCCGCGCCGCTTATTCCGCGCCGAGGTAGAAGTAGCGGAACAGGAAGATCGCCGCGATGATCCAGACGACGGGCTTCACCCGCTTCGCATGGCCCGTCAGCAGCTTGAGGCCGCCGTACGCGATGAAGCCGAACGCAACGCCGTTCGCGATCGAGTACGTGAACGGCATCAGCAGCGCGGTGAGCGCGGCGGGCACGGCCTCCGTCGCGTCGTCCCACGACACGTCGACCATGTCGCGCAGCATCAGGCATGACACATAGAGCAGCGCCGGCGCGGTTGCGTAGCCAGGCACGACGCCCGCGAGCGGTGCGATGAACAGGCACGCGATGAACAGCACGGCGACCGTGATCGCGGTCACGCCGGTGCGCCCGCCTGCCTGCACGCCGGATGCGCTCTCGATGTACGCGGTCGTCGACGACGTGCCGAGCAGCGAGCCTGCGACGATCGCGCTGCTGTCGGCGAGGAGCGCCTTGTTCAGCCGATGCATCTTGCCCTCGACGAGGAGCCCCGCGCGGTTCGCGACGCCCATCAGCGTGCCCGTCGCGTCGAACAGCTCGACGAGGAAGAACACGAGGATCACGTTGAGGATGCCTGTCGACAGCGCGGCGCCGATGTCGAGCTTGAACAGCGTCGCGTCGATCGACGGCGGCGCCGAGAAGATGCCGTGAAACTGATTGCCGCCGAAGAAGAACGACAGGATCGTCACGCCGATGATGCCGATCAGGATCGCGCCGCGCACGCGCAGGTAGTCGAGCGTGACGATCGCGAAGAAGCCGACGATCGCGAGGATCGTCGTCGGCTTGTGCAGGTCGCCGAGCGTGACGAGCGTCGCCGGGCTGCCGACGATCACGCCCGCCGTCTTCAGCGAGATGATCCCGAGAAAGAGGCCGATGCCCGCGGTGATCGCGATGCGCAGCGATTTGGGAATGCCGTTGACGATCACTTCGCGCACGCGCAACAGCGTGACGAGCAGGAACAGGCACCCGGAGATGAAGACGGCGCCGAGCGCCGCCTGCCACGTGAAGCCCATGCCCTTGACGACGGTGTATGCGAAGTACGCGTTCAGGCCCATGCCTGGCGCGCACGCGATCGGATAGTTTGCGTACAGGCCCATGATGAGCGAGGCGAGCGCGGCGACGAGGCAGGTCGCCACGAAGACGGATTCCTTCGGCATGCCCGCATCGCCGAGGATCGCCGGGTTGACGAAGATGATGTAGGCCATCGTCAGGAATGTGGTGACGCCCGCGAGTATTTCGGTGCGCAAGTCGGTTCCGGCTTCCGCGAAGCCGAAATACCGTTTGATCGATTCCATGTGGGCGATTCTCCGGTCGAGTAGTCGTGTTGCTGAATGCTTTGTGCGTTGTATTGCCGCGCGAGGCGGACGTACTGTAACCAGCCACTATTGGGCGGCTATCGGCGGATTGTAATAGCGGACATAGACTGGACGATATATTTGCGGCGAAACGCCGGCGACCCGGCTGCGTCGTCCGCGGGCTCCGTTTGGTCGGCGTCGGGCGCGCCACGCCGGCGCGCGTTTGCCCGAGGATCGTTAAAATGGACGCTTGCCGGCAGCGCCCGCGAACGGGCGTCGTCGATGCTCGCGCCGGCGTGTCGCCCTTCACGAACTGGGGAGTACAGCTTGACCTCGATCGCTCGAACGGATCAACGCGTCGTGCCGGCGCGCGGCGAACCGGAAGCCGGCGTCGGCCATCCCGCATGGATGCCCGTCGCGCTCGCCGAGCAGGGCGTGCGGCGCTTCGGTCGCGGCGAAAGCAATCCGCGCATCGTCGAGTACAACGGCTGCACGAATCTCGTCGGCTATGACGACAAGGTCTCGTGGTGCTCGTCGTTCATCAACTGGTGTTTCTCGCGCGTCGGGATACCGGGAACGGGCTCCGCGCTCGCGCGATCGTGGCTCGAATGGGGGCGCGCGCTGAGCGAGCCGGCGTACGGATGCGTCGTCGTGCTGATGCGCGATCGTCCGACGAGCTGGAAAGGGCACGTTGGTTTTTATCTGCGGCACGACGAAGCGCACGTGTATCTGTTCGGCGGCAATCAGCGCGGCGCGGTGCGCGAGCATGCGTATGCGCGTTCGCGGCTGCTCGCGTATCGTTGGCCGGACGAATGCGGGCCCGGCTGACTCGCTGAACGCGGTTCGCCGATGAACGATGCGCGCGACTCATGCGATGGCGCGCCGGCGACGCGCGCGGCTCGATCGCACAAACGCGCATCGCTGCGATCGTTCGGCGTGCGGAACGTAATCGCTTCGAAAGTAACGGCGTAATGTGCGTTCGCGCGCGTCGTGACGGTGCGACGCCCCATCGTCGTGCACGCAGCGGCGATTCCGAGCGCGAACGTAGCGTGCAGGTGAAACCTGCGGCCGCCTTGCCGGACGCGCGCGATTTCATGCGGATTGCACGGAAAGCAGGTTCGGCGGCTCGATGCCCGCATGATGTCGGCGCGGATCGCATGAAAAGAAAAAATGCATCGGCATAGGCGAAACGTTTTGCGGCCGCGCGCGCCGCCGCGCAGTCGCCATCCGGAAATTCCGTCAATTCCGCCGACATATGCGTTGATTTTAGAGATAGGCGTTCCTATTCATATAGGGAACAATATTTTTCTTTTTTATCAATGGGATATTGTTGTTTCGGGAAGTGTTGCAATAACGCCGGCAGTGTAAAAGAATGCAATTCGTCATCGCATTAACGCAATTTTCTCACTAGGATGGAGACAATGCTCGCGTCGGATGTCGTCAGGTGTCGTCGGGGATCAGGGAGCGTGCGCGAGCGTCGACGCATTTCGCAGTGGAAGCTGAAGGTGAGTGCTGGGGCAGGGCCTTGCAGGGTGTGGACGCCCCACGCGATTTCATCCGTCAATACGGAGGCAAGCATGTTGAACTGGATCAGCCGATGGGCGTTGCGTCACGCCCCCACTCCCGAGAAGAGCGCCGCGTCGATGCTCGTGACCGCGCGGATGGAATTGTTCACCGCCGAGCAGCGCGTGATCGACGCGAAATTGCAGGCCGACTACTGGCGCGCGCGCGTGTCGTTTCTCGAAGAGGTGCAGAAGCAGGGCATCGATCCGTGGGTGAGCGCGCAAACGCAAAAGACCGACGACGCGCCGGCGGCAGCCGTGCGCGGTGCGGCCGGTCCGCGTCTCGCGGCGAGCACGTAGCGCGTCGCACGGACAGCTCGCGGCGCGCGGCGGATGCCGCGCCGCCGCGATACTTGCCGCGCGCGCGTTGCCGCGCGCTTCCTCGTCATTCCGGCTGCGCCGTTCATCGTTCGGGCGCTGTCGCTCAATCCATGCGTTGCGTGCGCCGGTTCGTTCGGAGAATGCGCCGAACCGATGCGCGCGTTGCGCGCCTGCCTGATCCGATCTCCGCTTCTTTATGCCCATCACCACCTCCTATACGGAAGTGTTGCGACGATCGGTGGAATTCGCCGTGCATCGCCGCGCGCGAAAAAGCATGGCGACGGACACCCGACGATGCGCGTTGCCGATTGCCGCATCGAGCCGACGCGGCACGTGCGCATGCCCGCCCGCACCGCGCTTCATCGCGGACGCGGGCTCGTGAGATCCGCGGCGACGTCGAGCAGCCCGCTGACCATGCCGCCGATCCAGCCGCGCCGGCGCACGTACGCGGTCGTCAGCGAGACCTCGGCGGCGGACGGCCCGTCGGCGCTGAGCCAGATGCGTTCGCCGCGCGGCACGTGCAGCACGTCGCCCGGCTTCAGCCAGTAATCGTCGACGCTGAACGAGCGCGTGAGCCAGACGCGCGAACTCAGCACGCGGATTTCGGTGTGGCTGCGCGCAAGCCACGTCATCATCGCGCGCGGCTCGAGCGCGAAGTGCAGCGTCATGCGCGGCAACTGGATCGCGTCGTACCCATCGTGCCGCGTCGCATCGGGGCGAAACAACAACCGGCTTGCCTGGTCCATCGTCTTCTCCTGAATAGAGCCGGCGGAAGGAGCGCAGCGCAATGAAAAAGGCCCCAACCGTTACCGGCGGGGGCCTCTTCGACATCCGATGTTGCGGATAGCTAACGCGCGAGTGCCCCCGGTGATGCGCCACAACGGGCGTTCACTGGCGGGTGGGCAACTACTGCGGCGATGAGCATGCGCGTATCCATGCCGATGAGTTTCGTCATCCTTCGTTGGCTTGTCAACGAAAATCTTGTGACAAACGCGGCGCACGGCGGGGAGGGAGCGATACGGACGACGAAATACCTCGTCGGCAACAGGCGAGCGCGTGCGCGATGACGCGAATTCGACGGGCAGGCGGCGCGTCGAACGTCGCCGCATGTGGATCGATTGGCTGTGCGCGCGTCGACCCGGCGATTCAGCGTATCGCACCCCGCAGCAGCGTCGTGCCCGCCGACAACATCACGAGGTCGAGCATGAGGTGACGCAGCGGACAATCCGCGTCGTTCAGCCGGCTGCAGAACGATTTCAATAAGGAATCCGGAACGCAGACCGCGAGACCGACGCCGGCATCGGTCCGTATGCCGGTCAGATCTTCCGTGTTCATGGTCACGCGGTTCCGGGGATGAGCTTCAGGATCTCGTTGACTGGCAGGCAGCGCTCTTCGATCTCGAGCGTTCGGCCGTGCGCGAGGATGCCTTCGGCAACCGCTAGCATCGCCGGAGACGCGGCGCGCAGCAGGTGATTCGCGTAGATCACGACGCTGAAGTAGCGCGCGAGCTCGCTGAACGAAATCGCGTTGAAACTCGTCGGCACGCACGCGAGATACGCGTCGCTACGGCGCTCGCGAAACCGTTGCGCGAATTCGATGACTTCGTCCGCGTCCTTCTTGCGGCTATGGATCATCACGCCGTCGGCGCCGGCCTCGCAATACGCGGCCGCGCGCGAGCGCGGCCGGCATGCCCTTGTCGAGAATCAGGCTTTCGACGCGGGCGATGATCTGAAAATCGTCGATCGATTCCTGGTGCTGAATCACGTCGTTGCCGAGCAGCGAATTTTTCTTCAACCCCGTTTTGTCTTCGATAATCACCGCCGGGACGCCGGATCGCTCAAGCGACTGCACGTTCAGCAGCCTGCTCGCGATGTCCAGGATTTCGATGGCCGGCCGGCCGCGCAGCGTCGAGTCGGTCAATGAATTCGACCGGAAGCCGTCGAACCCGGATTGCAGCGCTCCGGGCGCAACATAAACTTTTTCGCTGATCATTGCGGAAATCGGGCTGTGGCTTTCGATGAAACGCAGCGCGCGCCCGCTTGTCAGCTTTTCCTTGAATGACCGACGTCTCTGTTCGTTGGTAATCGGCGCACTTATTAATTCTCTTATTGGCACGATTTACTCCTCTCGAATGAAGCAATTTAATAATTTAAGCTCGGGGTTTGTGGTTATGGTTTATGAAGATTGGATGACAATGTCAAACCGGCTTGCGTGAAATAAAGTCACGCGTGCGTGCAGCGCAGGTGCGGATCGACGGAAGCGACAACAAGCGCGGCGGGCATTCCGTTTTCGGGAACGGGCAGCGCGCGATGACGTCGGATCGGCTGGCGGCGAACCGGCGCGGCCGGACGAGCGAGCGGACAAACCCCAAAAAGAACGACGAAGCGGACGGCGCGCGCATGCGGCGCGGAGCCGTCCGCCGTCGCGTCAGGACGCGGCCTTCTCCGTGCCCCAGTTGCCGCCGTGCGCGGCCGCCTGCGCGGCCGGCGAGCGCGCGAGGTATTCGAGCGCGAGCTCGGTCGAGCCTTCGCCGTGCGGCGTGTAGCTCGGCCGGTAATAGCGCAGCGCCGCGCCGATCGTCTTCCAGAACGACGGCAGGTGATTGCGGCGCGAGCCGCGCCACCACGACAGCACGAAGCCCGGATAGCGGCCCGTGCCGGGGTCGCGCTCGTACATGTACTTCGCGCCCGACATGATGAAGTAGAGCAGGATCATGATCACGAACGTCATGTGGATCGAGCGCTCGACGTAGTTGCCGCCGAGATGCCGGTAGATGTCGAACGCGACGGCCCGGTGCTCGACTTCCTCCGCGCCGTGCCAGCGCAGCAGGTCGACGATCGTCGGATCGGCGCGGCCGTCGTCGAGCCCGCGCGCGTGCAGCACCCAGTTGCCGAGGTAGCCGAAGAAGTGCTCGAGCGACGCGATCACCGCGAGCTGCTGGCGCAGCCAGAAGCGCGTGTGGCCGATCTTCAGGCCGAGCGGCTTTTCGCCGAGCACCTTGGTGAAGAGCCAGTTGACCCGCTGCGTGAACGGCTTCGTGTCGATCCCGTGCCGCTCGTAGTAGTGCTTGAGCACGCCGCCGTGCGAGCGCGAATGCACGGCTTCCTGGCGCAGGAAGCCGTCGGCGTCTGCGCGCAGCGCCGGATCGGTGATGAGCGGTATCGCCTTGTTGTACACGCGGCAGAACCACAGTTCGCCTTCGGGGAACAGCAGGTTCAGCGTGTTGATGATGTGCGTGCTTTCGGGATCTCCTTCGATCCACTGGATCGGCGCTTTCGCGAAGTCGAACTTGACGTGGCGCGCCTTGATCAGATAGTGATTTTCCGGGGCATTCATCGATGTCTCCTCCAACGGTCGGGGGCGCTGTGCCGCTCAGTGCGATGCCATGCCGATGCGGGCGATCATCCGGCCGAGCCACGGCGTGAAGCGCCCGACGAAGCGCATCGCATGCGCTTCCGCGCCGATCGCGACGACCGGCTTGTTCTGCAGCACGCCGTCGACCATCGCCTTCGCGACGGTCTCCGGCTTCAGGCCGCGCATCTGATAGAGCTTCGTCGCGCGCTTGCGCAGCCGCGCTTCGTCCTGCGCGCTCTTCGCGCCCGCGTACTGGGTGGACGCCATGATGCCCGTCTCGGCGAAGCCGGGGCAGACGGCCGTCACGCCGATCCCGTGGTCGGCGAGCTCCGCACGCATGCATTCGGAGAGCATCAGCACCGCGGCTTTCGTCGTCGCGTACGCGGGCAGGTCGCGCGACGGGCCGAACGCGGCCGCCGACGCGGTGTTGACGATGTGGCCGCCCGCGCCGCGCGCGGCCATCTGCGTGGCGAACAGGCGCGAGCCGTGGATCACGCCCCACAGGTTCACGTGCAGGATGCGCTCCCAATGCGCGGCCGACGTGTCGAGGATGCCGCCCGCCATGCCGATGCCCGCGTTGTTGACGACGACGTCCGCGCCGCCCAGCTCTTCGCCCACCCAGTTCGCGAGCGCTTCCATGTCGTCGGCCGAGCCGACGTCGACGCGCCGCACGTCGGCCTGCGCGCCGAGCAGCCGCATGAGGAGCGCGGTGCGCTCGGCCGCCTGCCCGTCGATGTCGACGGCGACGATCGACGCGCCTCGCTTCGCGAATTCGACGGCCGCGCAGCGGCCGATCCCGCTGCCCGCGCCGGTGATCACGACGCGCTTGCCGACGAATGGGCCGGCGCCGCTCGTGCGGCGCGCATGCGCGAGCGCGGGCGGCTCCGTGCCCGTCTCGACCGCTTCGATCAGTTCCTGCGCGAGCGCGGCGAAGCGCGCCGGCTCCGACATCGGCAGCCAGTGCCGCTCGGCCACTTCGCGGCGGTAACAGGTCGGCACCCAGCGCGCGATGTCGGCCGACAGCGCGGGGCTCACGAACCTGTCGCGCAGCGGCACGACGACTTGCACGGGCGCGTGCGCATAGCGCTCGCGCGGCGCGAGCACGCGGCGGATGAAGTTCGCGCGATACAGGCGCACGCCGTGCACGCCGTCCTCGGTCTGCGTCGGGCGCGGGCCGACGTCGGTGCGCTCGAGCCGGTGCATCAGCGCGGGCCACGCACGGCCGAGCCACAGGCGCCAGTTGAGCTCGGGGATGAACGGCAGGTGGAACAGGTACACGTACCACGAGCGCACGAGCTGGCCGGCGAGGCGCTTGAGCGACGCGGGCGACGGCCGCGCGAGCTGCTGGCGCAGCCAGTAGCCGACGTGGTCGAGATTCGGTCCGGAGCACGACGTGTACGAGAGGATGCGCCCGGCGAGCCGCGGCTCGGTGACGAACTCCCAGCCCTGGATCGAGCCCCAGTCGTGGCCGATCACGTGCACCGCGCGGTTCGGCGCGAGCGCGTCGATCACCGCCGCGAAGTCGTCGACGAGCCGCTCGAGCCGATAGTCGGCCGTGCGCGCGGGCTTCGTCGACAGGCCCGCGCCGCGCACGTCGTAGGCGATCACGTAGTACGACTTCGCAAGCAGCGGCGCGACGCGGCGCCAGACTTCGCTGCTGTCCGGATAGCCGTGCACGAGCACGACGGCGGGGCGCGACGCGTCGCCCCAGGTCTTCGCGGCGAGCGTGACGTCGCCGGCCGCGACGGCGGTTTCGGTGTGAACCGATTCGAACAGCGCGAGCGGCGCTTCGTCGGAGAGGGGCTGCATCGTGATGTCTTCGTGTGGTGAGCGGAAAGGAACGGCGCGCGGCGGCTGCCGTCACGCCGCCTGTTCGTGCGCGAGCGGCTTGCGCGCCTCCTCGCGCGCGCGCCAGCGGCGCACGTGCGGCAGGTCGTCGTCGAGCCAGTACGCGTCGTCGTCGGTGATGACGAGCAGCTCCTCGAACTTCGCGCCGACGCCTGCGAAGCCGAGATGCGGCTCGACCGCCCAGAGGCCGGGCGTCGGCGCGTGATCGGAGCGCGCGTCGATCGACCACAGCGGCGACCAGCCCTGTTCCTTGCCCGCGCGCGCCTGCTCGAGCAGCAGGTTGCGCGTCGAATTGAGGCCAAAGCGCGCGACGAAGCGCGGCTTCGACAGCTTGCGCAGCTTCGCGACGCGATGCGCGAGCACCTTGAACGGATACGCCTTGTGGCGCGGCTCGACGCCCTGGCGGCGGCACAGCGCGTCCACTTCCTGCGCGACCTCGGCGAGCGTGCGGCGCTCCTTCACGAGCTTCACGATCATCTCGCGGTGCGCGATCAGGTCGTCCTGCAATTGCTCGAGGATCGGGTTGTGGCCGAGGCAGGTCGCATAGCCGACGTCGGCGATGACGCCGTCGACGACGGGCGCGACGTCGAGAATCACCGGCATGTCAGGCTCGAGCGTGCGATTGCTCGGAAAGAACGCGAGATTGAAGCCGCCCAGGTGCTTGAGGCCCGAGAAGCCTTCGAACGCGGTGCGCTCACCGAACCACGCGAACGGCTTGTGCAGCCAATCCTGCACGCCGTGGTCCTGCGCCCATTCGAGCATCAGCCGCGCGGCCTGCTTCTCGGTGATGCCCGGATACAGCATGTCGCCGACGGATTCGACGCAGCGGTATGCGAGCTGTTGGACGGAGCGGAACTGGTCCAGTTCGTCGATGTGCACTTCCGGCAGCGGATGCTCGGCCATGGCGTCGTCTCCCTTTCTTCGTCGTTCTGAGCGGCGGTGCCGGCCGCGGATGCGTCAGCCGCCATTGCACTGCGTCAGTAAATGTGACATTGATCAATGTAATTATCTTATATCAACGAATCGCGTCTGGGCGCGTGTTTATGATGAGTACTTTTCCTAATTCGTCGCGGGAAAGGCGGCAGGCCCCGCTCCGGGCTGCGTCGGGGGAAATGGGGAATGATCCGGCGGACTATCGGACTATCGGACCATCGAAGCAGCGGTGTCGTTGAGCCACCGGGCCGTCGGACCGCGGCAGGATCGATGCGCGAAAATCGATACCGCGATCACTGCGGCGCGCGTTCGAAGCGCTCGAGCACGGCGCTGAGCAGATCGACCGGCAGCGGGAACACGATCGTCGAGTTCTTGTCGGCGGCGATCGTCGTCAGCGTCTGCAGATAGCGCAACTGCATCGCCTGCGGCTGCAGCGCGAGCCGCTGCGCGGCCTTCAGCAGTTGCTCGGACGCCTGCAGCTCGCCTTCCGCGTGGATCACCTTCGCGCGCCGCTCGCGCTCGGCCTCCGCCTGGCGCGCGATCGCGCGGATCATCGTCTCGTTCAGGTCGACGTGCTTGATCTCGACCGTCGATACCTTGATCCCCCATGCGTCGGTCTGCGCGTCGAGCGTCTTCTGGATGTCGGCGTTCAGTTGCTCGCGCTCGGCGAGAAGCGCGTCGAGCTCGTGCTTGCCGAGCACCGCGCGCAGCGTCGTCTGCGCGAGCTGGCTCGTCGCGTCGAAGTAGCGCGCGACCTGGATCACCGCCTTTTCCGGGTCGACCACGCGGAAATACACGACCGCGCTCACCTTCACCGACACGTTGTCGCGCGTGATCACGTCCTGCGCGGGCACGTCGAACACGACGGTGCGCAGATCGATCCGCACCACCTGCTGGACGACGGGCACGATCAGCACGAGCCCCGGCCCCTTGACCTTCCAGAAGCGGCCGAGCAGGAACACGACGCCGCGCTCGTATTCGCGAAAGATCCGGATCGACGAGGCAATGAGGAACAGCGCGAACACGAACAGCAGGCTGCCGAAACCGAACGTGAAACCCATCATGATTGTTCTCCTCGTGTTGGGATGGCGTTGTCGTACAGCGGGGCGACGGTCAGCGTGAGGCCGTTGCGGCCCGTCACGCGCACGCGGCGGCCGGCCGCGATCGGCGTCGCGCTCGCGACGCGCCAGCGCTCGCCGTGCACGCGCGCCCAGCCGGCCGCGGACGGCGCGAGCGGCGCGCCCGGGTCCGCGCTCGGGCCGATCTGCGGCGGCTGATCGGGCACGAGGCCGTCGTCGAGCACCTCGCCGATGCTGCCGACGATCGCCTCCGCGCCCGTGACGACGGGCCGCCGGCGCGCGCGCAGCGCGAAGCCCGACACGCCGAACACGAGGATCGCGCCCGCGGCCGCGAGCGAAACGATCACGGGCCACGGCACGCCGTAGCCGGGTACGTCGGTGTCGATCAGCATCAGCGCGCCGATCGCGAACGCGACGATGCCGCCCACGCCGAGCGCGCCGAACGTCGGCAGGAACGCCTCGGCGATCAGGAACGCGATGCCGAGCAGCACGAGCGCGAGGCCCGCGTAGCTGATCGGCAGCAACTGCAGCGCGAACAGGCCGACGAGCAGGCTGATCGCGCCCGCGACGCCCGGCAGCACGAAGCCGGGATTCGCGAATTCGAAGAAGAGCCCATACATGCCGAGCGTGACGAGCACGAGCGCGACGCTCGGATCGGCGATCGTCGCGAGCAGCCGGCTGCGCCAGTCGGGCTCGATCGTCTCGATCGGCGCCTGCGCGGTATCGAGCCGGTGCGTGCCCGTTGCGGTGACGATGCTGCGGCCGTCGAGCCTGGCGGCGAGATCGGCCGGGTCGTTCGCGATCAGGTCGACGACGTGCTGCGCGAGCGCGTCGTTCGCGGGCAGGCTCACCGCTTCGCGCACCGCGCGCTCCGCCCATTCGACGTTGCGGCCGCGCAACTGCGCGAGGCTGCGGATGTACGCGGCCGCGTCGTGCAGCGCCTTGCGGGTTTCGGTCGATTCGGCGTCGGTCGCGCCCGCGCCGGAACCGCCGGACGCGGCGCCGGGCTCGCGCCGCGCGGCGGGCGGCGCCTGGCCGCCGATGCCGAACTGCACGGGCGACGCCGCGCCGAGGTTCGTGCCGGGCGCCATCGCCGCGATATGGCTCGCGTAGACGATGTAGGTGCCCGCGCTCGCCGCGCGCGCGCCGCCCGGCGCGACGAACGCGGCGACGGGCACGCCCGAGCCGACGATCGCCTTGATGATCTGCCGCATCGACGTGTCGAGGCCGCCCGGCGTGTCGAGCTGGACGATCGCGAGCTGCGCGTGCTCGCGCGCGGCGCGTTCGAGGCCGCGGACGATGAAGTCGGCGCTCGCCGGGCCGATCGCGCCCGTGACCGGAATCACGACGACGGGCGCGCGTGCCGCGGCGGTGGCGGCGGCCGCGGCGCACGCGAGCAGCAGGCCGATCAGCACGGCCGCGCGCGCGAGCCGCGCGGGCAGCTTGCCGTGCAGCGGCGGCGGACGTGGCGAAGGACGGGGCATGGGCATCGCGGTGTCGGCCGGCGGCGCGCTGCCGCATGGTGCGGCGCCGCAGCCGGGCCGTGAGAAGGGCGGGCGCCCGGTGCTTAAAGAGTAGGCGGTTTCCGGCGAAAGCGTGAAGCGGCCGCGCGCGCGGCGAGCGCGGCGTCGCGGTAGTCGGCGGGGCTCATCCCGCGCCACTTGCGGAACGCGCGATAGAACGCGCTCGGCTCGGCGAAGCCCGCCGCCGCGGCGACGTCGGCCACCGTGCGGGCCGGGTCGGCGAGCGCCTCGCACGCGAGATCGCGGCGCAGCGCGTCCTTGATCGACTGATACGAATGGCCTTCCTGCTTCAGCTTGCGCCGCAGCGTCGCCTCGGCCACATGCAGCCGCGCAGCGAGCGCCTGCGCGGTCGGCCACGCGGCGGGCGGCAGCGCGCGCAGCGCCGCGCGCACGCGCTCGCCGAACGCGTGCGGATTGCGGTACTTGACGATGAAGCTCGCGGGCGCGTCGCGCAGGAACGGCTTGAGCGTCTTGGCCGTCTGCACGACGGGCAGCGCGGCGAACGCCGGATCGAAATCGACGTACGAATCGGGCTGGCCGAAGCGCATGTCGTCGCAGAACATCAGTCGATATTCGTGGACAGCGCGCGGCTCGCCGCAGCGAAAGCTCGCGTGCAGCAGCGGAATGCGCCGCCCGATCAGCCAGCACGTGAGGCCGTAGACGATGACGAAATAGGTCGCGTACGCGAACATCTCCGGCGGGTTCGCGTTGTTGCGATGCACGAAGCGCAGTCGCACGCGCTCGGCGCTCGCGTCGATCTCGGCGTGCAGATCGTCGAGCACGCAGTGCATGAAGTTGACCGCCCGCGCGAGCGCGCGCAGCCCGTTGCGCGCCGTGAGCGCCGCCTGGCTCATCGCGATGAAGCTGCCGCAGCGCATCGGGTGCGGGTCCTGGCCGAAGAACTCGTCGTCGAGCGCGCGCGCGATCGCGTTCCACAGCGCGCCGTACTGCCGCGCCGACACGCGCGCGTTCGGCTGCGCGAGCAGCGCGGCCGCTATGCCCGCCTGCGCGAGGAGCGGCGCGTCGCCGACGCCGCGCCGCCGCGACAGCGCGAGGCTCGACTCGACGAGTTCGATCGAAACGGTGCCCTTCTTCTCTTCGTGCTTCATCGCAGGAGCGTGCCGCGGTGCGGTATGGCAAAAACGATCAGTGTAATTGAGCGGAGCGAGCATCGAACAGTTTCCGCGCGTTGCCTACACTTGACTGATCGACACAGAATGATCGAGGCGCGCCGCGCGACGACGCGGTTGGCGCCCAGGAGACATGCAGTCATGGACGATCTCTACACCGAAGATCAACGGATGATCCTCGACGCCGCGCGCGCCTTCTCCGCCGAAGTGCTCGCGCCGAACGCCGCCCAGTGGGACCGCGAATCGCATCTGCCCGACGAGGTCGTTGCGCAGATGGGCGAGCTCGGCTTTCTCGGCATGATCGTGCCCGCCGACTGGGGCGGATCGTATACGGATTACGTCGCCTACGCGCTCGCGCTCGAGGAGATCGCGGCGGGCTGCGCGTCGTGCGCGACGCTCGTGAGCGTGCACAACTCGGTCGGCTGCGGCCCGGTGCTGAACTACGGCACGACCGAGCAAAAGGAGCGCTGGCTGCGCGATCTCGCGAGCGGCAAGACGATCGGCGCGTTCAGCCTCACCGAGCCGCACGCGGGCTCCGAGGCGCACAACCTGCGCACCCGCGCGGAGCTGCGCGACGGCAAGTGGATTCTGAACGGCAGCAAGCAGTTCGTCACGAACGGCGCGCGCGCGGGCCTGGCGATCGTTTTTGCCATGACCGATCCGGACGAGGGCAAGCGCGGGCTGTCCGCGTTCGTCGTGCCGGCCGACACGCCGGGCTTCATCGTCGGCAAGCCCGAGAAGAAGATGGGCATCCGCGCGTCGGACACGTGTCCGATCACGCTCGAGAACTGCGCGATTGCGCAGGAGAATCTGCTCGGCAGGCGCGGCGAGGGGCTGAGGATCGCGCTGTCGAACCTCGAGGGCGGGCGCATCGGCATCGCCGCGCAGGCGACGGGCATCGCGCGCGCCGCGTTCGACCGCGCGCGCCGCTATGCGCGCGAGCGCGTGCAGTTCGGCAAGCCGATCGCCGAGCATCAGGCGATCGCCGAGAAGCTCGCGAACATGGCGACGCAGATCAACGCCGCGCGCCTGCTCACGCATCACGCGGCGCGGCTGCGCACGGCGGGGCTGCCGTGCCTGTCGGAGGCGTCGCAGGCGAAGCTCTTCGCGTCCGAGATGGCCGAGGCGGTGTGCTCGGACGCGATCCAGATCCACGGCGGCTACGGTTTCCTCGTCGATTACGAGGTCGAGCGCCATTACCGCGATGCGCGGATCACGCAGATCTACGAGGGGACCAGCGAAGTGCAAAGAATGGTGATCGCGCGGCAGCTTTGAGCGCTGTCGCGCGAATCGCCGCAAGGAAGCACTCGCGCAACATGGACAGCTTTGCATGGGATCGGAGTAGGCGCTGAAGCGCCAACTCCGATCGACAGGAGACGACACGATGACGGCACTGGCGTTCCTCGACGCACGCGATTTTCTGCTGCGCCACCGCACCGACTACGACACCGCATATCGCGATTTCAGGTGGCCGGCGCTCGACGAATTCAACTGGGCGCTCGATTACTTCGACGCGATCGCGCGCGGCAACGACAAGCCCGCGCTGTGGATCGTCGACGCGGCGACGGGCGACGGCGCGCAGTACACGTTCGCGCAGATGTCGGAGCGTTCCGCGCGGATCGCGAACTGGCTGCGCGGGATCGGCGTCGCGCGCGGCGACCGGATTCTGCTGATGCTGCCGAACCGCGTCGAGCTGTGGGACGCGATGCTCGCGGCGATGAAGCTGGGCGCGGTCGTGCTGCCCGCGACGACGCAATTGTCCGCCGACGACGTGCGCGAGCGCGTGCAGATCGGCGGCGCGCGCTATGCGATCGTCGACGAGAGCGAGGCCGCGAAGTTCGAGCAGCCGGGGCTCGACGTGACGAAGATCGTCGCGGGCGCGCCGCGCGCGGGGTGGCTCGCGTTCGCCGACGGCTATGCGGCCGCGGCCGATTTCACGCCCGAGCGCGTCACGCGCGCGAGCGATCCGATGCTGCTGTATTTCACGTCGGGCACGACGTCGAAGCCGAAGCTCGTCGAGCACACGCACCGCACGTATCCGGTCGGCAGCCTGTCGACGATGTACTGGATCGGCCTGCAGCCGGGCGACGTCCACTGGAACATCAGCTCGCCCGGCTGGGCGAAGCACGCATGGAGCTGCTTCTACGCGCCGTGGAACGCGCAGGCGTGCGTGTTCGCGTTCAACTATGCGCGCTTCGAGCCGAAGGTCGTGCTCGACGCGCTCGTCAAGTATCAGGTCACGACGATGTGCGCGCCGCCGACCGTCTGGCGGATGCTCGTCCAGCAGCCGCTCGCGGCGTTCCCGGTGAGGCTGCGCGAGATCGTCGGCGCGGGCGAGCCGCTCAATCCGGAGATCATCGAGCGCGTGAAGAAGGCGTGGGGCGTGACGATCCGCGACGGCTACGGGCAGACCGAGACGACGTGCCTGATCGGCAACTCGCCGGGCCAGCCGGTCGTGCCGGGCTCGATGGGCCGGCCGCTGCCGGGCTACGCGATTGTGCTGCTCGATCCGGACGGCACCCCCGCGAGCGAAGGCGAGGTCGCGCTGCCGGTGGGCCCGGGCGCCGGGCGCCCGGTCGGCCTGATGAAGGGCTACGCGAACAACCCGGAGGCGACCGCGCACGCGATGCGCGACGGCCATTACCGCACGTCCGACATCGCGCTGCGCCGCGACGACGGCTACTTCGTCTACGTCGGCCGCGCCGACGACGTATTCAAGTCGTCCGACTACCGGCTGAGCCCGTTCGAGCTGGAGAGCGTGCTGATCGAGCACGAGGCGATCGCCGAGGCGGCCGTCGTGCCGAGCCCGGACCCGCTGCGGCTGTCGGTGC
Source organism: Burkholderia humptydooensis (assembly GCF_001513745.1). Taxonomy (NCBI): domain Bacteria; kingdom Pseudomonadati; phylum Pseudomonadota; class Betaproteobacteria; order Burkholderiales; family Burkholderiaceae; genus Burkholderia; species Burkholderia humptydooensis. The sequence goes on along the minus strand of NZ_CP013382.1, from coordinate 1,952,764 downwards.
CGAAGACGTTCATCACGCTGCGCGAGGGCTACGAGCCGAGCGAGGCGCTCGCGCGCGAGATCTTCCGCTTCTCGCGCGAAAAGCTCGCGCCGTACAAGCGGATTCGGCGGCTGCAGTTCGCCGAGCTGCCGAAGACGATCTCCGGCAAGATCCGCCGCGTCGAGCTGCGCCGCCGCGAGCTGGAGCGCGGCGACGACGCGTCGTGCCGGATGCCCGGCGAGTATTGGGAAGAGGATTTCGCGGCCGAGGGCAAGTGACGCCCGGCGTGCCGCTTCGCATCAACCGGCCGGCGACGCGCGCGGCGCGCCGCCGGCCATAGCCAGGAGAATCTCACGATGAACGCAACTCCGTCGTCCCGGAAGGGACATCACGTGCCGACCGTGAAGCTGTTGATCGCCGGCGAATTCGTCGAATCCCACGCGACCGAGTGGCGCGACATCGTCAATCCGGCGACGCAGGAGCTGCTCGCGCGCGTGCCGTTCGCGACCGCCGCCGAAGTCGACGCGGCCGTCGAGGCCGCGCAGGCCGCGTTCGCGAAATGGAAGGGCACGCCGCTCTCCGCGCGGATGCGCATCATGCTGAAGTTCCAGGATCTCGTGCGCGCGAACCTGCCGCAGATCGCGAAGACGCTGACGGCCGAGCAGGGCAAGACGCTGCCCGATGCCGAGGGCGACGTGTTCCGCGGCCTCGAAGTGGTCGAGCACGCGTGCTCGGTCGGCACGCTGCAACTCGGCGAATTCGCGGAGAACGTCGCGGGCGGCGTCGATACGTATTCGCTGCGCCAGCCGCTCGGCGTGTGCGTCGGCATCACGCCGTTCAACTTCCCCGCGATGATCCCGCTGTGGATGTTCCCGATGGCGATCGTCTGCGGCAACACGTTCGTGCTGAAGCCGTCCGAGCAGGACCCGCTGTCGACGATGCAGCTCGTCGAGCTCGCGATCGAGGCGGGCGTGCCGAAGGGCGTGCTGAACGTCGTGCACGGCGGCAAGGAAGTCGTCGACGCGCTGTGCTCGCATCCGCTCGTGAAGGCGATCTCGTTCGTCGGCTCGACGGCCGTCGGCACGCACGTGTACCGGCTCGGCAGCGAGCACGGCAAGCGCGTGCAGTCGATGATGGGCGCGAAGAACCACGCGGTGGTCCTGCCCGACGCGAATCGCGAGCAGACGGTGAACGCGCTCGTCGGCGCGGCGTTCGGCGCGGCGGGCCAGCGCTGCATGGCGACGTCGGTCGCGGTGCTCGTCGGCGCGGCGCGCGACTGGCTGCCCGACATCGTCGCGAAGGCGCAGACGCTGAAGGTCAACGCGGGCGCGGAAGCGGGCACCGACGTGGGGCCCGTCGTGTCGCGCGCGGCGAAGCAGCGGATCCTCGGCCTCATCGAAGCCGGCGAGAAGGAGGGCGCGAAGCTCGCGCTCGACGGCCGCGGCGTGAGCGTGCCCGGCTACGAGCACGGCAACTTCATCGGCCCGACGATCTTCGCGGACGTGAAGCCGGAGATGTCGGTCTACACGCACGAGATCTTCGGCCCGGTGCTGTGCGTGATGTCGGTCGACACGCTCGACGAAGCGATCGCGCTCGTCAACGCCAATCCGTTCGGCAACGGCGTCGGCCTCTTCACGCAAAGCGGCGCGGCCGCGCGCAAGTTCCAGAGCGAGATCGACATCGGCCAGGTCGGCATCAACATTCCGATTCCGGTGCCGGTGCCGTTCTTCAGCTTCACGGGCTCGCGCGGCTCGAAGCTCGGCGATCTCGGCCCGTACGGCAAGCAGGTCGTGCAGTTCTACACGCAGACGAAGACCGTCACCGCGCGCTGGTTCGACGACGACGCGACGGCGGGCGCCGTCAATACGACGATTCGTCTGCACTGATCGGAGGGCGCGATGAAGATCGGTTTTATCGGCTTGGGCCACATGGGTGCGCCGATGGCGCTCAATCTGCTGAAGGCGGGCCATGAAGTGCGCGCGTTCGATCTGAGCGAGGACGCGCTGCGCCTCGTGAAGGACGGCGGCGCGCAGGTTGCCGCTTCGCCGCGCGACGCGGCGGCGGGCGCCGAGTTCGTCATCACGATGCTGCCCGCGGCCGCGCACGTGCGCGCCGTGCTCACGCAGGAGGATGGCGTGCTCGCAGGCCTTGCCGCGGGCGCGATGGTGATCGATTCGAGCACGATCGATCCGGCGAGCGCGCAGGCGTTCGGCGAGCTCGTGCGCGGCGGCGGCGGCGCGTTCGTCGATGCGCCCGTGTCGGGCGGCACGGGCGGCGCGGCGGCGGGCACGCTGACCTTCATGGTCGGCGGCGGCGACGCCGACTACGCGCGCGTGAAGCCCGTGCTCGCGGCGATGGGCAAGAACATCGTCCACTGCGGCGCGACCGGCATGGGGCAGGTCGCGAAGGTCTGCAACAACCTCGTGCTCGGGATCACGATGGCGGGCGTGTCCGAGGCAATGGCGCTCGGCGCGTCGCTCGGCATCGATCCGAAGGTGCTCGCGGGCATCATCAACACGTCGACGGGCCGCTGCTGGAGCTCGGACACGTACAACCCGTATCCGGGCGTGATCGAGGCCGCGCCGTCGTCGCGCGGCTACACGGGCGGCTTCGGCACCGATCTGATGCTGAAGGATCTCGGCCTCGCGAACGACGCGGCGAAGCAGGCGCGGCAGCCGGTCTACCTCGGCGCGCTCGCGCAGCAGTTGTATCAGACGATGAGCAGCCGCGGCGACGGCAAGCTCGATTTCTCGGCGGTGATCCGCCTGTACCAGCCGGTCAAAAAGGAAACCTGATGATCGAGCTCGACTATGCCGACGACGGCGCGATCGCGCTCGTCACGCTCAAGCGCCCGTCCGCGAACACGTTCAGCGCGGACGGGCTCCTCCAACTGCAGCGCACGATCGAGCGGCTCGAAGCCGATTCCCGCGTGCGCGCGCTCGTCGTCACGGGCGACGGCCCGAAGTTCTTCAGCGCGGGCGCGGATCTGCATTCGTTCGCCGACGGCGATCACGCGATGGCGCGCACGATGGCGTCGCGCTTCGGCGTCGCGTTCGAGGCGCTGCACGACGCCCGCTTTCCGACGATCGCCGCGATCAACGGCTACGCGATGGGCGGCGGTCTCGAATGCGCGCTCGCATGCGACATGCGCGTCGCCGAGCGGCACGCGCAGATGGCGCTGCCCGAGCCGTCGGTCGGCCTCACGCCGTGCGGGCTCGGCACGCAGACGCTGCCCTGGCTCGTCGGCGAGGGCTGGGCGAAGCGGATGATTCTCGCGGGCGTGCGCGTCGACGCGCCAACCGCGCTGCGCATCGGCCTCGTCGAGGAAGTCGTCGACACCGGCCGCGCGCGCGATGCCGCGATCGAGCTCGCGCGCGGCGCGGTTGCGCTCGGTCCGCGCGCGGTGGGCGTCGCGAAGGAGCTGATCGGCCTTGCGCGGCAGGGCGTGCCGCGCGGCGCCGCGCTCGCGGTCGAGCGCGAGCGCTTCGTCGATCTGTTCGACGGCGGCGAGCCGCGCGAAGGCGTGGCCGCGTTTCTCGGCAAGCGCAAGCCGCAATGGCGAGCCGACGACGGAGGGCAGCCGCGATGAGCACGCCGATGATGCATGACATCTCGCACGACGCGGCGGCGCGCGACGTGCTGATGCGCGTCGTAAACCGCGTCGCGCTGATCACGCTGAACCGGCCGGCCGCGCTCAACGCGCTGTCGCACGACATGGTGCGCGAGCTCGCCGCGTTGCTCGAACGCTGCCGCGACGATCGCTCGATCGTCGCGGTCGTGCTGCGCGGCGCGGGCGACAGGGGCTTCTGCGCGGGCGGCGACGTGCGCGCGCTCTACCGGATGGCGAAGGCGCGCGGCCGCGGCTGGCTGCCGTTCTTCGTCGACGAATACCGGCTCGACTACGCGATTCACACGTTCCCGAAGCCCGTCGTCGCGCTGATGGACGGCATCACGATGGGCGGCGGAATGGGGCTCGCGCAAGGCGCCGCGCTGCGCGTGTCGACCGAGCGCAGCAAGATCGCGATGCCGGAGACGCGGATCGGCTTCGTGCCCGACGTCGGCGCGACGCATTTCCTGGCGCGGCTGCCGGTCGAGCTGTCGCTGTACGTCGGCCTCACGGGCGCGACGCTGTCGGGCGCGGATGCGCTCGCGGCGAAGCTCGCCGATCTGTCGGTGCCGTCGTCGTGGCTCGACACGTTCGAGACGCGGCTCGAGCGCGCCGACTGGTCGGGCGACGTGCTGCGCGGATTGCGCGCGGTGTTCGCGCCGCCGTGCAACGTCGTTCCGCATGCGGCGCTCGACAGCCAGATGCCGTGGATCGTCCGCCACTTCGACAAGCGCTCCGGCGTCGAGCGGATCGTCGCGACGCTGCGGCAGGACCTGACGCGCGACGAACTCTCGCGCGAGCATCGGCAATGGCTGCAGACGACGCTCGATGCATTGACGAGCCATTCGCCGACGATGCTCGACGTCACGCGCGACGCGCTGTTGCGCGGCCGGCAGATGACGCTCGCCGAATCGTTCCGGATGGAGCTCGGCATCGTCGCGCATGCGATCGAGGAGGGCGACTTCTGCGAAGGCGTGCGCGCGCATCTCGTCGACAAGGACCGCAGGCCGGGCTGGGCGCCCGCGACGCTCGTCGAGGTGCAGCGCGAGCGCGTTCTGCATTTCCTGACGTCGCCGTGGAAGCGCGAAGCGCATCCGCTCGCCGATCTCGGCGCGGCCGCGGGCTGAGCGCGCGTTGGCGGCGGCGCGGCGATTGGCGGTTCGAGGCGCGGGGCCGGCGGCAGATACGACGATGCGGCCGCTCCGCCGTTCCCCGCTGCGGCCTATCCCGCGCCGCCCAGCACCTTGTAGAGATCCATCCGGTTGTTGAGCCGTCCCAACTGATTGCGCGCGAGCGCGCTTTGCGCGTCGCGCAGCCGCTGCTGTTCGTCGAGCCACGGCTGCACGCCCGTCGCGCCGGCCGCGAAGCGCGCCTTCGCGAGCGTTTCGGCGCGCTGCGCCTGCGCGAGCGCGCGGGTGCGTTCGTCGGCCTCGGCCTCGAGCTGCACGCGCGCCGACAGCGCGTTCTCGACTTCGCCGAGCGCGCGATACAGGCTCTGCCGGAAATTGACGACGGCTTCCTCGTACTGCGACTTCGATACCTTGATCTGCAACTGCATCGTGTTCCACTGGATGAACGGCAGCGTGAGCCCGAGGCCGAGCGTCGCGACAGGATTCTGCAGCACGCGCTCGAGGCTCGTGCTCGCCGTGCCGACGTTGCCCGTCAGCGTGAACGTCGGATAGAAGCTCGTGCGCGTCACGTCGACGTTCGCGAGCGATTCGCGCAGCCGGAACTCGGCCGCGCGCAGATCGGGCCGGCGGCCGAGCAGCTCGGCCGGCACGCCCGCAGCGACGTCCGGAAGCGGCGCCGCGGGCAGCGCGTCGCGCTCGGCCGCTTGCCGCTGCGGCGGACGGTCGAACAGGATCGCGAGCGCGTTGCGATTCTCGGTGCGCTGCTGGATCAACTGCGTCTGGTCGGCGCGCAGCGCGGACAGGTTGCGCTCGGCCTGCGCGAGGTCGAGCCCGGACGTCGCGCCCGCCGCGTGGCGCGACTGCACGAGCTGCAGCGTGCGCTCGGCATACGCGATGTTCGCGTCGCCGATCGCGATCTGCTGATTCAGGTAGGCGATCTGCCAGTACAGCGCCGCCGTCGTGCCGATCAGCGCGAGCCGCGCCGCATCGCGGTCGGCCTGCGTCGCTTCCAGCTCCCAGCGCGCGGCGTCGCGCTGCGCGGCGAGCTTGCCCCACAGGTCGAGTTCGTAGCCGAGCGCCGCCGTGATGCCGCTCGTGCGGCTCATCCGGTGCGTGTCGAGCGTGCGCGATACGTTGCCCGTCGCGCCGAGCGTCACGTTCGGCGTCAGGTTCGTGTCCGCGAGCCCCGCCTGCAATTGCGCGCGGTAGACGCGGATCGCGGCGGCCGCGAGATCGTTGTTCGTGCGCAGCGCGCTGTCGATCAGGCGATCGAGCGTCGGGTCGCCGAAGCGGCGCCACCAGTCGTCGGACACGACGCTCGCCTGCGCGGCGACGGGCGTGGCCCACTGCGCGGGCAGCTCGAGCGCGGGCGGCGGCGCGTTGCGCGAGGAGCTCGCGCAGCCGGACAGCAGCGCGCCCGCGCATGCGAGCGCGGCGGCGCGCCGGGCGAAACGATGAGTCGAGGGTAGTGTCGTCATCGCGTCACCTCAATCGCGCGCGAGCGCATCGATCGGATCGAGCCGCGACGCGTTGCGCGCGGGCATGAAGCCGAACACGACGCCGATCAGCGTCGAGCACAGGAACGCCGACGCGATCGAGCCGGCCGAGAACACCATTTTCCATTGGTCGACGAACAGCGAGAACACGAAGCTCATGCCGAACGACAGCACGATGCCGATCGCGCCGCCCATCAGGCAGACGGTCACGGCTTCGACGAGGAACTGCTGCATGATGTCGGCCTGCCGCGCGCCGACCGCCATCCGGATGCCGATCTCGCGCGTGCGCTCGGTCACCGACACGAGCATGATGTTCATCACGCCGATCCCGCCGACGACGAGCGAGATCACCGCGATCAGCGACAGCAGCAGCGTCAGCGATTGTCCGGTCTTCTCGACCGTCTTGACGACGCTGTCCATGTTGTACGTGAAGAAATCCTTGCGGCCGTGCCGCTGCAGCATCAGCTTCGTCAGGCTTTGCTCGGCCGCGTTGCTCGGCTGGCCGTCGCGCACGCGCACGGTGATGCTGTCGAGGTGCCGCTGGCCGAACAGGCGCCCGGACGCCGTCGTGTACGGCACCCAGACGTTCAGGTTCTTCATGTCGCCGAACGCGCTCTTCTTTGCGGCGGTCACGCCGATCACGACGCACGGCAGATTGTCGATCAGGATCACTTCGCCGAGCGGATTCGGGTTCGCGCCGAACAGCTTGCGGCGCGTGTTCTCGTCGATCACCGCGACCTGCGCCTGGCGGCGCACCTCGTCGGGGCCGAACGCGATGCCTTGCGCCATTTTCATCCCGCGCACCTGGAAGAAGCGCTCGCCGACGCCGCTCACGAGCGCGTTGACGTCGATGTTCCGATAGCGCAGCAGCAGGCTGCGCGACGTCTCGGGCGTCGCGCTGTCGACGTAGATCTGCTCGGCGAGCGCGGCGGCGTCGGCGGGCACGAGCGTCTGGATCGCGTCCGCGCGGCTGTCGCCCCAGTCGGCGCCGGGGTAGACGTTGATCGTGTTGGTGCCGATGCTGCCGATTTCGTCGAGCATGTAGCGCTTCGCGCCTTCGCCGATCGCGACGATCGACACGACCGACGTGATCCCGATGATGATCCCGAGCATCGTGAGCAGCGTGCGCAGCCGATGCGACACGAGCGCGATCCACGCCATCCGGAACGCTTCCGCGAAGCGGCCGACGCCCGCCGACAGCCGGTGCGCGCGAAGCGGCCCGGCGTTGCCGTTCGCGTCGCGCGCGGCGCCGGCTTCATCCGCGCGCGGATTGAGCCGGTCGCCGACGATCCGGCCGTCGCTGATCTCGATGACGCGGCGCGCGTGCGCGGCGACGTGCTCGTCGTGCGTGACGATGATGACCGTGTGGCCGAGCGCGTTCAGCTCGCGCAGGACCCGGATCACGTCGCGGCCGCTGTTCGAATCGAGCGCGCCCGTCGGCTCGTCGGCGAGGATCACCTCGCCGCCGTTCATCAGCGCGCGCGCGATGCTCACGCGCTGCTGCTGGCCGCCCGATAGCTGGCTCGGCCGGTGGCCGGCGCGATCGGACAGGCCCAGGCGCGCGAGCAGCTTCAGCGCGCGCTCGCGCCGCTGCGCGTGCGCGCTGCCCGCATAGACGGCGGGCATCTCGACGTTTTCGGCCGCGGACAGATGCGGCAGCAGGTGATAGCGCTGGAAGATGAAGCCGAAATGCTCGCGGCGCAGGCGCGCGAGCTCGTCGCTTTCGAGCTCGCTCGTCTCGCGCCCGCCGACCGTGTAGCTGCCCGAGCTCGGATGGTCGAGGCAGCCGAGGATGTTCATCAGCGTCGACTTGCCCGAGCCGGACGCGCCGACGATGGCGACGATCTCGCCCGCGTCGATCGACAGGTTCACGTCGTCGAGCACGACGACGTCCTTGTCGCCCGCGGGAAAACGGCGCGTGACGCGCGTGAGCTGAAGCAGCGGCCCGGTCATCGTCAGTTCCTCGCGTCGGAGGCGGCCGCGCCGGCGCCGGCGGGCTCGGCCGCATCGCCGATGATCACGCGCTCGCCTTCGGCGAGGCCCGACAGCACTTCGACCTTCACGTTGTTGTTGATGCCGGTGCGGACCTTGCGCGTCGCGACCTTGTCGTCGGCGCCGACGACGCGCACGGCATACGTGCCGTCCTTGTCCTTCGCGCCGAGCGCGGCGACGGGAATGTTGAGCGCGTTGCGCGCGGTGCCGAGCAGGATGTTCACCTGCGCGGTCATCGAGATGCGCAGCCGGTGGCCGGGATTCGGCACTTCGAACAGCGCGTTGTAGAACACCGCGGCGTTCGTCTTCGACGAGCCGCCGCCCATGCCGCCGAGGCTGCTCTGCGTGTCGAGGAAGTTCTGCGGCGCGGGCTCGATCGCGCGCAGCTTGCCGTAGTAGCGCTTGTCGGGCTCGCCGAGAATCGTGAAATACGCGGCCTGGTCGGGATGGATGCGGATCACGTCCGCCTCCGACACCTGCGCCTTGACCGTCATCGTGTCGAGTTGGGCGAGCTTCAGGATCACGGGCGCCTGCTGCTGCGCGATCACCGTCTGGCCTTCCTGCGTGACGATCGCGACCACTTCGCCGTCCATCGGCGCGACGATCCGCGTATAGCCGAGGTTCGCGCGCGCGGTCTCGATCCTGATGCGCGCCGCGCGGATTTGCGCATCGAGCGCGACGAGGCTCGCGCGCTGCACGTCGAGCGACGCGGCCGCGGCCTCGTAGTCCTGGCGCGACGTCGCGTCGTCGGGCAGCATCTGCTGCTGCCGCCTGAACGCGAGCTCGGCCTGCTTCAGTTGCGCGGCGGTCGAGCGCTTCTGCGCGACGAGGTTCTCGACGTTCGCCTCGGCCTGGCGCAGCTCGTTGCGCGAGATCACCGGATCGATCTCGGCGAGCCACTGATCCTTCTTCACCTTGTCGCCGAGCTTCGCCTTCAGCGACTTCAACTGGCCGGACACCTGCGCGCCGACGTCGACCTGCTTGAACGCGTGCAGCGTGCCCGTGGCGAGCACCGCGTTCTCGAGATCGGCGCGGGCGACGTTCGCGGCGAGGTAATGCGGCGCCTTGTCTTTCGACCAGAAGCGTTGGTAGAGCGCCGCGAGCGAGACGAGCACGACGATGCCGGCCGCCGCGGCGATCCAGCGGCGTTGGGATTTTTTCATGAGAGGTGAACGATAACGCGTGGCAGGCGAGGAATTGTAATGAAAATGCAAACCGGCCATTGGAATACGGAAAGGCGCGCCGGGTTCAATGCGGCGACAAATTTCCTCAAAAATTCGACAGTTCGTGACAGGCGCATGGGCGGGCGGGCGCGGCGCCGCCGTTGCGCGCGCCGCCGTGCGTCATTTGCATATCTCGCGGCGGCGGGCATCGATAGCTGAATTCGTTGGTTGGCCGACATGCCGGCCCGCCCTACGATGCGCCGGGACAGACGCCGCGCGAAGCGGCGCGTCCGAGGGCCATTGCCGACCGGCCGGCCGCGCCGCGCGCCGCCGGATTTCCACCGTCCCCTTCACGCATCAAGGAACGATCCGATGAGTCACGAGCCGGACCCCCTCAAGTTCGCCTACTGGGTGCCCAACGTCAGCGGCGGCCTGGTCGTCAGCAAGATCGAGCAGCGCACGAGCTGGGATATCGACTACAACCGCCGCCTCGCGCGCCTTGCGGAGCAGAACGGCTTCGACTATGCGTTGTCGCAGATCCGCTTCACGGCCGGCTACGGCGCCGAATATCAGCACGAGTCCGTCGCGTTCAGCCATGCGCTGCTCGCGGCGACCGAGCGCCTGAAGGTGATCGCCGCGATCCTGCCGGGACCGTGGCATCCGGCCGTCGTCGCGAAGCAGCTCGCGACGATCGACCAGTTGAACCAGGGGCGCGTCGCGATCAACGTCGTGAGCGGCTGGTTCAAGGGCGAGTTCACCGCGATCGGCGAGCCGTGGCTCGAGCACGACGAGCGCTATCGCCGCTCCGAGGAGTTCATCCGCGCGGTGAAGGGCATCTGGACGCAGGACAACTTCACGTTCAAGGGCGACTTCTACCGGTTCAACGACTACACGCTGAAGCCCAAGCCGTTGCAGCAGCCGCATCCCGAAGTCTTCCAGGGCGGCAATTCGGCGGCCGCGCGCCGGATGGCGGCCGCCGTGTCGGACTGGTACTTCATGAACGGCAACACGCCCGACGGCCATCGCGCGCAAATC